>JAYQKD010000011.1:0-1272 GCA_038142505.1 Gammaproteobacteria bacterium | reverse complement strand
CATAATCACAAGAGCCTCCCTCGACCGTAAACGTTGTGTCTGTATTATCTGATACCGTTACGGTTTCTGTAATCACAGTTGCATTACTTGCAGCATCGGTAACGGTATATGTTACTGAGTAAGTTCCTGCTGTATTTGTGGTTACTGTGTCACCGCCAACAGCTTGTGTTGTAGAACTTTCATCTACAATATTTGCAATCGTACCTGCACTATAACTACCGCCTAATTCACATCTAGTCGCATTATCAGACGAGTTCCCATCGACCGTACACGTTGGGTCTGTTGTATCTGTTACCGTTACGGTTTCTGTAATCACAGTTGCATTACTTGCAGCATCGGTAACGGTATATGTTACTGAGTAAGTTCCTGCTGTATTTGTGGTTACTGTGTCACCGCCAACAGCTTGTGTTGTAGAACTTTCATCTACAATATTTGCAATCGTACCTGCACTATAACTACCGCCTAATTCAACACTAGTCGCATAATCAGAAGAGTTTCCATCGACCGTAAACGTTGGAGGTGTTGTATCTGAACTAGATAAATTATCATTTAACCAATCAATAATACCACTGGTACTGTTCGCTCCAGATCTATTATCACCATCAGAAAAGAAATTGAAGAGCCTGGAATTTTTAAACCTAAAGAAGTACTGTTATTCTGGGTACCACCGTCAATTATAAATGTAGATGATCCATAGTTAAATGATTGATTGACATTATTTTTAAATTCAAGACCAATAATTGCTATGTTTCCAGAAGATGGTTCTCTCCAAGAAAAAGTAGCATCAAGAGTAAAAGTACTACCACTATTTAAATTAAAAGTTACTTCGACATCATAATCAAGGTTGTTACCATTACCACTTCCACCAAATTGGTTGTTATCGGAATTTTGAGTAACTGTAAGTGACGAAATACCAAGTGTAGAAAAGGTAAGAATTGATTGTGGTTGATGAGGATTTCTATTTGGCATAGAGCCTAAAAAACCGTCGTAAAAAGTATATGAAACTTGATTTATAAAAAAACCTTTGGTATTTTGTATTGAATCATATTCAATCTCATAAAAAAAGGAAATATCAGGAATATTTTTAGTAAAATTTGTAGAGTTATAGTCTGAAAAAGAATAAATTTTATTGATGAAACTAAGGATAAATATATAAGTAAATAAGGGCAAAAAATGCCTTATCCATGAAAGAAAGAATTTTAAATATTTCATCATAGTTAATCTCATAATACTAAAATTGTCTTATTCAACATGCAATATGCATGCTTATTG
>JAYQKD010000010.1:0-1401 GCA_038142505.1 Gammaproteobacteria bacterium | reverse complement strand
GTCTTGCCGATCTTATGTAAGCCCATAAAGTTCCAAAACTGAGCACTCCAGTAGCTGCTGAGACAGGAGCGTTTATAAATCCGTCAGGTACATGCATTATATTTCTTCCTTTATATCAATACGTTATATAAAGATAATACCTTAATGCAAATGATTTGCAATAAGGGTTCTAAATGATTTTTAACTCTCTCATCCAACTATGTATTTCGCTTAAAACAAATGGTCGCGTATCTTGATTAAGGATTTCATGCATTGAGTTTTCAACTTCAATGAATCTCACATTTTCAAGTTCTTTAATTTTGTTTGAAGCAGTAATTGGTACAACTTTATCATTTACACCATGCAACACAATTGTTGGAATTGTTAATTTTGAAATATTATTGTTAACAAAATTCTGTTCTTGAGTGATTTCATATCAAATCTAAATGTAAGACTTCTAAACACTAAAGGATCAGAAAAATAACTCTCTACCACTGCTTTATCAGTAGATAAATTCTTTTTTGTGACTGGAGAAGGAGCTCTGAATTTAGGTAATAATTTTGCCATTGTACCCGAGAGATTCTTAACAAATTTAGGGTAATTGTCATCAAAGTGTGGTGCAGAAAGAATAAGATAGTCTGGACTAACAACTTCTCTTAATATTGATGAAACTGAAACAAGAGAGCCATAAGAGTGAGCAAAAATTATTTTTTTATCAAATTTTTCTAACTTTTGAAACTCTTCAGACATGACATCAAGATTTTCTTCCCAAGAGGCTACATCACCTTTGTTTTCTATGTCTCCATGTCCAGGTAGATTCACTGAGAAGGCTTCGATGCCAAGATTATTTAGCCAATTTACGTTATCTTCTTGTCTTCCTTTATGTTCAAACAATCCATGAACGACTAAAGCACCTAATTTAGACACAACAACTCCCAACTCTCTATATAAAATAATATTAATGAATATTGACTTTGTTAAAGTGCCTTTTTTAAACAATCCTTCGATGCAAAAATATGAAGGACCAATTGTAAAGAAATATCCATCAGACTATTACTTAGAAGAAAAAAAACGTTCACTTGAAGATTTTGATACAGACTTATATGGAGAATCTGAGTTGTTTAAAGAATCACACATTTTAAGTGAAGTAAAAAAATTACTAGATATAGAAACAACAGGATCATTTTTAGATATTTCAATGCAGCTTGAAGAGGATTTAGCGATTATGCATCGTGGAAAACTTGCAGCAATAGCATTTTGTTTTCCAAGTGGATGGATACCAAGTAACGGCTTAGGACAAGGCTTTCAATATTTACATAACCCAGTTGCAGATAATGAGTTGTTACTAAAATCCTCTAACAAACTTACAGAGTATATGACAAAACATAGAATTCAAAGATGGGTTTGGAATGTAACTACAAT
>JAYQKD010000009.1:0-1430 GCA_038142505.1 Gammaproteobacteria bacterium | reverse complement strand
CTATCCTGGTTTTGTTGATGGAATTATGGGACCAGAGCTTATGCAGGTTTTTAAACAACAAGCAGAAAGATTTGGAACCGTAATTAAAACAGAGTTTATCGATTCGATTGAAAAAACAGATGAAGGATTCAAGTTAAAAAGTTCTAAAGAAGAATATATGTTTGATACTGTAATTCTTTCACCTGGAGCATCTGCAAGATGGCTTGGTGTTAAGGGAGAAAAAGAACTCCAAGGTTATGGGGTTTCAGCATGTGCAACATGTGATGGTTTCTTTTTCAAAGAGAAAACTGTAGCTGTTGTTGGTGGTGGTGATTCTGCTATGGAAGAAGCATTATTTTTAACAAAGTTTGCTACAAAAGTCATAGTAATTCACAGAAGAGATGAGTTTAGAGCAAGCCAAATAATGCAAGATAGGGTTCTTAATCATGATCAAATTGAAGTGATGTGGAACAAAACTGTAGAAGAGATTAAGGGAGATGGTGCTGTTGCATCTGTTGTCGTGAAAGATACTCATGACGAAAGCACAGAAGAAGTAAACCTTGATGGTGTGTTTGTTGCAATTGGTCATGATCCAAATGTTAAATTCTTAGACGGTCTTGTTGAACTTGATGAAAAAGGTTATATCAAAACAGGGTTTAGTACTGCCACCAGTACTTCCGTTGATGGAATCTTTGCAGCTGGAGATGTTGCTGATTCAGTTTATCGACAAGCAATCACTGCTGCAGGTAGCGGTTGTCAGGCTGCTATTGATGCTGAAAGATGGTTGGATCATTAAAGAGAATAATCTAGATTATTTATCTAAATTAACTCCTGAAGAACAAACTGATTTAGAAGAAAAACTTCTTTCTGCAGGATATCCAAAGCCAAAAGATTTGAGTGAGTTAACATCGTACATTGATCTTTTCCTAACTGACTACAGTCTTGATAAACAAATTTCTAAAGATGACTTATGGTTGGAGTTGTTAAATCAGGGATACAAACTTGGTGACAGAATTCTAAATCTCTCAAGTCCAAACTTAAAAGGTTCAGATGTAGAAGAGCTTCAAGAACTTTTATCAAGATTAGGATTTTACTCTGATCCTATTAATTCTGAATATACAAAAAGTCTCAGTAGCGCTGTTAAAGATTTTCAAGAAAATAGAGGGCTCATTGCTGATGGAATTGTCGGTCTAGAAAGTGCTTTGGAGATAAAAAGTTTAGTAAGACCTAATTTAAGTACGTCTCTAAACGAAGCCATAAAAACATTTCGTCCATCTCAAGGTCTCCTCTCTGTTGCAATTTATGTCGATAATGTTGGTGAATATAGAGAACAGGTAGTGTTTTATGAACAGTTAAAAGAAACCTGTATTGAACTGGGTTTTCAAGTTAAGTTTGTATCAGAAATAGATGAAGAAATAAGTGAAGAGAATGTATCAAAATATGTCAATAAG
>JAYQKD010000008.1:0-1776 GCA_038142505.1 Gammaproteobacteria bacterium | reverse complement strand
TCTAAAAGAGTTCTTGGTACCATATGGATAGCTTAGAAGAAGTTTGGAGTAAGAGAAGCATGAATTCAAAAGTAGACTTTGCTGCCGGAGGAATTGTTATACAGGATGAAAAAATTCTTCTCGTTAAAAATAAACTAAGTGAGTACTACAAAGATGATTACGACTCTGGGTTTTGGGGTTATCCAAAAGGCCATCTTGAAGAAAAAGAAAGCCCCTTAAAAGCTGCTGAAAGAGAAGTTTTTGAAGAAACCGGCTTTAAAGTATCTGCTTTAGGAACAAAACCTGTCGCAGAATCAAGGTATGAAATCAAAAAAGACGGTGAACCGATTCAAAAAACTGTTTGGTTTTATGAAATGGAAGTAATAGAAAGTTTTGTTAACGAACCAGATGAGGAAATTGAAGAAATTGCTCTAGTTCCTTATGAAAAAGCATTGGAATTGCTTACTTATGAAGAAGATAAAAAAGTTTTAAAATATGTATTCAACAAATGAAAAGAAAAGATTCAACACCTGGTTAGGTTCCTTTTATACAAGAAAATGGAATGACGTAGAGTCTGTCATTTATTTCGAAAAAATTTTTGGAGGAAGACAGCTACTTAAGAGGTTTAATGCCGAATCTGTTGATAAAAATTTAATTTTTCACTCATCAATGGTTAATGAAAATCTTTCTGAGCAATGGATAAGTTCTGGTTGGAAAGAGATTGCAAAGTTAAATGTTTTATCTTTAAATTTAAGAGATATTGAAGTTTCAAACACAATAACTCCTAATCATGAAACGTTTAAAGAAAGTTCTATAGATAATTTAATTGATTTAGATAAAAACATATTTGAAAGTTATTGGCAAAATTCATCAGCGGCATTTATTGAAACAATACAAAGTTGTCCTGAAAATTATTTATTTTTTACCAACCAGAATGATCAAAATGTTGGTTATGCCATTCTTGGAGTAAATAGAAAGCTGGGGTATCTTCAAAGATTTGGTATTAATAGAGATTATCAAAACAAAGGTCTCGGCAAAGAATTGCTAGATAAGATTTTAAAATTTTCAAAAGACAAAAAACTTTTAAACATACGACTGAACACTCAGAAAGAAAATACATTTGCACAATCTCTATATACAAAAAATGGATTCCAGTTCACAAAAACAAATTATTGTATATTTGGAACTAGTAATACCAAATAGAAACAAAGAAATAATCAAAGTGGGCTTAATATAAAGTTATGGAACAAGAAGATAATTTTGTTGAATCGATCGAAAGTTTAATTGAGACTATAAAAAGACTGATAGTAAAACCTATTAAAAGAATTACTGGGTTTGCAACTTTAGGGGCTCTATTAATTGTTTTATTATTCTTATCACTCTTTTTCTTGTTTATGGGAGTTATCAAAATAATGCAAGGAATTGGTTTGTTTATTGGTGTTAATCCAACCGGTTTTGCATTCGCTTCATTAGGTTTATTATTTTTGATATTATCATTAAAAAATTACTGGAGGAAAAACAATGAGTAAAGTAGCAATAATTGGTTCGGGTCCTGCTGGATATACTGCCGGTATATATGCTGCTAGAGCAAATTTAGAACCTGTATTGTTCGAAGGATTAGAATCTGGAGGACAATTAATGCTTACTACTGATGTTGAAAACTATCCTGGCTTTGTTGATGGAATTATGGGACCAGAGCTTATGCAGGTTTTTAAACAACAAGCAGAAAGATTTGGAACCGTAATTAAAACAGAGTTTATCGATTCGATTGAAAAAACAGATGAAGGATTCAAGTTA
>JAYQKD010000007.1:0-2431 GCA_038142505.1 Gammaproteobacteria bacterium | reverse complement strand
CAACAAAAAATACAGAAGTGATTGTAAAGATTGTTAGAGATTTTTTGGTTGTCCAATTTAGATATATAGATGCTTCAATTTTAGGTAGATTTGATGCCCAAAATTCTAAATAAAAAATTGGAAAAAAAGCTGCAACAACAGTAGTAGCGAATGCTGAATTTCCAGCATCATAAGCAATCCATGATTTAACAGTTCTTGTAAAAGTTTTATCTAGACGAGTTATTCAATAGGAATTACATTATTTAATAGTTGTCTTTATTTTATATCCTTTATAAACAAATAACTTTGTAAATTAAGATATTTTTGTTATATTTTTTTTAGGGAGGAGTGTGACATGAGTGATAGTCAGACTATAAAACTAGGTAGTTACTTTGTACTTGGTATTGGTTTCGTTGTATTTTTACTCGGTTTAGGGGCTTATATATTCTATTAGCCTGGAGGCCAATTTAAAGACCTACCTGATAAAAGATGTAAATGCAGGTGAAAGACACTTTGACCTGCTTTTGCACCATTATTGATAACAATCCTAAAAGTATTATCTAAATTAAGCTGTTCAGCAACTTTCCCGGCCACCAACATTAAATGTCCTAAAACTTCCTGATCTTCAATTGATGAATCTGAAAGCTTTGGTATTACTTTTTTTGGGATTATTAATAAATGTGTTGGAGCTTGGGGTTGAATATCTTTTATTACTATAGAAGCATCATCTTCATAAATAATATCTGCTGGTATCTCTCTATTTATTATTTTTTCAAATAAAGTCTCAGACATTATTAAAAGGCTCTAAAAAATCTAAAACCAATATAGAAAATTGCTGCTGTCATGAAGAATAGCTAACAAAATAATAAATAAATCTCTAATAGTTTGTAAAAAGCGGCCTTGTTTTTTTGCTCTAACAAGTTGCATGAGTAAATAAACTAATGCGATGGTACTTACAACTAAAATAAAAACACTTAACATAATTTATCCTAAAACAGATCCTATTCCTGTGACTAGAAAGCCTAATGCTAAACCCCAGCATATGCAAGCTATTAGATCTGCTATATAAAATTTAATAACTTTTAAATCTGATATTCCAAGTAAAAATGGAACAATTGGTCTTATTGCTGGAATAAACCTACCCATTAAAACTGTATATGACCCAGTTCTATCTAAAAATTTTTGAGCTCTATTAATAACCTTCTCTCTTTTTTGAACAACCTTAGTTGACATAATTTGTGGGCCAATAGTTTTACCAAAAATAAAACCTGACATATCCCCTATATGAGCACCAATGACTGCTACAGGAACAATGGCAGTTATTGGCATTAATTCAGTGTTATAAACCAAAATACAAATAGAAAATAAGATTGCACTTGAAACAATTAACCCTGAAAGAATAAAGGATTCAAGAAATGCAAAAAACAATACAAACAACCATGCATATTCAGCATTGGCATTCAAATATATTTCTATTTTTTCGAACATTGGTTATTTAATTTTAATCAAAGTTAATATTTTACTTTATTAAAGCCGTTAGCTTATAGTTTAAAACTTATAATTAAAATATCTAAAATGATTAAAGAATTTGAAATAAATATTGATGACAGCCAAATTGAGCTTCTGCACAAAAAAATTGAGCTAACAAGATGGCCGGATGAAATAAATAATGAATACTGGTCTCATGGAACTAGCATGAGTTTTCTTAAAGACTTATCTGAGTATTGGATAAATGATTTTAATTGGAGAGCACATGAACAAGAATTAAATGATATTGGTAGTTATAAATTCACTAGCTAAAACAGGTCTTGATATTCATTTTCTTCATGCTAAATCTAATCAAAAAAATGCATTGCCTCTTGTTATGACTCATGGATGGCCTGGAAGTGTTCAAGAATTTATTAAAGTCATCCCTTTAATACAGGAACAATCTAAAAGACCAATAGATATAATATGCCCTTCTCTTCCAGGGTTTGGTTTTTCTGATAAACCAAAAGATCTTGGAATGAATTCAGAAGAAATAGCAAAAATTCAACATGAGCTAATGATGGCTTTGGGATATAAAAAATATGTTGTCCAAGGTGGTGACTGGGGTGCAACAGTTAGTAAATGGATGGCAGAACTATTTCCTGAAAACTGTATTGGTATTCATTTAAACTTAGTGATTGCATTTCCTCCAAATACCGAAAATCCAATGGAGGGAGTAACAGATAAAGAATTGAAGTTGCTTGAGAATTTTAATAAATATAAAACTCAGGGTTATGGCTATTATGAAATTCATAAGACAAAACCACAAACTATAGGGTATGGCCTTAACGATTCACCTATTGGTCTTGCTGCATGGATATCTGAAAAGTTTTATGGCTGGTTTGATGGTAATGATAACAACTTGGTTATATCTAATGACGAGGTCTTAAGCATAATATCTCTCTATTGGTTTACAGAATCTATA
>JAYQKD010000006.1:0-19535 GCA_038142505.1 Gammaproteobacteria bacterium | reverse complement strand
TGAAATAAATAATGAATACTGGTCTCATGGAACTAGCATGAGTTTTCTTAAAGACTTATCTAAATATTGGTTAAATGATTTTAATTGGAGAGCACACGAAAAAGAGTTAAATGATATTGGTAGTTATAAATTTACTTCTAAAACAGGTCTTGATATTCATTTTCTTCATGCTAAATCTAATCAAAAAAATGCATTACCACTTGTTATGACCCATGGATGGCCTGGAAGTGTTCAAGAATTTATTAAAGTCATTCCTTTAATACAGGAACAATCTTCTAGACCAATAGATATAATATGCCCTTCTCTTCCAGGGTTTGGCTTTTCTGATAAGCCAAAAGATCTTGGAATGAATTCAGAAGAAATAGCAAAAATTCAACATGAGCTAATGATGGCTTTGGGATATAAACAATACGTTGTCCAAGGTGGTGACTGGGGTGCAACAGTTAGTAAATGGATGGCGGAACTATTTCCTGAAAACTGTATTGGTATTCATTTAAACTTAGTGATTGCATTTCCTCCAAATACCAAAAATCCAATGGAGGGAGTAACAGATAAAGAATTGAAGTTGCTTGATAATTTTAATAAATATAAAACTCAAGGTTATGGCTATTATGAAATCCATAAAACAAAACCACAAACTATAGGGTATGGCCTTAACGATTCACCTATTGGCCTTGCTGCATGGATATCTGAAAAATTTTATGGCTGGTTTGATGGCAATGATAACAATTTAGTTATATCTAATGATGAAGTCTTAAGCATAATATCTCTCTATTGGTTTACAGAATCTATAACCTCTTCTGCAAGACTCTATAAAGAAAATGGTGACTTTGGTTTTTCTTTTAATTCAATTCAACAGCCAATGGCTGGTGCTATTTTTAAAAGAGATATTATGTTGCCACCAAGGGTTTGGGCTGAAAAAATTTATAACGTAGTTCAATGGAATGAATATGATGGTGGACATTTCGCTGCAATGGAGAAACCATTGCAGCTTTCAAAAGATATAAATTTATTTATTGATAAGCTTAATCTAGATTAGAACTTATATTCAAAACCTGCCGTTAACCAATCTTTATCTTCTGCGTTATCCTTGGATAAAAATGAAAGCGCAGTAAATATCTTAATATTTTTTCTTACTTGGTGGTTGTATCCAAAACTAGTTTGTTTTCCCCCAACAACTTTCATATCTGATTTTGCAACTTGAAATAATAAAGAGCCTTTTTTTGATATTTTTTGCTTAACGCTATAAACGTAACCTGATTCTTTTTTTGAAGTAACAGTTTTTTCTGTATCTTGATATATAGCACCTAGAGTAGTTTTATTAAAGGTGTATGAACCGGTTAATCTCTTTCCATCATATCCTTTCAAACCAGTATCAATACTATATGAAGCTTTTAATGAATCAGATGAATAGTTAATAGAATAAGACTGATAATTTTTATCAGAAGTCTTTATATTATTCAGCACAACCTTAACACCCTTAAAGATTTCAGGTGACTCATAGCCAACTAGATCTTGCATTCTATTTTCACCTCTTAAGATATTTTTAATATCGGATTGGGTATCATTAAAAAGATCTACTTTTAATTGTGCCTTTTTAAAAGCTGTATCATGAGTTCCTACAAACAACTTACCAAAATTGCCTGATATACCAATAAAAGTATTTCTTTGTTTAAATACCTTATCTCCATCAGCCCTACCATCTGTAGGATCAATTTCATTTTCAACCTGAACTAAAAAATTAAGATTTTCTGATAATTTAAATTTAGATTTAAATCCAATTCTAGATGCATTATTTAAAGAATCAGTTTCTTTATCTACACCATCATCAATTTGAGCTAAACTCATATTTATTTTTCCATAAAAATCAGCTGATGATTGCAGAATGAATTGAAAAAATAACAGGGATTATTAAAAGAAATTTAATGTTAAAAATATTTAAGTTTTTCATAATATAAAAATGTTTAATTAAAATATGAGTGCATTAAATCATAAAAATTTTAAGTTGTTCCTTTATGAATTAAGTATTTACAGAGAAATAACTTTGATGACACATTTACGTAACTAAAGTATAAATTTGTTACAAAGAACTTAGAAGTTAATCCTATTATGAGTAATAATTATCATATTAAATAGTTTCTTTTTCGATTTATGAATATTGCAAAAAAATATAAATACTTTTTATTAATTACATTATCTATCAACATAAATGGCTTTGAAATACTGCCAAATGCTGAAACACCACAAGTTCCCATTAATGGTGATGCTGATGATCCAGCAATATGGATTAATCCTTTAGATCTTAATAATTCAATTATATTCGGTACTGATAAATATAATGGCATATATGCATACAATCTTAATGCAGAAAAATTAACTTTTATAAACGCAGGAAACATAAATAATATTGATTTAAGGCCTGCTTCTTATGATAAAAAGAATACTACACTCTTTTATGGCTCAAATAGATCTAATAACACATTAGATTTATGGGTATTAAATAACAAAGATCTTAATACTCAAATAAAAGCATCTGCATTAAATATACCAATTAATCCATCATATTCTGGTGATGCTAATATGATAGTTTATGGAGTTTGTGCTGGATATCATCCATATTTTGGTGACATAGCATTCATCACTGAAGATATGGGATCTAAAGTTCAATTATGGGGTTTTAAAAATAAATCATTATCTTTAATTCACGAATTTAAAAACGCTGATGCAGCCCAATCAGAAGGATGTGTCTATGATGATGAAAATCAAACGCTATTCATATCAGAGGAACAAGATAGAGGTATTCTCAGGGCATATAAAATAACAAACGATTTAAATATGTCTGACGTCACTGTTATAGATACAAGGGATGGTAATATTGTTGGAGATCCGGAGGGAGTAACGATATATAAAACATCAAGTCATGAGGGTTATTTAATCTTATCTTCACAAGGTGATAGCAAATTTAATCTATATGATAGAAAGTACCCATATGATTATATAGATAGTTTTTCAATTCAAAATAATGGTGATATTGACGAAGTAACAGATACTGATGGAGTTGATGTAACTCATTTAAATCTAGGTCCTAAATATCCCTTAGGATTAATGGTCGTTCAAGATGGAAACAATTCAGAAAAAAATAAAGTAAATAAACAAAACTTTAAGTTTGTATCTTTTAAGCAAGTTTTAAATTCATTGAATATAAAGTAATATTTGTATTTATAAACATATGTCGATATTAGCTAATGCTTAAACCAAAACAAGAGAGAAGTAAGCAAAGAATTAAAACTATTCTTGAAACAGCTGAACAAATTCTTTTAGATGAAGGTCTTGATGCTTTAACAATAGCCAATATTTCAAAATTTTCTGGATTAAAAAGAACTTCTACTTATAAATTTTTTCCCACTGCTGATTCTTTAAAAGAAACACTGATTGAGGAATATTTACTTAACTGCGCAAATTTTTTTAAAGAAAAATCACACAATATCAATACAGACCAGCTTTCAGTTGTAATATTAAGATGCGTGGAGATTCTTTATGACTACTTTCATGAAAATGAGGCATCGCAATTAATTATTCTTCAAAATACAGTTACCCCTCCCGTGCATGCATCTGTTATTAATAAACTGTCAACAAATATTCAGTCTTTCGTTGAGTCAAATATTGAATTACCTGGAATGTACAACAAAGATGGAATTTATAGAGTTTTAACTCAAATCATTATTTCTATATTTTCATTAAATGTAAAAGAAAGTAATGCTCTTAATGAAACTGGAAAAATTGAGGCGCACAGAGCTGGTCATGCCTATATGCTAAATTGGGTTAATCAAAGCTCATAAATTGAGTTCAATCCTTTTGCATATAATTCATTAAAACTAATGCAGTTATAGCTCCGATAATTTGAAAACAAATAAATGGGAGAATATATTCTGGACTGATTCCTGTAAAAGTATCTGTAAAACCTCTTGCAAGTGTAACCGATGGATTTGCAAATGATGTTGAAGATGTAAACCAGTAACCAGCAGTTATATATAAACCAACTGAGGGTGCAACTATTTTCTTTGATAGACGCCTACTTCCCAAAATTGTAAGAATCAAACCAAAGGTTGCAATAAATTCACTTAAATAAATATTTGAACCGCTTCTTACGTTAGAGGATATGCTTATAGGATCAAGATTAAACATCAGGTTTGCTAGCACAGTTCCAAAAAACCCACCAAGACATTGAAAAAAAATAAAATAAACTAAATGATCAAATTTTAATTCCTTGTTAAGAAACATAACCAAACTCACAGCAGGATTAAAATGTGCTCCAGAAATGTTGATAAAAATCCATATTAAAGCTGTTAGGCCAGCTCCGGTAACAATAGTATTGGCAAGAAGAATATTAAATTCATTTGAGGTTAAATTTTCAGCCATGATGCCTGAGCCAACGACTACCATAACCAAAAAGCAAGTGCCGATAAATTCTGCTAAGAGTTTTTTTATCAGCACTTTGTTATTTAAAATTAGATGTTATACGCCTGTACTAAATCTTAACAATACATAAAATAGCACTGTTAATGTAGCACCAGCAGGAATAGTCACTACCCAAGATAAGATGATTCTTCCAATAGAGCTTAGATCTAAATGTGATACACCTTTTGCTAAACCAACACCTATTACAGCTCCAACTAATGTATGAGTAGTTGAAATTGGAAACCCTAAATAAGTTGCTGCAACAACTGTAGATGCAGCTGCCATTTCAGCTGAAAAACCAAGGCTTGGTGTTAAATGAGTTATTTTACTTCCTACAGTTTTTATAACTCTGCCACCAAGCATAGCCAAACCAAAAACAATACCAACACCACCAATTAATAATACCCAAGGACTAACAGCAGATTTAGCACCAATAGCACCTTCAGATGCCACGCTTATAATTGCAGACATAGGTCCAATAGCATTAGCAACATCATTTGATCCATGGGCAAATGCCATAGCAGATGCTGTAACAATCATTAATACAGCAAAAGCTGATTCAACTCCATATTCTCTAATTTTTTCTTTATTAAGATTAAGAAGAATCGCAGAAATTACCGCAACAATTATTCCAAAAGAAACGGTTACCAAAAGAACTTCATTATCTGTTAAAGGCAGGCCTACATGTTTTAAGCCTTTTCTAGCTGTTACAAGACCAATTATTACTGCTACAAAAAAACTATAGATTGGTATAAGTGATACTGCTGCCTGAGAAGGATCTCTTCTATCTAAAATGAATTTTTTTGCACTTAAGAATAATAAAAATGCCATTGTTCCAGAGATTGCTGGAGATACAACCCAGCTTGCCGCTATGGTTCCAACTTTATTCCACGATACAGCCTCGAAACCCATAGAGATAATTACAAAACCTACAATAGAGCCAACAATTGAATGAGTAGTTGATACAGGCCAACCCTTAGTACTTGCAATTAAAAGCCATGTACCTGCAGCACATAGTGCTGACAGCATACCGATAATAAAAATACTTTCTTTACCAACATACAAATCAGGGTCAACAATACCTTTTCTAATAGTTGAAGTAACCTCGCCTCCAGCTAAGTATGCTCCAAGAAATTCAAAAACAGCTGCTATTAAAATAGCTTGTTTAAAAGTAATAGCCTTACTACCAACAGATGTTCCCATAGCATTAGCAACATCATTTGCACCAATTCCAAATGCCATGAAAAAGCCAGCAAAAGCCGCTATAATCAATAGTAACGTAGGATCAATAAATAAATTTTCCATAATTAAGATTTACCCTATAAGTTTATTAGTGGCTATTAAGCAATAATATTGTTACAAACAAGTGAAATTACATATACGTTTAAGTGAATTTTTAAAATGCATTTAATATCATTAGATCAATCTGAATATAAAAAATTAAGTGCAAAAGCTTATGCCCTTGAGAAAAGAAGGCTTCAAATAGAACTTTTAAAACTTCAAGAAGATGTTATTAAAAATAATCGAAGAATATGCATTGTTTTTGAGGGTCGAGATACAGCTGGAAAAAGCTCAGCAATTAAGTTCTTTTCAGAGTACTTAAGACCTAAAAATTTTAACTATGTTCAATTGGGGATTCCAACTAAATGGGAATCGTCTCATTGGTTCCAGAGATGGGAAAAAGCTTTACCAAAAAAAGGTGAAATATCTTTCCTAGATAGATCTTGGTATACAAGAGCTATTACAGAACCAATAATGGGCTATTGTTCAGAACATCAATACAGAACTTTCATGAAAAGAGTTAATGATTGGGAAGAAAATCTCATAAATACGGGTGTTGAAATAATTAAATTCTATTTCTCTCTTTCAAAAGATCAGCAAGAAAGAAGAATGAATGCACGAAAAAATTCACAACTAAAGTATTGGAAGCTTTCTAAAAATGATGAAAAAATCGTTACAAAATGGGATGCATTTACTCTTTATAAAGAACAGATGTTTAATAAGACTGGTACTGAGATATCACCATGGGTATCTATAAACTCTAATAATAAGATGATTGGAAGATTAACATCATTAAGATATTTACTAATTAAAACTGACTATGAAAATAAAAAAATACTTAAGCCGGCAAAATACTCAGAGACTTTATCAAATTATTCAGCAACCATAGAAGGTGTAAAATTTGATAACTTATCTTATGAGCAATTTATGATAATTACTAAATACAGCGATGATACATAATGAAAATTGCTTCAATAGATATAGGCACTAACGCTATAAAATCTAAAATCTTTAGAACTACACCAGCATCTATCGAGTTTATCGAAGGCATTAGGTCGCCAATTAGATTAGGTGCGGATGTTTTTAAAACTGGCGTGCTCAGTAAAAGAAAATTAAATGAACTGATTAAAACTCTAAAAGACTATCAAATTAATTTTATAAAAAATGATATAAAAATGTATGAAATAGTTGCTACAAGCGCCTTTAGAGATACTCAAAACTCTGAGGAAGCTAGAAGATATGTAGAAAATGAAATTGAACATCCCATAAGAATAATTTCTGGATTAGAGGAAGCTAAATTAATAAGGTTCCATCCAAAGGCGCAATCGAAAAATATAAATGCTTTTGTTGATGTTGGTGGGGGCAGCACTGAAATCTATATTTATAGAGATGATCAACATATTATTCAATCATTTCAACTTGGAGCTGTTAGAGGAATGTTAGGACAAAATAATTCATCTGAATGGAAAAGACTTAAGACTTGGTTAAAAAAACAATCAGATGTTGATATGCTGGTAGGTTTGGGCGGTAGCATAAGATCATTTTTAAAAATCTATAATAAAAATAAAATGCAAACTTCTGATTTCCTTAGTAATGCGCAATTGCTAGCAAAGTTAAGTAATAAAGAAAAAATTAAAAAATACTCTTTAGCTTCAGATAGAGCTGATGTTATTGACCATGCCTTAAAAATTTATTCTGAAATATCAAAACTGTTAAAGATTAAAAACATCAAATCAACAAAATGGGGAGTTTCTGATTCAATCGCAGTAAAAACTTTTCATGAGTTGTATTCAAAAAAAATAACGATCTCTAGAAGTTAATTAAACTTTAATTCGGTTTTTACTTTTGAATTAAAGTTTTGATACTTAATACTACTTATTTGATCAGTATGATTATTAATAATTTTTTCAGTAATAGAAACTGCATCGTTGATATTCGATGATAAAAAATTTATGAGAATTGAAGAGTCAGTCATATTATATTCAATATCAGTGATAGAGTTTTCAAGATTATTGTTGATAATAATAGTATTTATTGAATCTCTATTTAAATTCTTTTTATTTATCGATTTTTGAAAATTATCAACTTTATTAAAAACATATTCGTAATCAGACTTTGCTTTTATTAAATTCAATGTAGATCTTGAGTAGTTTTCCTGCATATTTTTAATAAAGAAAAAAAGAACAAGCAAAATTAAAAGAAATAAAGATAAAAAGAGTAATTTTTTTTCTCTTTCTTGAAGATTTTGAAAAAAATTAGACATTTTGATACCTCAAAGTTAGGATCCCATTAACACTTCCATCTTTAATCTCTATGCTGTTTTCTAAAATTGAGATATTTAATTTTTCTACACTTGTTTTTAAAATATTAAATTGAAATGAAGGCATTGAATTAATTTTTACTTTTGCAGATGAATTTGAAACATCAATTGATATATCAGAAATATATTTTTCTCCGTATTTAAAAAATAAATCAAGATTTGGCAATTCAATATTAGCTTGATTGTTTTCAGGGATATTTTTTAAAATTTGATCTATTTGATTTCTTGGAGCTACAACCCTATTTATATCAGTGCTGATGGAGTTAAAAATATCAAAGGTAGCCTGATTATATAATTTTGTATTTTTAATATTAGTTTGTATAAGATAACTATGGGCTACCAATTAAAAATAATGCTGCTAAAACTGTAGTTAATATTTGTAATCTTGAAAAATTCATTTTTTTAATAATGAAACCCTAGTGACATATTTATTTTAAAAAAGTTAGGCAATGAACTAACTATATCTTTATTAACATCAGCAAAATTAAACTCATAATTGTCATTAACAGATTTAAACCTTTTTTTAAGTTCTTTATTAGAACTAAATATTTTAGGTTCATAATTAGGATTATTGTTTATGACCAAATCTAAATATTGATTAAGACTTTCTTTGTGAACGGAAAAACCATAATTATTTTTATAAGAAAAATAAATTTATTATCTATTTCAGTAATTACATCTGAGCTTTTCATTTAAATTAATAAGATACTCAGGAGCTACAAAAACTTTATAAACTTAAATTACTTAAGTGTTGATTTAAATTAGCTAAAAAGGTCTTATTTACAATGAAGGCTGCATCATTAATTAAAAAATATTCATTATCAGATACAGAATCTATAAAATTTGTATCAACATCTGATATGAAATTAGCAATATTGATCTGCTCTGATAAAGATTCATTTTTATTGAATTCATATGAAGTCACCTCAGTTGACGGCAGAAGAACAAGAAGTGATTCAGCATCATTAATTTTTTCAAGATCACTTATAGAATTAAGAACCTTTTTAGAGCTATTTTTGTCAGTTACATTATATAAATTAATCCTATCTAAACTAGAATCAAGGATATGTGCTATATAAAAATTCATTTAAATGCCATTATAAATTCTTGAGACAATATAGCTATTATTATTAGGACCATAATATATTGTACTTGTAGACTCTGAATAAAATCTTTCATAAGTAAATGTTGTCAGTAACGAAAAATTAGAAGAAGAAAAGTTTATATGCGTATTACCACTATCAAAATCATATGATGGAAAAGCTCTTTTTAAATCAGTTATATCTCTAAAACCCTCCTCAGGAATATTATCTAAAATATATTGAGCATCTTCATATGACATATTTTTAAACATTGATGCAAATAAGTGATCATCATTAATTTTTAATGTATTGATATTAATTGCCAATGAGTTATCTGGTAAAGCACAAAAGTTATTATCAAAAAACTCCCATCCTATAGATTTAATTGCAGGCAGACTTTTTAACTCTGCAACAGAATAAAATAATCTGCTGGCAGTATATTCTTTTGGGGTATTAAGAGGACCTGAATAATAATAATCTTCAAGACCATATGCCCTTGGATTTGAGTCTTTATCAATCCAATCAATTATTTGATCTATAGCTTCATCTGCTAAATTAAGATCAACGTCATTAAAAGTCATCAATCTCTTAAAAACCTCAATATTTTTTTCATTTGGCTTGAAATCATTTTTAACTTTTTTAACAATAGCATTGATGTTGAAACAATTAGATGCATCAGATATTTTTCCTGTTACAACTCCTTGGTTCAATTCAAATATAAAATCATTTATGAATAATGCATTATTATTTGCATGAACCTTGGTATTAAATCTTAATTCATTATCTATTTTTCTTAAGGCTAGAGATTCAATGTTTCTAAATATGTTTAAAGATACATTCTGGAATTCTTGGTATTGAGCTCTCTTGAATGAAACGAAATAATTATTACCAATTAAGACTGCTACCGATGAAAGTAATAAAACTATCATCAAGACCGATATTAAGACAACTCCTTTATTCCTATAATTCATAGATTATATTTGGATTAACAATCCAGGAATATTCTTTATTTTTCTTTGTGAATTCAATTTTGATTAAGATTGGAATTTTCTTTGATGTAACCAAACTAACTGGCCATGATTGATGCCATGAATTTTCATGAAAAAATGAAAAGCTCAAATTATCAATATTTTTTATTAATTCAATTTTAATGAAATCATCCTGATCATATGGATTAGATGAAAAATACTGTTTTCTAATAAGGTTATTATTATCTAATTCATATTGGATTCTTTTAATTGGAGACACTTCATTAGATAAAGATTTAATATTTGAATTAAACATCAGGCTTTGTGAATTAATTTGACTTATAAAATTGCCATATAAATTATTACCATAAAAATCTTTTGAATTAATATTCACTATTTGTCTAAGATCTCTTCTAATAATAGTTGATGCTAAATTAAGCTCTTTGATTGAGTTGAGCTGAAGAGAAGTCTCCTGCTCTGTATTTAGTGATGATTTTAGAATATTAGATGAAACTATTGCTATCATTGATAAAATAACAAGCGATATCAAAACTTCTATAATTGTAAAACCTTTATTACTCATTAACTAAAAACCCTTCAGATTTATATGAATATTGATTAGCTCCTTTTTCTTTAATTAATATTTCATATTTTATAAGCTCTTCTGAATCTCCTACTTCAAAACTTTCTTGCCATTGCCATTCTTTACCACCCATTTTCATATAACCCGAGCGAGTATTACCTAATGAGGGCTTTTCAATTGTATGTAATAAAGCAACTCGATTATTTGCTACCTCCTTAGAATGATAATGATCATCCAAATGAAATATAGAAAGATTTGTAGAAAGAATTAAATTATATAAAACAAGTATTGATGTACTTAATATAACTAAAGCTACAACTATCTCAATTAAGCTGAAACCTCGTTTAATAGTTAATAATTTGTGATGTAATGTTTCCATTGGAATTAATTTCAATTTTTTGAATATAATCGTCAAAATATATGTTAATTAAGCCTCCTGAACTTTCCCCAGAAGGATAAAATATAAGTAATGGTATGTTCTCGTCGTATAATTCAAAATCAATTTCTGATCCATCTGATGATCTAAAAGTTTTTTTATAATTTCTAAGATTTTGCCAATTTCTTGAGAATGGATTTTCAATCTTTGAAAGAATTTGATTTTCATTATCTAAAAAATAAGAGAACTGATTCTCATTATTAGCATGCCAGCCTATTACATCACCTGTGATAATACTTTCCTCAGATAAATAATTAAAAGATTTACTAAAAGTCGATTGATTTTTTGAAATAGAAACCGCCGAGCTAAAATTTAAAAAGATTAATGAAGAAGCAATACTTATAACAACAAGAACGACAAGAATTTCAATTAAAGTGAAGCCTTTTTTAATGTTATTGCATCCAATTACCGATGTCTGTGTCCTCACCAGTTCCACCCTCCATACCATCAGCTCCTAAAGTATATAAATCAAATTTTTTAGATTTCCTAGGTGGGAATTCATAAAGATACTCACGACCCCATGGATCTAAAGGTATCGTTGAAATATAACCATCTTCTGGGAATAAATAAGGATTTTTAAGATCACTATTTGGAATAATAAGAGCCTCTAAGCCCTGAGAAGTTGTTGGATATTGAAGTTCATTAAATTTATACATTTCTAAAGCTTTTTCTGTTTGCGCCATGTCTGCCTTAATTTTTTCTAGATTAGCTCTTTGAAAAACAGGAGCAACATTAACTACAACTATAGTCCCTATAATCCCTAGTATTACTAACACAGCCATCAACTCTATTAACGTAAATCCTTTTTTATATCTTTTCATAATCTATCCTAATGAAAGTGTATTCATCTGCATTATTGGGATTAGTATAGCTAGAACAATCAACATTATAAAACCTCCCATAAAAATTATAACTAATGGTTCAAGAAGCGATAAAAATACAGATCTTTTAGAATCGATTTCATTTTTTAAGAAATCAGATGATTTATGGAACATTTTTATTAAATTTCCAGATTTATAACCACTGGAGATTAGTTGCATGAATATATTTGGGAAAATTTGAGATTTATTAAGTGAAAAAATAAAATCTTTTCCTTCAACTACATCTTTTTTTGCATTCATTACAATGTGTTGTAAATATTTATTATTAAAAACCTTTGAAGACTCTTCTATGGCAATGTCTAAATTAGTTCCAGATTCCATAATAAGAGCCATAGTGCTTGAGAATCTTTCAATTTCAGATATTAGAATAAAATTTCCTATAAAAGGTAATGCTCAAAAATTTTTTGTGAGCATTAATAAGATTATCAATATCTGAAGAGTATTTTCTGTAAGCAAAAATAGTTACAGAGATAATCAATAGTATAGATATAATTATTAAAAAAATGTTATTTGAAAGTCCTATTAACAACTCTGTGATTAAAGGTAATTCTGCTCCCTGCTTTTACAAACTGATCAATTACTTGAGGTAAAACAAAAGTCAATAAAGCAAATATTACAACTATAGAAAAACCTATTAAAATAATTGGATAGGTAAGTGCAGAAACAACTTTCTGTCTTATTGATGCACTTTCCTCTAAATAATCTGCTAATTTATCGAAAATGACGTCTAAGTTACCAGAAGAGTCTCCTGCTGTAACTAAAGAAGAATATGTATTATTGAATACATCTGGATATTTTTTCATAGACTGGCCCAATCTTTTTCCTTGGACAACATCCTCACGTAAATTTAAAATAATACTTATTAAATCTTTATTATTTAACTGATCTGCAGTTATTTTTAGAGCATCGACAATTGATGTATTTGCTTCAAGAAGAGTAGCTAACTGTCTAGTCATTAGAACTATATCTTTGTTTTTTATCTTAGTTTAAATGATGATTTATTTTTTGTAAGAGATACACTAATTGGAGTTAATTGTAATCTTTTATGAATTTTCTTGCTTCTCTTTCAGATGCTGCACTCAGGATACCTTTTTTCTTTGATCCATTGGTATTTATAGCTGTATAACTATATGTTGGCATCTTCTTTTAAATTTCCAACTCTTATAAGCTCATCAGCTGAAGTAATACCATTTATTAAAAGATCTCGAGATGCTTGATCAATTGATTGATTATCTTTAAAAACATAATTAGCTATTTCATTTTCAGATGAATTGTTATGAATCATCTCTTTTAATTCTTTATCTACTTGAATGCATTCAGCAATTGCAATTCTTCCTTTGTAGCCTGTGTGTGAACATTGATTACACCCTTTTGAATTCCGTATTTTTTGATTTGATTTAAGATTAAATAACTTAGATACTTCATTGGTTACTTCTTCTTCATAAGAACAATTTAAGCACAATCTTCTAACAAGTCTTTGAGATATTATTGTTCTTAAGCTAGATGCTAAAAGAAAAGATTCAATACCCATATCTCTTAACCTTGTGATTGCAGCAATTGCACTATTTGTGTGAACTGTTGAGAGAACACAAGATGTCCTGTTAAACTTGCTTGTATACCAATTTGTGCAGTTTCAATATCTCTCATTTCACCAACCATGACTACATCTGGATCTTGTCTAAGAATTGCTCTTAAGCCCTGAGCAAATGTATATCCTGTTTTTGAATTAACTTGAGTTTGCCCTATACCTTCGAGGGTATATTCTACCGGATCTTCAACTGTAAGAATATTTTGTGAAGAGTCACTTAAATACCTTAAACCAGCATACAGATTGGGAGTTTTTCCTGAGCCAGTAGGACCTGTAAATAATATTATTCCTTCTGAGTTTTTTAATGAAGATTTATAATTAGATAAAATTTGTTTTGGTAATCCTAGGTCATCAATATTTATTTGAGCAGACTGTTTATCTAATAATCGTAAAACAACCCTTTCACCATATGAAGAAGGTAATGTTGAAACTCTGACATCAACATTTTTATCTCCAAGAGAAAGTGAAACTCTTCCATCTTGAGGCAATCTTCTTTCAGAAATATCTAATCCAGAAATAATTTTAATTCTTGAGATTAGTACTGAAGAAATTTTACTGTCTTGTGATAAAACTTCTCTAAGAATACCATCAACTCTAAATCTAATTATAATTTTGTTCTCATATGGCTCAAAAGTGAATATCAGAAGCTCTATTTTTATAGCCTGACTAATAACTCCATTAATCAATTTAATTATTGGAGTATCATTGCTTCCACTTAAAAGATCTTCAGTTGCAGAAATAGAACCAGCAAAAGATTGAAGATCAAACTCATCAGACAATTCTTCATGATATATCATTAGATGTATTATCAATAGTAAAAGTATTAGTTAAAATTTCATTAAATTGATCAGCACTACATTGATTAAATACAAAATCTTTTTTTAAAAATTTATATAACTCATGATATAAGAGTTGGTGTCAATTTTATTTGGAGAAATTACTTCATATCCATCAGTTTTTTGAGAACAATAATTTGATTTTCTTTTACAAAATCATAAGGAAGTATATTAAATTTTTCTTTATCTATTGATGAACTAGACATCTTTCATTAATCTTTCTGGATTGAAGTTAAATCAATTAATTGTTGAGATTCACCAGTTAGCATCTGTCTGGCTTTAATATAATTATATTTATCACTAGAAGCAGATATAGCTGTTTCTGAATCTGTTATTATTGTTGGTCTTAAAAAAACCATTAGATTTTTCTTAACAGTAGTTGAAGATGATGATTGGAACAGCTTACCTAAAATTGGTACTGAACCAAGAAGTGGTACTTTTGAAACACTATCTTGCTTATCCTCATCAACAAGACCCCCAAGCACAATAATCTGATTATTATCAACAAGAGCTGTAGTTTCAATAGCTCTTTTATTAGTAATAATATCTATTCCGCTCATTGGAACGCCAGCAACACCTGAAACTTCAATTTTAATTTGTAAAACAACAGAACTTCCTTCATTAATTTGCGGTGTTACTTCCAGCTTAATCCCCACCTCTTGTCTCGATGTAGTTCTAAAAGGATTAGCATTATTAGTACCCAAGCTTTCTCCAGTTGTTATTGGAATTTCTTGACCAATTATAGATGTAGCAAGCTCATTATCCATCGCCATAAGTGATGGTGTTGCAAGAATATTTGAATTTGAATCTTGAGTTATTGCATTAATAATTCCTACAAAATTATCTTTGCCAGGAGTTAAATCACCAAAACCTGCAATCAATCCTTGTGTGTTTAATAGTGAAGCTGAGGCTGATGTTGATAAAGTTACATCAGTATCATCAGCTGCTGAACCAACAATTGATAAAAGATCTGGTCCAGAACCTCCAAAACGAGTAACACCAATTGGAACACTATCTTTATCTGTACCATTAAAAATAGTTTCAACTACCAAGAGAATTAGCTGCAGTTTCTGATAATTCAACAATTATAGCTTCAACTAAAACTTGAGCTCTTCTAATATCAAGTTGAGAAATAATATTTCTTATTGTTGCTAAATTTGCCTCAGCAGATGAAATAATGAGTGAGTTGGTTTTTTCATGATGGGTTATAACAGTTTTAGCTCCATCAGTATCTGGTAAAAATCCGCTTGAAACAGAATTAAGGATTGCTGCAATATCTGCAGATTTAGCATATTTTAAATACACAACATCAATAGAATCATCAGATTTTACATCTCTATCTAAAGATTTTAATGTTTGTTTAATATTTGAAGTTACATATTCATTTGCGGAGATAATTATTGAATTTGAAGGGCTAAATGGAATTGCTACAAAATTATTTATAGTAGGATTGTTTTGAGCTTTTAACTTCTCCAATATTCTTACAGCTTCAATAGATGATAAATTTTTTAATTTTTTTATCGAAATTTTAGCTGAATTGTTCTTATCTAGATCAGATATTAGTTTGTTGATTCTCTCAACATTACTTGCTCTATCAACAATTAAAATAGAATTAATTGAAGGAATGCTTGATAAATGTGATTGTCTTCCAGTAATTGGTTTTATCATTGGTAAAACTTCTTCAGTTGACCTATTTTTTAAAGGAATAACAGAAGTTTGATAGTCGCCTGATGAAGAAATAGAAGATATGTTTTCATCTCTTGTGGCTTCATTTTCAGGCACTACCCTTACAAATCCACTCTCCGAAATTGCGCTAAATCCATTTACTTGAATTGTTCTCAAGTAAACATCCCAAACTTGATTTCTATTTAAATTAGCATTGGAGTAAATAGTAATTCTCCCTTTTACCCTTGGATCTAAGATAATTGTTTTTTTTGAAAACTGAGCAATATCTTGTGTAACTTTTTTAATATCAACATCTTCATAATTTAAAATAAAAGTTTCTTGAGATATTAGATTGTTTACGCTACCTAAAAAGAGAAAATATATTAAAAGTAATTTTTTTGATAATTTCATTTACTTAGCTTCCTCTTTGTTAATTCTATATATTTTATTACCATTGCGAAATACTGCAGTATTCGGAAGAACTTCGATGAGTTCAAAATTATTATCTAAAGAATCACCTAATTTAACAAGATATTCTTTATTAGCCTTTTTAACTATTACCGATGAATCACTCTCTCCAGCTCTAATACCTATTAATTTATATTCAAATATAATCTCATTATTACTTGTAGCAACAATATTTTCATTAGGTTGATTTATAGATTTTGAATATTTATTTCATCTAGATTCAATGATATTAATATCTTTAATAACTGGCTTATTGATAAAAGTATTAGCTAGTAAAAATAAAACATACACAACTGCAATTAAAAGCAGCATGAAGAACACTCTTTTTATAAGTATATAGTTATTCATATTGTAAGTTTATTAATTGTAGCTGATAAACCACAAGTTTAATGAAAAACTAATTGATAATTAAAAAGGGAAATTATCTTAAGAAATAAGCGAAAAGATTATTTATTAATTTATTTTAAGCCAGATATTTCCATGACTTCAGTAAGTCTTCCGGCTTTCATAAAAGAATGAAATTTATCCCAAATACTTTTAATCATATTTACTCCAATATTTCAAAAATGAAACATTTATGTGACATTTGTGTGACATATTAGCCTAAACAGCAATCCAAGTAAAGTTGAGATACTTTATTTTTTGTATATAGGAAGAGTAAACCAGAAAATTGAGCCGCCTTCGGATCTATTTGAGACACCTACCTCACCATTAAGACTATTTATAAGATTTTTAACGATTGCTAAACCCAATCCGCTACCTTTATTTTCAGAAGCTCTTGCTGAAGCAGTCCTATAAAATCTATCAAAAATATATTCTTGATCAATTTCTGAAATACCAGTTCCTTCGTCGGCAACATTTATTTTTATATGATTATTATTTGTAATAGTCGATATCTCAATTACTGAGCCCTTTGGTGAGTATTTAAATGCATTATCTATTAAATTATTCATTACTCTTTCAAGAGCTTGCACATCAGCCATGATATTTTTTTTATGCCTAGGCTGATATTCAATATAAATATCTTTTTTCTTCATGACGCTCTTCATTGAATCGATAAAAGATTTAATAAAATTATCTAAATTAACTTCAACAATATTTAACTTTAAATCACCATAATCAATTCTGGATAAATCAATTAAATCAGAAACCATAGATGTCAGTCTTTCTGCATTATGTAATATAGCCTTAGAAAAAATTTTTGCTTCTTTTTTATCTTCTAATGCCCCATCTAGCAGAGTTTCTGAGTTTGCCCTAATAACACTTACAGGCGTTCTAAGTTCATGAGATAAATTTGAAATAAAATCTCTTCTCATGGAGTTTAATTGTCTTAATTGAGTTATATCATGAAGAACCAAAATAAATTGGCCTGTTGTTTTAGATTGATTCATTGAACCAAGGACCCACTTTGTAGTTCTTCTATTTATTTCAATTTCAAATTCAATGTCTGCTCTTTTTTTATTTTTAACTCTTTTAAATAAATAATTAAGAGCTGGTATATCAAATTCCTTTATATTTCTATCAAAAAGATTCTCAGTATTCAAAATTACCGAAGCTTGTTCATTGGTAAATACCACCTTGCCCTTCTTATTTGTAACAATAATGCCCTCACCTAAATCATCAAGAACCAAACCAAACTGATCTCTTTGTTTTGCAATTATTTTTATTTGATTTTTTAAATCCTCTGATAATTGACTAATGGATCTTGCAACTGTTCCAAATTCATCATCTCTTTGTGTTGGCAAGGCATCTATATCATCTGATATTGTTTTACCTTTTGATATATTAGAAGCTACATTTGCTAATTCTTGAATATTTGAATATAAATAGTTTGCAGAAACACCGCTAGCAATTACAGATACAATAAAAACAACAATAAATAAAAGTAGTACAGATAAGCCTAAAGTATCAGTAATATTATCTATATAAGTAATTGGAACAGATATTCTAATAATATTGGGATATACATCTTCATTATCTTGAATCGCAAAATATAAAAGCTCCTGGTTTAAAGTGCTGCTATATCTTGATGACCAACCTGCTCCATTCTTTAATGCATCTACTACTTCAGATCTGTTTCCATGATTATCAATAATACTAATTTCATCAAAATCTAATTCTGAATCTCCAATAACTTGACCATCATTTTTTATAAAAGTAACTCTAGAATTTGATAGCACTTCCAAGTTCGTTTGCAAAAAGGTCAGCAGCATTAATGTCATCAAACCTAGCTAAACTTCCTACCGATATGAGCTAATAGATTTGCCTTTTTTTCAAGCTCATTTAAAGTTTGTTGTTTAAAAGTATTGTTAAGATCTCTTTCAGCAACTACATAAGTTATCGCAATACTTATGGTCAGCAATATAAATACAATAAAAAAAATTCGGGATCTTATTCCCATCTAATTACTCTGGAGTTCTAGTAAATTTATAACCAACACCACGAATTGTCTGGACGTATTTACCCATACCACCAAGTTTTTCTCTTAACCTTTTAATGTGAGTATCAACTGTTCTTGTGGTTACATCAGAGCTATAACCCCAACATCTGAAAGCAACTGATCTCTTGATTGAACTCTACCCCTTCTATCAACCAATTGACGTAATAACTTAAATTCTAAGGCAGTTAAGCTAACCTGTTCATCATTAACAAATACTTCATGAGAATCAACATCTATTTTTAATTCTCCAAATTGCCTTTGAACTTCCATATTATCGGACTTTCTTTCACCGCGCTTTAAAACAGCTTTTACTCGAAGAATAAGTTCTCTAACACTGAATGGTTTTGTGACGTAATCATCTGCTCCCAACTCAAAACCAACAACTTTATCAACTTCATCGTCTTTTGCTGTTAGGATTATTACAGGCATAGAAGATAAGGATTTATCTTGCTTAAGCTCTCGACATAAATCTAAGCCAGAGCCATCTGGCAGCATTAAATCAAGCAACAATAATGAAAAAGAAGCTGAT
>JAYQKD010000005.1:0-142172 GCA_038142505.1 Gammaproteobacteria bacterium | reverse complement strand
TTAGATCTTTCTATTAGAGGAAAGGTTAATAAGCTTGTAAACCAATTAAATTTTAAGGTGAAAATATGAGTCAATTAAATCCATCAGAAATTTCCAGCGTATTAAAAGAAAAAATCGCCGGTCTTGATCTTTCGGCTGAAAGAAAAAAACGAAGGAATCGTTGTTAGCGTTTCCGACGGTATTGTGAGAATACACGGTATGGGCGATGTTATGTATGGTGAGGTTATTGAATTTGATAACGGAACAAAAGGCATGGCTTTAAACCTTGAACAGGATTCAGTTGGTGCTGTTGTGCTTGGAGATTACTTAGAAATTATTGAAGGACAAAAAGCGGTTTGTACTGGAAAAGTTTTAGAAGTTCCAGTTGGTGAGGCTCTTCTTGGAAGGGTTGTGAACACCTTAGGAACACCAATAGACGGCAAGGGTGAAATAAAAGCTGAGAAAAATATGCCAGTTGAAGTTGTTGCCCCTGGTGTTATTGCTCGTCAATCAGTTGACCAACCTGTTCAAATTGGATTAAAAGCTGTTGACGCCATGGTGCCAATCGGAAGAGGTCAAAGATTTTTCTTCTATGTGTTCTTTAGTAGAATCACTTGGATCAACAGCGACAAAAACCTCAACTGATTTTTGTTTTTTGTGTTGCTCAAGTAAATCTTGATAGATAGAAAAAATAGGTTCAAGAAGATTTAATCGTTTGTTTTCAGCCAATATTGAAAGGAGTTTCTTTGACGTTTCTGAAATGCTGTCATCAAACAATTTAACCAAGATATCTACAATCTCTTGTCTGGATAATGTTGGGTTCTCAATAGTATTTATAACCCCATCTTCTAAAGAAGCTACAGCCATAGTATTTAATTCAACGGCCATATCCTCTAAAGTATTAGACTCAATTGCTGAAGCAAACAGTGCTTTTGCATATGGTCTGGCTAGTGGGGTTAGTTCTATCATTTTTTATAGTTCCTCGGCAGCTTTCTTTAAAATAGCTTCGTGTTTCTCTTTTGAAACCTCGTCACCAAGAATTTTTTGAGTTGTTTCAATAATAATATCTGACATTTGCTGTCTTAGTTCTTCTTTTGCTTTGTTAGTCTCGTTTTCTATATTGGTTGCAGCAGCGGTCAATATTTTTTCGGCTTCAGCTTCAGCTTTTGAAGATGCATCGTTAACTATTTGAGATGCTCTGTTATTAGCTTTTTCAAGAATCTCAGCTGCGTCTGCTTTTGCTTTGTCTAATTCTTTATCAAAAGCAAGTTTTGCTTCCTCTAAAGAATCATCGGCTTTTTTTGCAGCCTCAAGACCGTCAGATATCTTTTTTTCTCTTTCTTGCATTGTTGCCAATATTGGGGGATATACATATCTCCAACATATAGCCACAAAAACTATCATTACGACAGCTTGTGCAAGTAAGGTTGCGTTTATGTTCATATCTAATTAACTAATTATTTTTTACAGAGCAAATAACATGTACATACCTAAACCAACTCCAATCATAGGAACCGCGTCGGTTAAACCCATCATTAAAAAGAATCGGCCTTGAAGAAACGGAGCCAGTTCTGGCTGTCTTGCTATTCCTTCAATAAATTTGCTGCCTAAAATTCCCACACCAATACCAGCACCAATTGATGCAAGGCCCATGGTAATTCCTGCTGCTAAAATACTATATTCCATTTTTTTCTCCTTTAAGTTTAGAGGACTAATGCTCCTCTGTTTCATGTGCCATCGCCAAGTATGCAATGGTCAACGCCATAAAAATAAATGCTTGTAATGCCACAATCAATATGTGGAAAAGCGCCCAAACTAAATGCAAGCCAAAACCAAGAACACCTATAGGTATGCTGCTAAAGAACAGCATCAGAGCTATTAAGATGAAGATCATTTCACCTGCATATAGGTTTCCAAAAAGCCTTAGTCCCAAAGATATTGGTTTGGCAATAAAATTTACCATTTCTAAAACAAAGTTTACCGGTATTAACCATTTTCCAAACGGGTGAAGGGTTAGTTCAGCAACAAAGTTTTTTAACCCTTTGACGGTAATGCTGTAGTAAATGGTTAAAACAAAAACAGCAAACGCCATTCCTAGTGTTATGTTTGGATCTGTGGTTGGTACAACTTTAAAGTAAAAGGATTCTGGGCTTGTAATCCAATCAACGCTTCCTCCAGCAACTGCATAGGCAATGTGGCCAGCAAGCACAGGCAAGAAATCTACTGGAACAAGATCCATTAAGTTCATTAACAATATCCAAACAAAAACAGTTAGAGCAAGAGGAGCAATCAGGGTGTTTTTAACAGAACCAAATAAAGATTGCACATTATCTTCAACAAACTCTATACACATTTCTACAAAGTTTTGCATCCCAGTTGGCGCTGTATTTGAGTCGGTGCTTTTTGACATTCCCTTTTTAAATAAAAAGATAAATAATCCGCCCAACAAAACTGACCAAAATAAAGAATCTACATGAAAGGCCCAAAAACCCATTTTGTCGACCATATATGGATCACAAGTCCAAAATGACTTATAAATACCAGCACTCTCATCCATACCAACATGACCACATGTTAGGTTTGTAAGATGATGGTCTATGTATGACTCTGTGGTAAGCTCTTTCGCCATTATGTTGTTAACTCTCGTTTTGATGCAAACATCATTGGGTTAATTGTTGAGTTGATTAAAATATAAAGTAGCATTGCGGGTATGAAGGCCGCTTCCATATATAATCCGGTAAAAATAAGAGAGAAGATAAACACCGTCCACTTTATAGACCAGCTATAAAAAGCATTAATTGTATAGTCAGAAATTTTTGACCCAACATAATAAGCACTAGCAATTAACCCCAAATACATTGGTGCGGCCATTAAAAATAAGGCATCTTTATATACCCCAAAAGCTAAAAGAGTTACAAATAAGGCTACTATTAACTTGTTTTTAGATAGTGTTTTTTGAAACGTACTCAAAAGATCGTATTTTGTATAATTTGTTGCGGTGAATTATAGAAATATATGGTCTTATAAACAAGTTGTTTTGTTCTTAAATTGAAAATTTTTTACAGTCAGTTTTTTAGTTTAGAAATTATAGATTCAAGCTCATCTTTGGTGTTGTAATTAATAACAACCTTGCCTGATTTTTTGTTTTTAGCCTCTATCTCAACCTTGTGGCCAAAGTTTTCAGACATTTCCTCTTCAACAATTAAAAGATCTCTATCTTTTGTCTTGGTTTGAGGTTTTTTATTGGTTTTTTTTGAGGACAACCCTGCTAAATCTTTTACTGTAAGTTTATTTTTTACAATATTGTTTGCTGCTTTTTCGGCCTCTAATGGATCCATTGATGCTAGAAGTTTTGCGTGCCCTTTTTCAATTTTCCCAGAAGAAAGCATATCCAAAACCTTTGCAGGCAAAGACAGCAACCTTAAAGAGTTTGCAATTGTGCTTCTAGCTTTACCTGTTGAGGCCGCAACTTCATCCTGGGTTAAACCAAACTCTCTTTTCAATCTGTCATAACCCCTTGCTTCTTCAACTGCGTTAAGGTCTTCTCTTTGAAGGTTTTCTATTAAGGCCGACTCTAGGGCGTCTTTGTCTTGTTTTTGATCGATTAATGTAGGAATTGTTTTAAGGCCGGCGTTTTTTGAAGCTCTCAACCTTCTTTCTCCCGCTATAACCTCATATTTGTTTAGTCCAACCTCTCTAACAAGAATTGGTGAGAGCACTCCGTGGTTTTTTATAGAGTTTGTTAACTCTAAGAGTTTTTCTTCGTCAAAATTTGTTCTTGGTTGAAATCTTCCTGGGTTAATATCTTCAACAGGCAGCTCTTTAACGCTTTTTTGGTTGTTGTTAGTGTTTTGGCCCAACAGAGCGTCGAGCCCTTTATTTAAAATTTTGTTTTCTTCAGACATATTCCACCTTTCTTATTAACTCTCCAGCAAGTGCTAAGTAAGCCTTTGCACCATAAGAGGTTGGCATATATTTAACACCAGATACGCCGTGGCTTGGGGCCTCGGCTAGCTTTATGTTTCTGGGTATAAGGGTGTTGAAAACCAAGCTTGAAAAATGTTTTTCTAGCTCATCAGACACTTCTTTGGCAAGGTTGTTTCTCATGTCTACCATTGTTCTTATTATCCCCAAAACCCTGTTAGATGTCAGGTTTTTGTCGGAAAGGGTTTGTATTGTTTGCATTAATCCAGCAACACCCTCTAAAGAATAGTATTCGCATTGAAGGGGGATAAGGGTTCCCGATGCTGCAAACAGGGCTTCTATTGTGAGCTGGTTTAGTGTTGGTGGTGTGTCTATTATTGTATAGTCGAACTCATCCTCTATTTTTTTTAATTCTGTTGATAAAAAATTTTGTTTGTTGTTTTCTCTTATTCCCACATCAAGCGCTATGAGGTTTTGGTCTCCTGGTAAGACTTTGTAGTTATCTGATGTGTTGTATATGCACTCATTGATGGGTGTGTTGTTGAAAAAAAGGTCGTACAAGGTGTTTGGTTTTTCTTCTTTTATTCCTGTTGCTGTTGTGGCGTTCCCTTGTGGGTCAAGGTCAATGAGCAAAACCTTTCTTTTGGTTGCAGCAAGGCTTGAGGCAAGGTTTACCGCTGTGGTTGTTTTTCCAACACCGCCTTTTTGGTTTGCTATTGCTATAACCTTATTCACTTTTTCTTATCTCTAATAGGTGTCTTTCATATTTCTTGTTTTCTAGTTTGATTATTTCATACTTATATTTGTTTGTGTCTATTGTTGCTAGCTCTTCTGTGATTTTTTCTTTTTTTCCTTTAAGTAAAACATATTTGCCATCATCATCAAGGTTGTTCTCTGTGAGTTCTAATATGTTTGTGGTAGAAGAAAACGCTCTTGCTGTTATAAGGGTGTATGAACCAAGGCTGTTGTTTTTACTAATAACTGTATTTAAAACTTTTGCGTTTTTTAATCCCAAAAGGTCGATTGTTTTGTTTAAGAAGTAGCACTTTTTTTTACTTTTTTCTAAAAGATGAATTTCGCACATCGGTTTAAGGATGGCTATAATTATTCCTGGAAAGCCCCCTCCAGAACCAAGATCTAATATTTTGTCTGAGTTGTTAATTTTTTGCAGAACGGGCAAACAGTCATCTACGTCTTTTTCATAAACCTCTTTGATTGATTCTCTTACAAAAATATTGTGTTTTTTGTTGAAAGCTAGGGCTTCGTTTACAAATTTTTCTAATTTTTCTGCTTCAGCTTTGTTTTTTTCATGCATTGAGTTTTTCCAACTCTTGTTTTTTTATGCTTATCAGAATCAGGTTTATGGCGGCTGGTGTTACTCCTTCTATTTGTGAGGCTGATCCAATTGTTTCTGGTTGAGATTTTGTTAGTTTTTCTACCACCTCATTCGAAAGTCCTGATATTTTTTTGTAGTTTATTGATGGTGGTATTTTTTTGTTGTTTTGTTTTTTGTTTTTATTTATTTCTCTGGTTTGTTTTTCTATATAGCCTTTATATTTTATTTCTGTTGAGGCTCTTTTAAAAAAAGCTTCTTCTTCTTTGTTAAGTTTAATGAGGTTGTTTTCGTCAACATCTGGTCTTGCCAATATTAAAGATATGCTTCTTTTTTCATCAAGCGAAACAGTTTGTTGTTCTTTGTTTATGAAGGATGATATTTTTGTTTTGTCTAATCTGGTTTTAACGAACTCTGCGTATTGTTTCTCTTTGTTTACAAAGGCTGTGTTTCTTTCTTCTGAAATAATACCAAGGTCAAAAGCTTTGCTTAAAAGCCTTTGTTCAGCGTTATTTTGTGAGAGTAAAAGCCTGTGTTCTGCCCTGCTTGTAAACATTCTATAGGGTTCTGTTATTCCATGTGTGGTTAGGTCATCTATTAAGACCCCTATATATGCTTCTTCTCTTTGAAGAATAAAGTCAGGTTTTTTTTGAATAGCCTGAGCCGCATTTAGGCCAGCAACAAGACCTTGGGCGGCTGCTTCCTCATACCCGGTTGTTCCGTTAATTTGTCCAGCTAAATAAAAATCATTAAAGTATTTGGTTTCAAGTGTTTTTTTGTTTGTCCTGGGGTCAACAAAATCATATTCAACAGCGTATCCAAATTCTGTAATTTCACACTGCTCCATTCCTTTTATTGTGTGGATAAAATCTTCTTGAGCCTTTTTGGGAAGGCTTGTTGATATTCCGTTTGGGTATACGAGGTCAACCCCAATACCCTCAGGCTCAATAAAAATTTGGTGGCTGTCTTTGTGACTAAATTTAAATACTTTATCTTCTATGGATGGGCAATACCTAGGGCCAATTCCTGAGATGTTTCCAGAATACATTGCAGACAGGTGGGTGTTGTCAGATATTATTTGGTGTGTTGTTTTGTTGGTTCTTGTTATAAAACATGATAATTGTTCTTGGTGTTTTTTAACCTCGCCTGTTAATGACATAAATGGAGTAGGTGTCTCGCCCGGTTGCTCATCCATAACAGACAGGTCTAACGTAGACATTTTCACTCTTGCCGGGGTTCCTGTTTTAAGTCGTCCCATTGGAAGCTTTAACTCGTAAAGTTTCTTGGATAGAGGTATAGCAGAATCATCCCCGACTCTTCCACCAGAAGAAACTTCCGATCCTGTGTACATTAAACCGTTCAAAAATGTGCCAGTGGTAAGAATCGTCTTCTTTCCATAAATTTTTTTATTTTTTGTTATAACCCCTTTTACTGATTCTTGTTCAACAATTAGGTCTTCAACCTCTTCTTCAAAAATATTAATGCTGGTTGAATTTAATATCTTTTGAATGGCTTTTTTATAAAGATCTCTATCACACTGGACCCTTAGGGCTTGAACAGCATCTCCTTTTCTTGTATTCAAAGTTCTGTATTGAATGCCGGACATATCTGTTGCAATCGGCATAATACCGCCCATTGCATCAATCTCTCTAACTATATGCGATTTACCAAGACCTCCTATAGCTGGGTTGCATGACATCTGACCAATTTTACTTTTTTCAAAAGTTACAAGTGCACAAGAAAGGCCGCTTCTGTATACAGCGTATGCAGCCTCTACTCCAGCATGACCGCCTCCAACAACTACTACATCAAACTTATCCATATAATAATAAAACCAATAATATCTATATTATATACTTACTGTTAATTCTATTAGTGCCTAAAGAATTTGTTAATAAGTACCTTTTACGCCCTTATTAAAACAAAAATATGATTTAACAAACTATGTTTAACCCTGTTAAAAAACTAGAGACACATCTCTCAACAACCTGTGAATAAAAAAAAGAGTTAAAAAACATTAACAATTTAATAACAACTTATTTACCAATACAAAAAGAGCTAAAAATATCACCAAGCAAAGAGTCTGACATTTTAACACCTATTATTTCGTTTAAATCACCCCTAGCCAGCTTTAAATCTTCTGCTATAAGCTCAAGCCCACCATCCTCACTAAGTTTTAAAAGCGCATTTTCAAGATGATTAATAGAAGATTGAAAAAGCCCAATATGCCTATCTCTTACTAAATACATATAGTCTCCAGAAATATCTGACTTAAACGCTTTAGAAATAAGTTTCTTAAGGCCGTCAAAACCCTCACCGGTTTTAGCTGATACCATGCAGTCAAAAACACCCTCCCTCACAACATGACCCAAATCTGTTTTGTTATAAACTTTTAAATATTTTTTTTCTTTAGAAAGCTCAGCAAATCTATCTAATATAGACCCTTCATCAGAGTCAAAAATACCAACCACCAGATCAACATTATTTAATTGCTCTAATGCAAACTGCATTCCTTTTGACTCAACAACATCATCCGTCTCTCTTAAACCAGCTGTATCAGATATAGAAAAAGAAGCCTCATTATAAAAAATTTCAGACTCAACAAGGTCTCTTGTTGTGCCAGGTTTCTCAGAAACAAGAGCCCTCTCAAAACCAAGCAATCTATTAAACACAGAAGATTTACCAGAGTTTACAGGACCTACAAACATAACCTTATTTTTTGCAGAGTGATTTTTTTTATTCAAACAACCTCCAACAAAAAGCTTAAAATTTTCAACAAGAAGGGATAGCTCGTTTGGTAGAGATGAATCAAAAAAGCTTTCCCCTTCATCAGAAAAATCAATTTCACCCTCAACCCTAACACGAAGGTTGTTTATAACATCTGAGAAACCCAAAACCTTTTCTGTAAAATCACCTGAAAGGGTGTTTGAAGATAGAACCACCCCATCTTGATCATGACTATCAATTAAATCAACAACAGCCTCTGCTTCTGCAAGACTAATCTTGTTATTTAAAAAGGCTCTTTTGGTAAACTCGCCAGGGGGAGCCTCATCAAAACCCAAAGACTTAAAAATATCAACCAGCATAGACATAACACCCAACCCGCCATGGGCATACACCTCAAAAGAATCTTCCCCTGTATAACTATCTGGACCCTTAAAAGAAATAATGCCAACACGGTCAACAATATCACCAGACTTGTTTTTAACAGACCTTAAATAAAACTTTTTATTTTTCTCTAATGGAGAACCAGTAAGCTCAGGAATTTTTGAAAGGCAACCAGGACCAGATACCCTAAAGATACATATTGCCGATTTTGCAGGGGGCGTGGCTAGCGCAAAAACCACAGACACTAAAACTAACCCCCGGAACCGACCTGAGTGTCACCCAAAACACCATGTTTTTTATATAAATATCTTTGTTGACCAAGAGAAACACCTGAATTTATTACAGAGTAAAGACATAGAGCGGCAGGAAAAACAAAAAAGAATATGGAGAAAACAACAGGCATGTATTTAATTACTTGTTGCTGCATTGGGTCCTGAGAAGGGGGTGCAGGACTAAGCTTTTGTGTGGAAAACATAATTAAACCAAACAAAACAGGAAGAATAAAAAGAGGGTCTGGAACAGACAAATCAGACATCCAAAAAATAGACGCATGCCTTAGCTCAACCATCTCTCTTAACGCAAAAAAGAAACCAATAAAAAAAGGCATTTGAGCCAAGATTGGTAAACAACCACCCAAAGGATTAACTTTTTCTGTTTTGTATAATTTCATCATCTCTTGTGAAAGCTTTTGCCTGTCATCACTATACCTGTCTTGAAGCTCCTTCATTTTTGGGCCAACCTTTCTCATATTGCCCATAGATACAAACCCTTTTGCTGTTACAGGAAACAACACAAGCTTTAAAATAAAAGTGAAAACTAATTATTGAGAGAGCCCAGTTATCAACAAACCCATTAATTAGATCTAAAAACCAAACCATGGGCTGCGATATAAACCAAAACCAACCCATATCTATAGAGAGCTCTAAATTTTCTGCCCTCTCAGCCAAATCTTTTCTAACTTTTGGCCCAATAAAAACACGGTGAGAGTGTTTATATACAAGGTTTGAGGCCTCCCCTTTTTCAACGGTATACCCCATTCTATAAACACCAGAATCAGCAGGATGAGCAAAGAAATTATAAATATTATCTTCCGAGCCAATAAGAGCAGCAAAAAAATATTTTTGTATAAAAGAAACCCAACCAGAACGAGAAAGATAAGAGATAGATTCATCAATACCTCTCAACCTGGTTGTTTCATACGGGTCTTGATCGGTGCTAAACGCGACTCCCTGATAAGAGCTATTATTCATCATCCCACCTTGGAGCCATGATGTTTTTAAATCTAAAGACCTGCCCTCTGTTCTATAAAGAGCAGCAAAAGCCTTTCCAGAAGAACCAAGTGATGAGGTGTCAGTAATTAAAAGCTCATATGTCTCAGGCAAAAAAGTGAACTCTTTTGTTAAATCCCCGTCTTCTGTTTTTAAAACCACAGAGTTGTTGTTATAACTATGAAGTACATAATTAGGGGCCTTACCAGTAAAACCGGTTTTTAAATAATACCTAAACGGGCTTGTGTTTGATGAGCCAAAAACCCTTACCCCAGGTGAACCTTCAATATTTTCTACCCCATACTTTTTAAGCCTAGATTCAACAACAGAACCAGTGGATGTTGATATTTTTATTCTTAATTCATCATTTTCAAGATAAACAAAACTCCCACCATCTGTAACCTGGGAGGTGGCAGCCTCCATATCTGCTACCCTAAGCTGTTCTATCTCAGAGAGCTTTTGGTTTTCAGAGTTCCACTCATAAAACAAAGCCATTGAGAGAACAACAATAACCCCTAGATAAACTTTTCTTAAATTCATTTTTTAACCTTATTATGAATTGATGATTTTACAGCGTTAACTATCTCAACAGAAGCCTCTTTGAAACTTAATTCAGCAAAAGGTTTATAGGCAACAAACACAAAAGAACCATTGTTAAAAAAAAGATGATTGTTTTTAAAAATTTCTTTTACCCTTCTCTTAATTTTATTTCTCGTAACAGCAAGCTTAAAATTTTTTTTAGACACAACTATTCGCAGATCTGTTTTACCATCCTCGACAAAAAAGATTCTTAAATTTTTAGAACTATGAAAGTGTTTTGAAAGCGAAGGGGTTCGCAAGTTCTAGGCAGTTAAAACCTTGCGGCCTTTTTTTCTTCTGTTAGACAGTATTGCTCTGCCTGCCTTGGTAGCCATTCTTGCTCTAAAGCCATGAGTTCTGCTTCTTTTTAAAGTGCTTGGTTGAAATGTTCTTTTCATAATTTACTACCTGTAAAAATAGTGGCGCATTATAGCCCATAAATTAAAAGATTTCATAGAATTTTAAAAAAACTAAAATAAGTTTTTTATATACAAGTTATCCACAGAAAATTCATTAACTTATCCTGTAGATATCTTGTTAGTTTTTTCGTAGACTAGTTGTCTATTAGGAGGAACTAGGATTGGAATTTTGGAATAAATGCTCGGAGAAACTTGAAAACAAGCTCTCACAAGAAGATTTTAACACCTGGATCAGACCCCTTAAAGGCAATTTAAATAAAAATACTTTAGAAATAGTTGCACCCAATGATTTTATTCTCAACTACGTAGAAACAAACCTTTCAGATGAAATCATGGAAATGATTAAATCACAATCAAAAAAAGACATAAGTCTGGTTTTTAAGACATTAACAAAGGAAACATTTGTTGATAAATATAGTAATAATAAGAAATCTGAAGACACCAAACTAGTTCCATCTTATGTTTTTGATACCTTTGTTGAGGGTAAATCAAATCATGTGGCTCTGGCAGCATCTAAACAGGTTGCCTTAAACCCAAAAGGTGATTACAACCCATTATTCATTTATGGTGGTGTTGGCCTTGGTAAGACCCACTTAATGCACGCTGTTGGAAACGAGATCCTTAAAAACGAACCAAACAAAAGAATTGTTTATGTTCACTCAGAAAAGTTTGTGTCTGATATGGTTAAAGCGCTTCAGCTTGGAGCTATGAACGAATTTAAATCTTTTTATAGAAACGCTGATGCCCTTTTAATTGATGATATACAGTTTTTTGCAGGAAAAGAGCAGTCGCAAGAAGAATTCTTTCATACATTCAACGCTTTGTTAGATAGAAACAATCAAATGATCCTTACCTGTGATAAATACCCAAAAGAAATTGATGGTTTAGAGGAAAGACTGAAATCAAGGCTTGGCTGGGGGTTGCCGGTAATTATTGATCCACCCGAGCTAGAAACGAGAGCTGCGGTACTTCTACAAAAAGCATCTTCAATGGGTGTTTCTCTACCAAATGACTGCGCAATATATATTGCACAAAGAATAAGGTCAAACATAAGGGAGCTCGAAGGCGCTCTTAAAAGAGTTGTTGCCAATGCAAAGTTTACCAATCAGCAAATAGACCTTGCTCTTGTTAAAGATGCCCTTAAAGATCTTTTTGTAATTTCTGCAAAAATGGTCAGTATTGAAAATATACAAAAGACAGTGGCCGAGTATTACAACATCAAGCTTTCAGACCTTTTGTCTAAAAGAAGAAGTCGCTCTATAACAAGACCGAGACAGCTTGCTATGGCTTTAACAAAAGAGCTTACAAGACACAGCCTTCCAGAAATAGGCGAAGCTTTTAACGGAAGGGACCACACCACAGTCTTGCATGCATGTAAAAAAATTGCGGAACTTAGAAAAGAAAGCCCCTCACACGAAGAGGATTATAGAAACTTAACAAGAGCACTAACCAATTAAACATGGACTTTTATATTACCAAAGAAGAGATAGTTTCATCTCTTAATGCAACACTTGGGGTTGTAGAAAAACGTCAAACCCTCCCAATTCTTGCAAACGTTCTTTTTGAGGTTGATGAATCAACCTTAAGACTCACAGCAACAGATTTAGAATCAGAAATATCAACTATTTCAACAATATCTAATTTTAAAAGTGGGGGAAGGACAACAGCTCCAGCAAAAAAACTAAGCGAGCTTTGTAGGTTGTTTAAAGAGGGAGACGAGATTCATTTTTTTCTCGATGGAGACAATCTAAAAATAGAAACAAGCTCTGGTAAATACAATTTATCTACATTGCCAAGTGAAGATTTTCCTGTTTTTGAAAAAGAAGAGGGCGGAAACACCGTAAATATCACAGGACCAAACTTAAAGGCGTTGATATACAAAACATCTTTTGCTATGGGCAATCAGGACTGGAGACATTACCTAAATGGTTTATATATTTCAGTTGAGGACAACAATATCACAAGCGTGGCAACAGATGCACATAGATTGGCTCTAGCCACAGCGCCACTAAACGAAGGGGTTTCAGAACAAATTACCGGAATCGTTCCAAGAAAATCAATTAATGAAATAGGTAAGATTGTGAGCGATAGTAGCGAAAATATTTTATTACAACTAACACCTAACTCCATTAATGTTAATGTTGCTGGCACCACTTTTTCTAGCAAATTAATTGAAGGCAAATTCCCAGATTATGAACAAGTGATTCCTAGCGGAGAAAGCTCAACCCTATCCATTAACAAGAAAGACCTCTCAGAAAGTCTTAGTAGAGTAAGCGTTCTTTCTAGTGAAAAGTTTAGAGGCGTAAGGATGATAACGTCAGAAAACCAAATTAACATTTCTGCTAATAACCCAGAAAAAGAACAGGCAGAAGAAAGTATTAATTGTTCTTACACTGGTGAAAGTATTGATATAGCATTTAATGTTAATTATATCCAAGAAATTTTATCTTCAATTGATGGTGAAAGTGTTGAGGTGCATTTTTTTGGTTCTGATAAGAGCTGCCTTATCACAAACCCAGGCTCAGATGACTTTAAATATGTTGTGATGCCTTTATTAATTTAATTGCTATAAATTAAATTTCTAGTTTTAATAAACTCAAATGATTAGCGAATTAAAACTGAATAATTTTAGGTGCTTTGAAACATCAACAATAAATTTATCTCCTGGAATTAACTTTTTTTATGGGCCAAACGGTTCTGGCAAAACCTCTATATTAGAGGCCATATATATGTGCTCAAGCGGTAAGTCGTTTAAAAGCAGTAATATAAAATCATTAATATCTTTTGATCAAGATTTCTTTAGTATCAATGCATATGATTCTAACAAAGGCTATACACTTAATTTAGTTAAAGGCCGCGCAAGCCCTATCTCAATAAAAATTAATAATACAAAATCCACAACTTCAGCATTATTAAAAGAATTCCCAGCAACAGCGATTCACAACAACACATTCTCATTTGCAAATGCATCACCTGACTTTAGAAGAAAGATTTTAGATAGATCACTTTTTGTATCAAGCCCAAACTTCTCTGAAACATGGTTTGGTTTTTACAGGTCACTAAAACAAAGAAACAGCTCTCTTAAAAAAGGGCTTATTGATAATATTGATGTTTGGAATCAAAAAGTTTCTGAAGAAGGGATCGCTTTAGATATAAATAGAATCACCTTCTTTGAAGACTCATTATCAGAACTAAATAATATCTTTAACAGGCTAAAACCAAGCCCAATGGTAGATAAATTAAACAAAGTCAATATTGAATTTTTTTCTGGGTGGGATAAAGAAAATCAACTATATGAGCTTTTAACTCAAAACCAGAAAAAAGATTTATTCAGCAAAACTACAACCCAAGGACCCCACAAAGCAGACATAAAAATATTAATTAACAGTATGGATGCTAAGCAAATTTTGTCACGCGGAGAACAAAAAATTCTTTCAATTTTATGGTGTTGCTCTCAAAACGAAGTGTTAAGAAAAAAATATAATATTGATGCAACATTAATCATTGACGACATAAAATCTGAGCTTGACAATGCAACATTTGAAGTGTTTTTAAACCTCTTAAATTTTTTAGATAATCAGGTTATCTTTTCCTGTATAGATGACCATTTTAGTAGTAAAATAAACCCTAATTATAAGGACTTCAAAAAGTTCCACGTGGAACAATTAAGATAGGGTATATGCCAAAAAAAGCAGAAGAACAAAGCTACGATTCCTCTAACATTCAAGTACTAAAAGGCCTAGAAGCGGTAAAGAAAAGACCGGGCATGTATATAGGTGATACAGATGATGGGTCTGGACTTCACCATATGGTTTTTGAAGTTCTTGATAATTGTATAGATGAGGCAATGGCTGGACATTGTTCTGATATAAACGTAATAGTTAACAAGGATGGATCAGTAACTGTAAAAGATAATGGAAGAGGCATTCCTGTTGATGTTCACAAGAAAGAAGGAATATCTGCAGCTGAATTAATTTTAACAACACTTCATTCTGGAGGTAAGTTTGACGACAACAGCTACAAAGTTTCTGGAGGCCTACACGGCGTAGGTGTTTCTGTTGTAAATGCTTTATCCGACAAACTTTTATTAAAAGTTTGTAGAGATGGTGGCGAATATTTTCAAGAATATAGCGGTGGAAAACCCAAGGCTAAACTTAAAAAAGTTAAAGCATCTAAAGAAAACGGGACAGAAATAACGTTCTATCCATCAGCTTCTATTTTTACTTCTATTGATTTTGACATAGATAGAATTCACAAAAGAATTCAAGAGTTATCTTTCTTAAATGCTGGTGTATCTATTAATGTTACAGACGAAAGAACAGGAAAGTCTAAAAAATTTAAAAACACAGGCGGCCTTTCTAGCTATGTTACTCACCTTAAAGGGAGAAAGCAGCAAGTGTCAGATATATTTGAATGTTCTGCTGTAGAAAATGAGGTTGGTGTTGAAATTGCTCTGCAGTGGACAGACTCCTATTCTGAAAATGTGCTTTGCTATACCAACAACATTCCTCAAAAAGATGGTGGGACTCATTTAGCTGGGTTTAGAGGAAGCTTAACTAGAGTTTTAAAGGCCTTTATAAAAAAAGAAAATGCTAAAAAAACTCCAACAGACCTACTTGGAGAAGATGTTAGGGAGGGTATTACTGCAATTATTTCTGTAAAAGTGCCTGACCCTAAATTTTCATCACAAACAAAAGAAAAGCTTGTTTCTTCTGAGGTTGAGAGTGTTGTGAGTACTGTCTTTAGCAAATATTTCAATGAGTATCTTCTTGAAAACCCTAAAGATGCAATGGCAATTTATAGCAAAGTTGCAGAAGCTGCTCTTGCTAGAGAAGCTGCTCGTAAAGCGCGTGAAATGACAAGAAGAAAAGGTGTTCTTGAGATAGCTGGTTTGCCGGGGAAATTAGCAGACTGTCAAGAAAAAGATCCTACTCTTTCTGAAATCTATATTGTTGAGGGTGATTCAGCGGGCGGATCTGCTAAACAAGGAAGAAATAGAAAAAACCAAGCGATACTTCCTCTAAAAGGAAAAATTATTAATGTAGAGAAAGCAAGAATCGACAAAGTGTTAGGTTCACAAGAAGTTGGCACTTTGATAAAAGCCCTTGGCTGTGGAATTGGTAAAGAAGATTTTGATATCGAAAAGCTTAGATACCATAGAATTATAATTATGACCGATGCAGATGTAGACGGCTCACATATAAGAACCCTTTTATTAACTTTCTTCTATAGACAAATGTTTGAGATTGTTGATAGGGGCCATGTATATATTGCATTACCACCTCTTTATAAGATAACAAAAGGAAAAGAGTTTGTTTATGCATCAGATGAAGACGAAAAAGAAAAAGCAATTAAAGATTTATCAAAATCTGGCACAAGAGGCCTTGAAGTTCAAAGATATAAAGGTTTAGGAGAAATGAACCCTGAACAACTTTGGACTACAACAATGGATCCAGAGCACAGAAGAATGATGAGGGTTGATATAAAAGATGTTGTTGATGCTAACGAATCATTTGAAGTTCTCATGGGTGATGAAGTAGAGCCTCGAAGAGAGTTTATAGATGCAAATGCTCTTTCTGTAACCGATCTTGATATCTAAGAAATCTCTCTATAAGAATTTTTTATCCATAAATAAGCATTTTCAGTCAATTCTTTAGCATTATTGCCAGTTATAGGCGCCCCTATCTTAACTATTACTTGTCCAGGTTTTTTTATAAATTTTTTATTTTTCCAATATTTGCCTGAATTATGGCATATCGGAAGAATGGGCTTACCACTCTTGCTAGCCAAAACCCCACAACTGTTAGCAAATGGTTGTATTCCTTTCTCTGGTGATATCCTTGTGCCTTCAGGAAAGAGAATCACTGAAAAACCATTTTTAAGCTTTAAAACCCCTTTATCAATAACTTTTTTTAAACTACTAAACTTATTAGCTCGATTTAATGTTATTGGTTTCATGCATCTTAATGCCCAACCAAAAAAAGGAATATACAGAAGCTCTTTTTTTATAATGCTTGTTGATGGCAATAAAAGTGTTTGTAAATAGAATGACTCCCACTGCCCTTGGTGATTGGCTACTACAATACAAGGACAATCGGGTATATTTTCTTTGCCCTCAATAACCCAAGTGACACCACACATTATTCTTAACAACCACAGAACAAACCAAATCCACAATGCTCCAAAAGCCTGTAGTTTTTTAGTTGATAAAAAGAAATATAGAATAATTATCGAAATTGATACTGGAATAAGACTTAAATAAAAGACAGTATTAAATATAACACTACCTAGCAATGCCATTATTTATTCATTTATGCATTTTATTAGATATTCTGGTAAAGCATCAATAGATATTCTTTCTTGCTTCATTGTATCCCTATCTCTTACTGTAGCTGTATTGTCTTCTAAGCTCTCAAAATCTATTGTAATGCATAATGGTGTACCAATTTCATCATGTCTTCGATAGCCTTTACCTATATTACCTGTATTTTCTAAAACAACTCTCCCTATGTTTAATCTTTGCAATCTCTTTTTTAAATCAGAGGCTTTATTAACCAGTTCAGCATTATTTTTTTTCAACGGAATTACAGCGGCTTTTATGGGCGAAAGATGTGGTTTAAGCTTTAAAACAATTCTTTCTTTGCCCTCGCCCAAATCTTCAACATTATATGCCTCATTCATGATCGCTAAAACACCCCTATCTACACCAGCAGAAGGCTCTATAACATAAGGAACCACCCATTTCTTTGAATCTATGTCTTGAATTGCCAATCTTGTATTTGAATTATTATTTGGCATGACTTTAGCAGATATATTAAGTTCATCCTGATTTTTTGTATGTGAGCCTAAGTCAAAATCTGTTCTATTCGCTATACCCTCTAACTCTTCAAGCCCATGAGGAAACTTGTACATAATATCAATTGTTCCCTTTGAGTAATGTGCTAACTCATCATCAGGCACATCATAGAGCTCTATATTATCTTTTGGCACACCTTGTTTTTCCCACCAATCAAGCCTCTTTTTAACCCATGTCTTATGCCAATCTTCATCAGTTCCAGGCTTTACAAAAAACTCTAACTCCATTTGTTCAAACTCTCTAACTCTGAAAAATAAAATTTCTAGGAGTTATTTCATTCCTAAATGCTTTGCCTATTTGTGCAATGCCAAAAGGTAATGTTTTTGAAGAAGAATCAACAACGTTTTTAAAATTTGTAAATATTTGTTGTGCGGTTTCAGGCCTTAAGTATGCAAATGAAGAACCATCGTCTATTGGGCCAACATTTGTTTTAAACATTAAATTAAACTGTCGGCTTCTGTTAAATCACAGAACCCAGTTTGCAGTTTTTTTGGTAGTTGATCTTCTCTAAACCTTGATTTACATGTTTTACAGTCAACCATGGGGTCTGAGAAAGTATCTTCATGACCAGAATACTTTAAAACTGTTGGGTTTGATAATATAGAAGCATCTAAACCTTCAATATTATCGTTTTCATAGACCATAGACGACCACCAAGCACTTTTTAGGTTATTTTTTAGTTCTACACCTAAAGGGCCATAGTCATACATGCCCTGCAATCCTCCATATATTTCTCCAGATTGAAAGATAAAACCTCTTCTTTTACACAAAGATACTAAATCATCCATTGTTTTTGCAGTCAAAGCATTCTCCTAATCCATAAAATGGAACATATGTCTAATTTAATATAAATAAACTATTTATAAAAAATTAAATCTATAACTATAAAAATCAATTAAGATTATATATCAAACGCTGGATAAGTAATCACAATGAAGCCTATATTTTACATAGTATCTCTAATCCCAATATCTATAGTTAGAGCTGTTTTATCGACTATTTCTAAAACTGGTTTATATAAGCTATCAAATGCTTACAAAGTAACATTGCGAAATTTAAAGATGAGTTATATAAACCTAAACCAAAACCAGCTTGAAAAACTTGCATTAGAAAGTTTTATAGAAACATTGGTAAGTGGCTATGAAACCATTCAGTCATGGAGTAGGCCAATTCATAATTCAGGAAAAAAGATATTTAGAGTAGAGAATAATTTTCTTCTTAATAAATATATTAACGATGGGAATGGTGTTGCCGTAATTGCGATCCATAATAGAAGTGTAGATATGTTACTCAAATGGATTAATACAAAAAGTGAAACAACCACACTTTATAAAAAAGTTAAAATTAAAGCGCTTGATCGTTTTGTAAAAAAACAAAGAGAAGGGAAAAGCAACAAGGTATATGAAACCAACATGAACGGAGTAAGAAAAATATTTCAAGCATTTAAAGCTGGAAAAACCATATGCATAGCTGCTGATCAAGTTCCACAAAGAGGCATGGGTGAATATGTAAAACTTTTTAATAACGATGCCTATACAACAACGCTAGCCTCATCAATGTTATATAAAACAAAGAAACCTGGTGTATTTATTTGTCTTAACTCATTTGGCAATAATAGGCTTGGCATTACAATCAAACCCACAAAAAAAGGCATATATAAAGATAGTGAGTACAAACTATCACTTAATAAAAGTATTGAAGAATTAATTAATATAAACCCAATAGATTATTCCTGGGAATACAAACGCTATAGAAGACCTCCATCCGGAGAAGACCCATATTCAGACATCTAAATTATTTTTGCCAGAAGATTGGTGTGAATAAAACAAGAAGAGTAAAAATTTCAAGTCTTCCTAGTATCATTGCAAAAGATAATATCCCCTTACCAACCGTCGAAACAGAATTATATGTTTGAGCAACCTCACCAAGACCGGGACCAAGATTATTTAAGCACGCACCAATAGCTGAAAACGCCGATTGAAAATCAAGGCCTGTAGCAACCAGCCCTAATAACAAAATAATGAAAGATATTACGTATATTGAAAAGAAACCCCATACAGATGCAGCAACATCATTTTCGACACTCTTAGTACCAATTTTCAAAGTTATAACAGCATTTGGATGAATCATTTTCTTGAGATTAATATATGCATAATTAATCATTATGAGCACTCTCCAGGATTTAATTCCTCCCTCCAACGGAACCAGAACATGCTCCAATAAAAGCTCCAATCAAGAAAAGAAAACCTATTGATGGACTCCACTGGTTTGTGTCACCTATTGAAAAACCTGTTGTAGTTACAATTGATACTGAGTGAAAAAGTAATTCTCTAATACTGGCCTGTTCTTGGGTTGAAATATAATTCATTAAAACAGATAGCAAGAATATGATTGCCATTATTGAGATAAAGAATCTAAGCTCTGGATCATATAAATATTTAAGAGGTTTTTTCATATAAAAAGCAAAATAATGCAATGTGAAACTAAGTGCAGACAAAAGCATAAAAAATATACAAACAGCCTCAATCATTCCATTATTAAAGTAACCAATGCTCTGGTCATATGTAGAAAAACCACCAATTGAGACCGTGCTTAAACTATGTGATATTGCATCAAATGCATTCATTCCTGCAAAGAAATAAAAAAGAGCACAACTGACAGTAAGTAAAAGATATATAAGCCACAAAGCTTGAGCTGTTTCCTTTATTCTTGGTGTTAGTTTTTGGTCATTCATGGCTCCAGGTATTTCTGTTTTATAAAGCTGACCACCTCCAATACCCAACAAAGGCATAACTGCAATAGCTAGAACTATTAAACCCATGCCGCCCATCCACTGAAGTAGCTGCCTGTAAAGCAACAATGACTCGGGAAGGGTACTCAAATTTGATATTACAGTTGCGCCAGTAGTTGTTATACCAGACATTGATTCAAAAAAAGAATCAATAAAAGTCATACCGCTTAACATAAATGGAATAGAGCCAGCAGATGACAACACAACCCAGAAAAGAGTTATTACCAAGAAACCATCTTTATGGCTCATATCTTCAACAGTATTCCTTGATATTAACCACCCAATGAAGCCAACTATAAAAACAATCAAAAATGTAATAACAAAGACTGACATGGCTCCGTCTTCATAAATTAGAGATGTAATTATTGGAAATATAAATGAAGTGCTAAAAAACATCACCAAGATGCTGAATAGCTTTAATAAAGGCTTCAGGTTCATTGGCTTATTTAAAAAGCACCTCTACTTCATTAATTTTGTTTTTATCAGATAAAAATATTACCAAGTGATCGTTAAGTGTTAATTCAACACTTGAGCTTGGCATTATAAGCTCACCATGTCTTATAATTGCTGCAATTGCTGTTCCCTCGGGCAAAGGGATGTCTTTAATAGGTTTTCCAAACAAAGGTGAGGTAAATTCATTCGCATGAACAATGCCCTCAATAGCCTCTGCGCCTGTATTTACTTTTAAAATAACGTCTTGAGCTACATCACTTTCTCTAAGATCTTGAAGAACAGATGATACGGTAAGCCTGTAAGGCGCTATGTAGACATCAATGAAGCCAGGTACAAGACCTAAATAAGATGGGTTATTCAGTATAATCATGGTTTTCTTTGCACCCATTTTCTTAGCAAGCAGCGAAGACATGACATTTGTCTCATCATCATCAGTTAAAGCACAAAATATATCAATATTTGCAATATTTTCACTTTTTAAAAGAGATTCATCTGTTGCTGAGCCATTTAGAACTATTGTTTTCTCTAATTCTTTTGATAATACCTTGCATCGCTCATTATTAGAGTCAATTAGCTTTACGTTATAGTCTTTTTCAATATCTTTTGCTAAAGAAAAGCCTACTTTTCCACCGCCCACAATCATAATTCTGGAATATTGCTCCTCATGGTCCCTAAATTCATCAACAATTGGCCCTATATTAGATTCAGACGATATAAAGTAGACTTCGTCATTCTCTTTAATAATAGTATCTCCTGAGGGTATAAAAGGATTTCCTTTTCTGTATATGGAGGCCACAAAAGCATCAATATCTGGCATATCTTCTTTAATGCCTTTAAGCTCTCTTCCAACAAGCTTCCCTTTTTTCTTTGCCTTAACTGAAACTAGCTTAACTTTTCCATTAGCAAAACTTTCTATTTGATTTGCTCCAGGGTGATCTATTAACTCTTTTAAATGAGTTGTTATTTCATCTTCAGGGCTGATAGGTATATCAATAACCCCTTCACCAAATATATCTAGTTTTCCAAAATAAGAGTTATCTCTGAAACGACATATAGTCTTTTTAACATCAAAGGCTTTTTTTGCAATTTGACAAGCAACGATATTCACTTCGTCGTTAGATGTTACAGCAAGAACAATTGTGTCTTCATCAAGGCCAGATTTTTTTAATGTATTAAGATGAGAAGCAGACCCCTCAACAGTCATAATATCTAACTTATCTTCAAGCTCAGATAGTTTGTTTTTGTTTTCATCAACTATACAAACTTCATAGTTAGAATTAGATAAATTTCTTGCAAGACTGCTACCAATTCTTCCAGCACCCAATATTACAATTTTCATATTTGATAAATTAAACCTCTTTTAATGTAATTAAAAGACTTCCTGGTAAATTAAATTATTTGATAAAGAACTCTTTATACGAATTAAAAGCATCTGTTGAGCTTATAATATTTTTATTTGGAAATTGTAAGTGAGTAATTACTATTGTTTTATCTGCTGTTTTTGCTGTTAATAATGATTTATCAAATTTAAAAATTTCATTGTCTAAACATGTATTATTTTTATCTAAAACGTACATCCCTTTAATTTTCACGATTGTATTCTTATGTTCAAATGCTATACCTGGCCACTCATAATATGCTCTAAATTTGTTATAAATTTCATCAGACGACATTTCAAAATTTATCAATGAATCTTGTTTAATAATTTTTTTACAATAAGTAGACGCTTCATTATTTTGCTTTAACAAGCCAAAATTATTTTGGTTAATGTTCGATAATACAGTGAATATATTTTCTATAGCCAAATTACATAAATCTTCTTCAAGTGTTACTTTGTTATGATCATCACGCACTTGCATTTCATATTTATCTATACAATCACCCTCATCTAATTTATTGTTCATTTTGATAAAAGTAATACCAGTTTTTTCATCACCATTCAAAAGACAAGACTGAATTGGAGATGCACCTCTGTATTTTGGAAGAAGTGAGTAGTGAACATTAATTGGCATCACTTTTGGGCTTGCCAACATCCAGTTTGGAAGTATTTTTCCATATGCTGCTACAACCAAAAAATCAAAGTCTAGTTTTAATAGAGTTTCTTTAAATTCTGCTGAATTCAAATCATCAGGCTTGAAGATCGGAAGGTTGGCCTCAAAAGCAGCAAGAGATACATGTGATTGTTTTATTTTATTACCTCTTTTTTGAGCTACATCTGGTTTTGTTATAACGCCGATAATATTCATGCGCTCATTGTTACACAATGATTGCAGCAGTTTGGCTGAGGGTTCGGGTGTTCCAGCAAATAAAATATTCATAAAATCGCTTAAAATCTCTAAATTTCGCTCAAAATCTCTTTATTTCTTACTTTGAAAGCTTTTTCCTAATTCTATCGCGTTTAATAGGACTTATATAATCAACCATTAATTTACCTTCTAAATGGTCTATTTCATGTTGTATGCATATAGTTAGAAGCCCATCTGGAGTATCTTGGTGTAATTCACCCGATAGATCCTGCCATTTAAGCTCTATTTTATCTGGTCTTATGATTTCTTCACTAAATCCCGGAACTGAAAGACACCCTTCTTCAAAAGATGCAAGTGATTCTTTATTTAATATCTTGTATTCAGGATTAATAAAAACTCTTGGTTCATTCCTTTCTTCACTTAAATCCATAACTATTACACGGATATGCCTGTTTACTTGAGTTGCTGCAAGACCAATTCCATTATCTTCATACATTGTATGAAGCATATCCTTAGTAAGTTTTTCTAGACTTTTGTCGAATTTTTCAACTTTTTTAGCAACAGTTCTCAGCCTTGGATCTGGAAATTTTAAAATTTTTAGTTTTTCTGCCATCAAATCACTATTTTTTTATATATTCCGCCATTATAATCTCTTTGTATTATTAACAACTATTTATTTTAAAAATTATGACTAATTCAACCACAGATGTAGCGATAATAATGGGTTCAGACTCTGATTTGCCTATTGTAGAAGCTAGTTTTGCTATTTTGGACTCTTTTGGCGTTAAATACACAAAAAACGTGATGTCTGCGCACAGAACACCTCATGAGGTCATGGAATTGATTAAAACCTCTGAAAACAACGGATGTAAGGTATTTATAGCTGCTGCAGGTATGGCAGCCCACCTTGCTGGAGCTGTTGCAGCACACTCAACAAGGCCTGTTATAGGTATTCCTATAGAATCAGGCGGAATGGGCGGAATGGACTCTTTGCTATCAACAGCTATGATGCCTCCTGGTGTTCCAGTTGCTACAGTTGCTGTGGGGAAAGCTGGCGCAAAAAATAGCGCAATTCTAGCAGTTCAGATTTTAGCTACTTCAGATGATGGCTTGGCAGCAAAACTTTCAGAATATAAAAGTAATATGCGTGACGAGGTTCTAAAAAAAGATCAGGCACTTAATTCCTAATTGCATAAAAAATCATTAAATCTTTTATCTTCGGCCAATCATTTGGCTGAAGGTAAGATTTTAATTCATCCTACAGAAGGCATCTGGGGAATAGGTTGCGACGCACTTAACAAAAAAAGTTTTTTAAGAATATATGATCTTAAAAAAAGACCAAAAAATAAAAGTTTTATTTTATTAATAGATTCCCTCCATACCGTCTCAAAATATATAAATCAACTATCAGTTGAGGAACTAAATTTTATTGATACAGTGTGGCCTGGACCAACGACATTGCTAATAGATTATAACGAAAAATTGCCAGAGCATTTACAAAACGTAAGTGGCAAAATAGCACTAAGAGTGAGTAATCACTATCCTATAAAATCACTATTAAAAGCATTTAATGGAATAATGGTTTCAACATCAGCAAATATTTCTGGGCAAGATAACTTAAATAATATTGATGAAATTATGAATGTTTTCAACGAGTCTGACGTAGCTTATTTTGATGATAAACTAGGCGATAATAATAAACCTTCAAGAATAATTGACCTTCATACTAGAGCTGTAATTAGAGATTAATATGATTAAAAATCTAGAAAAAATATTTACTGATTCTCAGGCAGAGATAATCAAATCATTTACTGATCTAGAAAAATCTAAAAACGCAAAGATTGTATGTGATTCATGGAAAAGACCTGAGGGAGGTGGCGGCAAAACATTCATAATTCAAGGTGGTAATTTTTTTGATAATTGCGCAGTAAATTTTTCCTCCATTAAGGGAAAAAAACTTCCGAAAGCAGCTCTTGGAAACCTGATAACGAAATCTTCAAATTACGGATATCAGGCTATGGGCGTATCTGTTATATCACACCCAAAAAACCCCAATGTGCCAACCAGCCACATGAACATTAGATTGTTTTGTATTTTAGACAAAAAAAATAATATTAAAGATTGGTGGTCAGGTGGTGGTTATGATTTAACACCTTTTCTGCCCTATAAAAGTGATTGTAAAAAATGGCATAAAGATGCAAAAACTTTTTTGGACGGATATAACAAAACTCTCTATAAAAAATTCTCAAAAAATTGTAATGAATACTTTTATATACCTCACAGGAATGAAAGAAGGGGCATAGGAGGCATTTTTTTTGACAATTTTAAACAATTAGGCCTTGAAAAGACTCTGTTACTTTTGTCTGATACTGCCAGCCAATATAAAAATTCATACACAACACTTGCGAACCTTAGGAGACAAAAAAAATATACCAAGTCACAAAAAGATTTTCAGTTGTTGAGAAGAGGAAGATATGCTGAGTTTAATCTTGTTTATGACAGGGGGACTGCATTTGGTCTTCAATCAAATGGAAGAATAGAGTCCATACTTGCATCATTGCCAAGCGATGTTAAATGGTCTTATAAAAAGACAAAAGAGCACGAAGCTATGGAGAAAAGATTACTAAAATTTATAGATACGGATTGGAATGTCTAAGATATTTAAATTAGGTGTTATTGGAAACCCCATTGAACATTCGTTGTCTCCTTTTATTCATTCAAGATTTGCTAGGAAGGAAGGACTTAATTTAGATTACAAAGCATATAGAGTAGAGCAAGGTGATTTTAATGGTTTTATCTCCGAGTTTTTTTCAGATAAATATGCAAAGGGATTGAACGTTACCCTGCCATTAAAAAATCTTGCTGCAACAAACATTAAAGGCAACATCAGTAATGAAGCAAAATTTATAAATGCAGTAAACACAATAATAAAAAAAGATAAGCAATTTTTCCTAGAATCAACTGATGGCTCAGGTTTTATTGATGACTTGCATAAAAAATCTATCAACCCTGAAGGAAAAAAAATATTGATTCTTGGTGCTGGCTCTGCTGTTGAAAGTATTTTATATAAACTATACAACTCCAGACCTGAACATATAACCATTATTAATAGAACAAAAGAAAAAGCAGAAATTCTTTGTGCAAATTATAAAAATCCAGAGGTTATTACAACTTCTATGAAAGACTCAAAGTATGATCTTGTTATTAATGGAAGTTCAGCGGGATTGACAGGTGAATTTTCTGCTCCATCTGACATACCAGTATCTCAGTCAGCTGTTTTTTACGACTTAAACTATTCACTAGCAAAAACCCCTTTTTGTGAGTGGGCCGAAGAATACTCTAATCAGGTTTATGATGGTATTGGAATGCTAGTGAATCAAGCAGCCCTATCATTCAATCACTGGTTTGGCTCTATTCCTGAAACAAATTCAGTAATAAAAGATATTGAGGGCCTTTCAAAATGAAAAAAATGGTCCAATTCATAGCCGGGGCTAAATGTCCCAAATGTGGTGCTCAAGACACCATTGCTATCAATGCAGACAATGATCTAATTTATTGTGTAAAGTGTGACTTTTCAGAAGAAAGACCTAAGGCAGCAGCTGAGAAAAATGAGCTTATAAACGTCATAAATATGCAAGATTATAAAGCTTCTAAAAGCTAGTAAAAAAACGCACAAAAAGATATCATATGCACCGAAAAAGTACGTACATAATTTTGTTTTAATTATAGATATACCTTATAATTGCATATAACCAAATTTTATTTTGTAAAGCACACACATAGGATAAAAAAGATGTCTTTGAAATATTTTCATAATCTTCATTTAAAGATTTTTTCAGCATTGTTTGTTTTCGCATCTCCAATGCATGCAGACTGGTTCGCCTTGAATATGACAAGAGGCGTAACTGACATTAGTAACGAGGTATTTGAACTGCATATGCTTATCTTTTGGATATGCGTAGTAATTGGCGTAGTTGTATTTAGCGTTATGTTCTATTCCATGTATGCACATACAAAGAAAAAAAATCCAGTAGCAGCTTCTTTTCATGAAAATCATAAGCTTGAAATAGCATGGACCATAGTTCCATTTTTGATTCTTATTGCTATGGCTGTTCCTGCTTCAAAGACCTTAGTAAAAATTTACGATGATGAGGCTGGAGATGTAAACATACAGGTTACTGGTTATCAGTGGAAATGGCAGTACAACTATCTTGAAGATGATATAAGTTTCTTTTCAAATCTCTCGACTGATATGGATGAGATTAATAATCTTGTTCCTAAGGGAGAGCACTACCTTCAAGAGGTAGACGAGATGGTCGTAATACCTGCTGGCAAAAAAGTAAGATTCTTGATTACAGCAAATGACGTAATTCATTCGTGGTGGATGCCAGCTTTTGCAATTAAACAAGATGCAATACCAGGTTTCGTGAATACTGCTTGGACTAAAGTTGACAAGCCAGGTGTATATCGAGGCAAGTGTACTGAGCTATGTGGCAAGAATCATGGATTTATGCCTATTGTTGTAAAGGTGGTTGAACAAGAAGAGTACAACCAATGGGTAGACGAAAAAAAACAAGCAGCTATTAAAATGGCAGAGCTCACTACGAAAGATTGGACAGCGCAAGAATTAGTTGAAAGAGGTGAAAGCGTATATGCAGTTAACTGTGTTGCATGCCACCAAACAAACGGACAAGGTATTCCAGGAATATTTCCTGCATTGGCTGGTAGCGATATTGTTATGAACCAAAAAGATAAAAATATTGAGATATTGATGGAAGGTGTTCAAGGAGCTGCAATGAATTCGTTTAGCTATTTATCTGAAGTAGAGCTGGCAGCTGTAATTACATATACCCGTCAGTCATGGGGAAATGCTGAAAACGGAGACGGCGAAATAGTAGTTCCCAAAGATATCGTAGATTATAAAAAACCAAAGATTTAATATTAAAGAGAGTAAGTAAATATGAGCGCAGTAATAGAAAATCATCACGACGATCATCATCATGGTCCGGCAAAGGGCTTGACCAGATGGTTATACACAACTAACCATAAAGATATAGGTACTTTATATCTATGGTTTAGTTTTGCTATGTTCCTAATTGGTGGGGCAATGGCATTGGTTATAAGAGCTGAATTGTTTCAGCCGGGCATGCAAATAGTTGAACCAGAATTTTATAATCAAATGATCACACTGCATGGGTTGATAATGATTTTTGGCGGTGTCATGCCAGCTTTTGTTGGCTTAGCAAACTGGCTAGTTCCAATGATGATTGGTGCCCCAGATATGGCTTTGCCAAGAATGAATAATTTAAGTTTTTGGATATTGCCTTTTGCTTTCTTTATTTTATTATCATCTTTGTTTATGGAGGGTGGAGCACCTAACTTCGGTTGGACATTCTATGCACCTTTATCAACAACGTATGCACCTCCTAGTGTTACTTTCTTTATTTTCTCAGTTCATATAATGGGAGCCTCATCAATTATGGGAGCTATTAATGTAGTAGTAACTATTATGAACATGAGAGCTCCAGGCGTTACGTTAATGAAAATGCCTTTGTTTGTATGGTCTTGGCTCATAACAGCTTATTTATTAATAGCCGTTATGCCAGTACTTGCTGGTGCAGTAACCATGATGTTAATGGATATACATTTTGGAACCAGTTTCTTTAATGCAGCAGGCGGTGGTGATCCTGTTTTATTTCAGCATATCTTCTGGTTCTTTGGTCACCCAGAGGTTTATATTATGATTCTGCCCGCCTTTGGAATTGTTTCTCATATTATTGAAACTTTTTCTAGGAAGCAGCTCTTTGGATATTCATCTATGGTTTGGGCGATGCTCTCGATTGCAATATTATCTTTTGTTGTTTGGGCTCATCACATGTTTACTGTTGGTTTGCCTCTCGCAGCAGAGTTATTTTTTATGTGGGCAACAATGTTAATTGCTGTTCCAACGGGAGTTAAAGTTTTTAACTGGGTTGCAACGATGTTTAAAGGATCGCTTACATTTGAAACCCCAATGCTTTTTGCAATTGCATTTGTTGTTTTATTTACTATTGGTGGTTTATCAGGTCTGATGCTTGCGATAGTGCCGGCTGATTTCCAATATCACGACACATATTTTGTTGTAGCTCACTTCCACTATGTATTAGTTCCTGGAGCTATTTTCTCAATAATGGCAGCTGTTTATTACTGGATACCAAAATGGTCTGGAAATATGTACGATGAAAGATTGGGCAAACTTCATTTCTGGTTATCTTTTATTGGTGTTAATGTTACCTTCTTCCCACAGCACTTTATTGGGCTTGCAGGTATGCCTAGAAGATATCCAGATTATGCATTGCAATTTGCAGACTGGAACATGGTTTCCTCTGTTGGAGCTTTCTTATTTGGTGTTTCTCAAATTTTATTCTTATTTATAGTTGTTAAGACTGTGATGGGCGGTAAAAAAGCAACCGATCAAGTTTGGGAAGGTGCAAGAGGTCTTGAGTGGACTGTTGCCTCACCTGCTCCTTATCATACATTTACAACACCGCCAAAAGTTGACTAATGAATCCTGAAGCCAAAAAAACATTAAGACGACTGGTAATAGCTGTTCCACTTATGTTTGCCTTTGGCTTTGCTTTAGTGCCTCTATACAATGTTTTTTGTGAGGTCACTGGCATTAACGGAAAGGTCTTTCAATCAGATAATGCAGAAAAGCTGGTCATTGAAGATGGAAGGCCATTAGGACTTCAGTTCATCTCTACTAATAATGAAAATATGCCATGGACATTTAGACCTTCTGAAGATGTTATGACTATTTCTACTGGTAAATACTATACAGCTACTTTTTATGTAAAAAACACTACAAATAAGACAATGACTGCTCAAGCAGTGCCAAGTGTTGCACCTTCAAACGCTGCAGCACACCTTAAGAAATTAGAGTGTTTCTGCTTTGAACAACAAGAGCTGAAGCCTGGTGAAGACGCATTACTTCCAGTTAGGTTGCTGGTCTCAGATGAGCTTCCTGAAAATATTGAAAACATAATTTTATCTTATACAATTTTTGATGTTACTGAGTATGATGATGAGGCAGTTGCCCAGCACATGCACGAAGAACATCATGAAATGGAGCATTAAAAAATGAGCGCACAAACTTATTACGTACCTGAACAAAGTAGATTCCCTATTTTCATGGCGTTATCTTTATTTTTATTGGTAATGGGTGCTAGCAGCACAATTAATAATCTTGATAATCCAGACAGCAACTCAGCTTATATTTTATATGCAGGATTTATTTCACTATTTACAACATTATTTTTTTGGTTTCGACAGGTTATTAAAGAGCACCTAGCTGGCCTAGATAGCAATCAATTAAAAACATCCTATGTTTATGGAATGGCTTGGTTTATTTTTTCAGAGGTTATGTTTTTTGCAGCTTTTTTTGGAGCATTGTTTTACGTAAGAAGCTTTGCAGTTCCATGGTTAAGTGGTGAAGGTGAAAATGGTGTTGGTATTTCTGCAATTGGTTTGTGGGAAGGCTTTGAATCCTCATGGCCTGTAATGACAACTCCAGACAAAGGTGCCGAATATGCATTAGCAGAAAAAAGTATGGCTTGGCCTGGTTGGGGGCATGCATTAGAGTGGCTGCCACTATGGAATACAATTGTTTTGTTAAGTTCAAGTGTAACCGTTCATTTTGCTCATATTGGTCTTAAAAACGGAGATAGAAAAAAGTTTAATCGTTTCTTAGGTATAACAGTTGGCTTAGCTTTAATTTTTGTTGGTCTTCAGGCTGCAGAGTATTATGAAGCTTACGCTCATTACGGCCTTACATTAAACTCAGGAATTTATGGCTCAACATTTTTTATGCTTACTGGCTTCCATGGCTTCCACGTAATGATGGGAGGCTTTATGCTTGCAGTTATGTTGGCTAGATCAGTTTTTGCTGGACACTTTGAAGATCACGATCATTTTGGATTTGAAGCAGCCTCATGGTATTGGCATTTTGTTGATGTGGTCTGGGTAATGTTGTTTTTATTTGTTTATATATTGTAATAATTAAGACTCATCCCAAGGAACTGTGTTGCCTAATTCACCAGTTATTAAACCTATAGTTACAAGAATTACTAAAATGACAGCTAGCGTGACTCTAAAACCCAAGCTATAGACAGTTCTTTTGCTATCTGGCTTGCCTTGGTCAACGATTAAAAAGTAAAGACCACTACCAAGTGATACCATTATTAAGAAGACATCTATATAAATAAGGGTTTTAATCATGGTGCCATTTTAAAGCAATTATGAATTTAATATATGAATTTTAAAAAATTTAATCCAGGAAAAAAAATAACTGTCTTTTTTATTTTTTTTGCTACAACTTTTTTTCTTCTTGGCCTATGGCAGGTTGAAAGAGGCCATGAAAAATCAAATTTAATTGAACAGTTTAATAGTAATATCACAAAGACTCCCAAATCATTTTCAGAAGAATCTTCTAAATGGGATAGAGTCATAGTCAAAGGAATCTGGAACGGGTCTAAGCAGATACTTATTGATAATGTTATAAATTCTGGCATTGCTGGATATAAGGTTTTAACACCTTTACAGATCAATGAAACAGAAACATACATATTGGTTGATCGTGGTTGGATTTCTCAAGGCAAGTCTAGAGATACCTTGCCTAAAATTGATATCAAAGATGAATATGTTGAAGTGAATGGAATTCTTGAAGATCCAGAGCTTGGCTTTGTATTGTCAGAAGATCTAGTTACTGATAATTGGCCCAAGGTTTCACAGACAAAAAACCTTGATGTTTTGAGAAAAGAGTTTGACGAGCAATTGTCTTCATATATTTTAGTTGCAGACCCCACATTAAAAAGCAGTCTTGCTTATATGAAAATTGTTCCAAGCAATATGACGGCTGAAAAACATTTTGGATATGCCATTCAGTGGTTCACAATGTTTATCGCATTATGTTTAATGTATTTATGGATAGGATTTAAAAAAAATGAAGAATAAGATATTTTTAGCAATTCTTTTATTAACACCAATTTTGGTAGTTACTTTTTCGTCTCTTTATTTTGTTTTGGGGTATTCCCCTGAAGGAACAAAAAACAATGGCGTATTTTTTAAAAGCTATTTTAATTTTGAGCAGTTTAACAATGTAAAAAATGAGAAGCTTATTGAATTTGAAGATGGTAAGTGGGTTATGGGCGTATATATAACTGATATATCAAAGTCAAAAGAATCACTTTATTTAATGAGGCAGTTAAATGTTGCACTTAATAGAGACATATATAAGGTTAAGCGTGTTGCTTTCTTTTCAAACCTTCAATTAAAAACTGAGATTGATGATTTAATCCAGGAATACCCAAGAACTGAATTGGTTAATGATAAAAACGGCGTATTAATTAATGTGCTTCAAAAAAACTCATCTCTGGATATGTTTCAAGAAAATCCTATTTTTATAATTGATCCCTATGGCAGGGCGGTAATGTATTTCAATCCCGGAACCGATCCAAAAAAAATTCTTAAAGACTTAAAGGTACTAATCTAATGAATAATATTAAAAATTTATCACTTTTTGGCATATGCTTAGCTTTTGTGGTTATTGCATTAGGAGCCTGGACCAGGCTTGTAGATGCGGGCCTTGGCTGTCCAGACTGGCCTGGATGTTATGGCTTTGTTGTTTTTCCAACTAATGAAGCTGAGATAGCTTTAGCTGAGGCCAGATATCCAACATTTCCATATGATATAAACAAAGCAATCCCTGAAGTTGTGCATAGATACTTCGCAGCTGCCCTAGGCTTTTTAGCAATAATCATGGTTTATTATTCTTTTAAGCAAAATGAGAATAAAAATATTAGACGTTGGACAATAGGCTTGTTAATTTTTATTTGTTGTCAGGGTCTTTTTGGTTATTTAACTGTTAGCTTATTGTTGTTACCTATAATAGTTACTGCCCACCTTTTTGGCGGCTTTACTACTTTAACTTTATTTTTTCTTATTTTTTTAATGTCGGGTAAATTTGATATTTTAGAGAAAATGGCAATTCCAAAGTTAAAGACTATTGCTGGAATAGCCCTTGCAGTTTTGCTTTTTCAGATTTTTTTAGGAGTTTGGACAAGCACAAATTATGCCTCTTTGGCCTGTGCAGATTTTCCAACTTGTCAGGGAACTTATATGCCAGAAATGGACTTCAAAAATGGATTTAATCTTAATCAAGAAGTTGGCCCAAACTACTTATATGGACTATTAGATAATCCTTCTAGAGTAGCAATTCATTATTCACATAGAGTCTCCGCGATTTTAGTTACCGTGGTTTTTTTAATTCTTATTTCAAAACTTTGGTTTTCCAACGCTGCTCCACTTGCATCAACAATTGGAATTCTTCTATTAACCCAGATTAGCTTGGGCATAATCAATGTTGTATATGTATTGCCCTTATACGTGGCAATAGCACACAATCTAGTTGCAGCTCTGTTGTTATTAACTATTTTTACAGTTAATTATTTAGCTTGGAAAAAATGAAACTCTTAAGAAGCTACTACCTGCTCTGTAAGCCTAATGTAGTTTATATGATGCTTATTTGTGCCTTGGTAGGAATGCTTTTGGCTGAACAAACAATTAGTTCAGTTTCAACAATTTTAATCGCATTAATTGGAATTGCCTTATGTTCAGGCTCAGCTGCTGCAATCAACCAAGTTATTGATAGAAAAGCAGATGCAGCCATGACTCGAACTGATCAAAGACCTCTTCCCCAAGGAGAGCTTAGTGCACTTCATGCTTCTTCTTTTGCTTTGGTGATTGGTGTTGCAGGAGCTTTAATTTTATTCCTATACATAAATACATTAACAATGATCTTAACCCTTGCCTCGTTAATTGGTTATGCATTTATTTATACTGTATATCTAAAAAGAGCAACACCACAAAATATTGTTATTGGTGGTTTAGCAGGAGCGGCGCCTCCGCTATTAGGTTGGGCTGCAATTTCTAATACAATAGATCCCTACGCGCTTTTATTGGTCTTAATAATTTTTGTTTGGACCCCGCCACACTTTTGGGCATTGGCAATTTATCGAAAGGAAGAATATGCAAAAGAGTCTATCCCAATGCTTCCAGTTACTCATGGAGTTGCATTTACTAAACTTCAAATTGTCTTGTACACAATTATTTTATTTATCGTTAGTGTTCTCCCATACATAGTATTAATGTCTGGAGTTATTTATCTAGTTTCAGCAATAATACTTAGCTCAATATTTATGTATTATGCAGTTAAGTTATATTTTACTGATGACGATGCTGTTGCAATGAAAACATTTAATTTTTCTATCTATTATATTTTTCTTATATTTGTAGCTTTATTGCTAGATCATTATCTTGTCTCATGAAAGGAATAAACAGAAATTTACTTCTAATAGCTATCTTCATGATAACTGTTCTTGGTTTGTTTATTAATAAACTTACAACCCCTAGAACGCTTTCGGATGATGAGTTACTTGTTAACGGCCTGTTTGTATTCAACGAACCAAAACAAATATCAGATTTTGAATTTTTTTCATCCAAACAAAAGGCATTTACAAAAAATGACCTCATTGGTAAGTGGACTCTGATGTATTTTGGTTTTACAAAATGCCCCGATGAATGCCCAACAACCATGTACCAACTATCTAAACTTATAAAAGTGCTTAGAGACAAAGACTATAAACTAGATGATAAGCAGTGGGTTTTAGTTTCAATTGACCCTGAAAGAGATACGCCAGATATGATAGATAAATATGCTAAGGGTTTTGATAAAGATTTTATTGGTGTTAGCAATTCTAGACCTATGCTCTTAAGCTTAGCTACTCAATTGTCAGTTAATAATGTGATGCCAGATCACTCAAACCACATGGATCACTCCCATTTAGACAATCACGTGAATAATATAATTTTATTGAATCCAAATGGAGATTTTGCTGGAATATTTAGACCGCCTTTTGATATTTCAAGGCTTTCTTTAACTTATCAATCTGTTACAAATTAATTATGGATAAATCAAAAAGACTATTTATGAAACGTGCAGGACAATCCTCTGCAATGTTAATGTTATTCGCATATGGTGGAGGCAAGTTATTTGCTGCTAACAATCCAATATCATCAAAGACAAAATGGGATGGACTGTTACTAAAAGATCCAAAAGCTTTATTTGATTTACCTAAAGACTTTTCATATAAAGTGATTATGTCCACTGGTGATATTATGACAGATGGCCTTAAGTATGGTGGAAGACCTGATGGAATGGGTGCCTTTGAATTAAAAGACGGCTCAGTAGCTTTAGTGGTTAATCATGAAACAAAAAATAGGGATAAGCATTTAGAACTATCAACAGCATACAATGACTCCAATGGTAGACCTTATTCTGGTGGCACAAGTACCATTGTTCTTGAGTCAGATGGTTTGACTTTAAGGCGTGCTAATAGAAGCCTTTCAGGAACAATCGACAATTGTGCAGGAGGAACCACCCCATGGAATACATGGATTTCATGTGAAGAAACATATAGAGAAAATCACGGCTATGCTTTTGAAGTTGATCCAGAGGCTGATTCACTTAAAGGCTACAAAAGATTAACCCATATGGGTAGATTTCAAAGAGAAGCAATAACAGTTGATCTGAATGATCCAAAGGGAAGTGTTTATCAAACCGAAGATGATTACAGTGGCTTATTTTATAAGTTTGTACCAAACAAAAAGAATAATCTCAGCGGAAGAGGAAAGCTTTACGCACTAAAAATACCGGGAGTTGAAAATACCTCAAACAAAGATGGATTGATTAGTGTCGGAGACAATTTTCCTGTTGAATGGGTTCGTATAAAAGACCCTTTGGCGAAATCTACCAAAACCAAAATTCAAGGTAAAAAAATTGGCGCTTCAATTTTTAATGGAGGGGAAGGAATTATTTTCACAAATGACAAAAATATGACTTCCAATATATTCTTTACTTGTAAAAAAGGTGGCAAGGCAGGCTTAGGACAAATTTGGAAATATTCTCCTGTAAATTCAGAAATATCACTTTTTTATGAATCTGATAATGCTAGCAACCTTTGGGAAGGCGACAACATAAATATAACCCCGTGGGGAGACCTTATAATTTGTGAAGATAATGGCAGCAATGCCTGCAAGCTTATTGGTTGTACGCCCAATGGGACTCTTTATCCTTTGGGAAGAGTTGCAGGAAATAGCAGCTCAGAAATTGCCGGCATATGTTTTTCGCCTGATGGAAAAAATATGTATCTTAATATACAAGATAGGGGCAAAACTATTGCTGTTACTGGTGACTGGAATAAAATCAGAGAATATAGAGATGAGCTCGATTCAAATCTGGTTCACTATAATTCTTAGAAATTAATAACAACTTTTCCTTTAGCTTTTCTATCTTTTAGATGGGCAATTGCTTCTGCAGAAGTCTCAAGGGTAAATTTATCTGAGGGAGCAGGGTTAATTTTCCCATCTTTATACATTTCGAATAACTCCTCAAAGTTTTTTTGATTTTCTGCAGGGAACATCCCCGTCCAAGCACCCCAAAAGACTCCAACAATTTGACAGCCTTTTAGCAAAGTTAAATTCAAAGGCATTTTAGGAATTTGATCTGCTCCGGCTGCAAAGCCAATTACAAGATACCTGCCATCCCAGGCTATAGATCTCAAGCATGGTTCTGCATATGTTCCGCCAACCGGATCATAAATGACATTGGGTCCGAGGCCCCCTGTTAATTCTTTAATTTTGTTTGAAAGCTCTTTTTGCTGATCTCTATCTAGGTTTCCTGATGGATAAACAAAACCTTCATCCGCACCGTTTTCTATGCAGATATCAACTTTCTCTTGAGTTGAAGCGGCCGCTATAACCTTGGCGCCCATTGCCTTACCAAGCTGAACAGTTGCTAAACCTACACCACCCGAAGCTCCAAGAACTAAAAGAGTTTCACCAGCTTTAAGATTTGCTCTTTGTTTTAATGCATATATAGAGGTTCCATATGTAACAGACAGTGCAGCAGCTATTTCAAAATCCATATTTTCAGGTATGGGCCTGACATTATTTTTATGTGCCAATATTTTTTCACATATACCGCCTACGCCAGTTGCAGCAAAAACCTTATCGCCAATATTAAATCCTTCAACTCCATCACCTATTTCTATAACTACTCCTGCTGATTCTCCTCCAGGAATAAAAGGAAGTGGCGGCTGAAATTGATATAAACCCTGGATCATTAAAACATCAGGAAAATTTACACTCGCAGACTTTACTTCAATAATGATGTGATCTTCAGCAATCTCTGGATCTGCAACATCGTTTACGACTAATTTTTCTGGACCGCCAAGTTCTACACATTGTAAGGCTTTCATATTTACCCCTATTTATATTTTTGAATTGTATGAGTTAACAAACTCATCAAAAGCTATCTCTTGCTTTTGATTTATTTTATCAAACTCTTTTAATGAATCACTAGCTTCCTTTTCGCACAATTCAACGTCAATATTTGAAAAAGAATTAATTGTCTGATAATTTTCAATAGTTTTTTTAATACCATAATCATGAAACGATTCTGCTTGGTTAAACTTATTTTTCTTAAAACTCCCTAAATTTTTAATGGCATCAATAAAAGCTTGATCTTCAAATTCTAATGCTAACTGCCCAAGATCTTTAATTAATTCTTGCCTAGCTACATTTATAGGTATTTCCTTATCTTTATATAAGACCTTAAGGTTAGGATTCCTGCCTGATTTAATTACACTTATATCTTGTTGCTCAATCTGAATTTTTTCTTTGTCAGTCATTTTTCGACTTGGCGTTATTAAACAATAAATAAGAAGAAGATCTAGTATTCTAATATGGTCTTTAGAAATGCCGATGGCCTCATTTGGATTGAGATCAATTCCTCTAACCTCAACATACTGAATGCCTTGTTCTTTAAGAAGCTGATAAGGTCTTTGACCACTTTTGCCTGCTCTTTTTGGTCTAATGCAGTCATAAAGCTCATTTTCAATTTGTAAAATACCATTTGATATTTGATGAAACTTATTGTCATTATCTTTTAGTCCAAGTTTCTCAAAATCAGAATAAGGATTTATTATTGCGTTTTTTAGTTCAGACAAAAATGCATCTAGATCATTGTATTTAAAATTGAGATTTTTTTGAGCTTTGCTTTGATAGCCGATATCGCTCATTCGAAGTGAAGTTGCATATGGCTTAAATAAATCTGATTCATTGAGAATATCTAAATCATTAGCTCTGCCTGCAACAAAAGACTTGTCCACAACTGGAGAGTTGCCAAATTCAATTAACACGAACCAAAATAATCTTTTGAAATTTCTGATTAAATTTAGATAAGCTTTATTTTTCTCATTTTGAGATGAATATCCTAGATGTTTTAATGATTTATCAGATATAGAAAAGTTATAGTGTATGCCTGATACACATTGCATTGTTTTCCCATACCTAATTGCAAGACCTTTTCGATAAACATGTTTAAGCATAGCCATATTAGTTTTTCCATATGTTGCAATATTTATTTTGGTCTCATCTTCTATTTTTGGAGGCATGGAAAATGGCCAGAGCATTTCTCCATCTTTTAGATTTTGATTTATAAAAATATGAATTATTTTTAGTTTTTCATAAAGTTCATCGACGCTTGTATAGGTGGGTGTAACAATCTCAATTAGAGATTCTGCAAAGTCAGTAGTTATTGATGGGTTTGTATAAGAAGACCCAAGGGTTTCAGGATGTTTTTTGTTTGAGATATAGCCGTTTTTAGTAACTCTTAATGACTCTTTCTCAATACCTCTTTCTATTATTAGGTTTGAGAAAAAAGATTGATTTTTAAGATTTTCTAATAGATTGTGGAAGTCCACAGCTTTCTCTAAAATTTTGGTCCTGCAGAGATAATATCATGTCCGACATCAAATTTTTTAAAGTTATTTTGGAATTTTTCAACTAATTCTTTTAAGTATGTTTGATAGTTTTCACCATCTGACCATGTCTCAATTGGGTTTAATAGTTTGCTATCAACTCCATCAACATTTTTTGGTATTTCTAAATTAAGTCCTGGAACATGCTGAGTCTCAACATCATTAAGCTCACCATTTTGAATAGCATTAACTATTCTTCTTGTTGTAGGAATATCAAATCTTGAACCAATTCCATATGGACCTCCAGTCCATCCAGTATTAACAAGGAAAACTTTAGAGCCGTAAGCTTCAACCCTTTTCATTAATAAATCAGCATATACTCCTGCAGGTCTTGGAAAAAATGGAGCGCCAAAACATGTTGAAAAAGTAGATTCTATAGTTGAGTCTGATCCTACTTCTGTTGAGCCAACTTTTGCGGTATAGCCGCTTAGAAAATGATAGGCAGCTGCTTCCTTAGAAAGAATAGATACGGGGGGTATAAGCCCGGTTAAATCACAAGTTAAAAAGATTACTGTTTCAGGTTCACCAGCAGCATTCTCTTCTACAGCATCTTCAATATGAGATCTGGGATAACAACATCTTCCATTTTCAGATAGTGTCGTATTGTAATAATCAGGTTCATTGGCTTCATTTAAAAAAACGTTTTCAATAACACTGCCATGCTTGATTGCTTTATAAATTACAGGTTCATTTTTTTCAGAGAGATCTATAGTTTTGGCATAACATCCCCCTTCAAAATTAAAAACAGAACCCTGACCCCAGCCATGCTCGTCATCACCAATTAAAGAACAGGTTGGGTCTGCTGATAGAGTTGTTTTACCAGTTCCTGACAAGCCAAAAAATAAGGCTACCTTACCTTCAGAATTAACATTAGCTGAGCAGTGCATAGGGAGAACATCTTTTTCAGGTAGTAAAAAATTTTGAGCAGAAAACATAGATTTTTTAAGCTCGCCTGCATATTTCATTCCAGCAAGCAGAACTTTTCTTTTTTCAAAATTTATTATTACGCATCCTTCCGAATTAGTTCCATCTTCTTCAGGAATACACTCATAATTATAAGCACTTAAAATTTCCCACTCTTCTTTTTTTGATGGGTTGTATTCTTGAGGAACAACAAATATTAATCTTGCAAACAAACCATGCCAGGCAGTCTCCGTTGTAACCTTGATGGGTAAATAATGATCTTCATGAGAACCAACATGGAGTTGAGAAGTATATCTATTTTTTTTATCAAGATAGCTCTCAACCTTATCCCAAAGTAAATCAAATTTTTGAGAGTTAAAAGGCTTATTTATTTCACCCCAATCTATAAGATCTGAAGTTGTTGGCTCATCTACAATAAATCTATCATTAGGACTTCTGCCTGTCCTAGATCCAGTAGAGGTAGAAAAAGCACCATTGCTCGCAATAACCCCTTCATTATTTTTTACAGCTTCTGAAATTAGCTCTTCATTATTTAGATAAAATGCTTGTGCTGTATTTGTTTCGTTCATATTTAACCCTATTAAAACATATAACAGTAAATTATTTACATATTTGTAGTGAATTAAATATTACGATTAAATGATAGTCAAACTATATTAAAAATCCCATATATATAAGCTTTAGAGGTAATTTTACTTGTAGTTTTGTTACAAAATATTAGAATTTATACTCTGAATATTTTTAAAATAGATGATATCAAGAAAACTAGAAAGAATATAAAGCCCCATTCAGCAAAGTTAAAAATGAAACTCCAGTTAACTTCAGCACAAGTTGGGCCTCCCTTATATGCATTTGCAATGCCTCCAAAAAAACCAAAATATTCTATTTGTGTCTCTAATGGCATGCCACACCCCATTGGTAAATTACTAATTTCTTCTTGGCTTAAATTTTGAAGATATATCTGTTTCCCTGTTACAGCTAGTCCGGCCATAGATGCCAATACTATAAGAAATTTATCAATTAAAAATAATTTCTTTGCTATAAATCCAAAAAATGCTATTACAGCAATAATGCCAAAAACATATCTTGTCATTATGCACATTGGACAAGCTTGGAGAACTAAGATGTTGTCCATCAAGATTGCTAATAAAATTATTGTAGTTGCACCTAAACATGAGGCTATTTCGAAATAGTTTTGATACACTGAAATAGTAAAATTTTTAAGACGTTTAAACATAAAAATAGACTCGTTTTACAATAGTATAAGAAATACTTTTACAGAATACACCTTAGGCAGGAAATTTAATTAATATGAAAGATAGAGTTTTTATAATCGATGGTTCTTCATATTTATATCGTGCATATCACGCAATGCCACCGCTAAGCACATCAAAAGGTCAGCCTACTGGAGCAATCAAGGGAGTCACCAATATGCTGATGACTTTAAAAAAAGATAGTGAAGGGTCACCAATAATTGTAGTTTTTGATGCTAAGGGAAAAACTTTTAGAAGTGAAATTTATAAAGAATATAAAGCCAACAGACCTCCGATGCCTGACGATCTAAGGGAGCAGCTAGAGCCTCTAAAGGAAATTTGTAAAGCAATTGGATTTCCTCTTATTGAGATTCCAGGAGTTGAAGCAGATGATGTAATTGCAACTTTGGTAAATAAGGCAAAAGAAAAAAACTTTAAAGCAGTCGTTTCTTCATTGGATAAAGATTTGATGCAATTAGTTGAAGATCCAAATATAACAATTATGAATACAATGAAGCATCAAATTTTTACCGAAGACAAGGTATTTGAAAAATTTGGTGTTCAGCCAAATCAAATCAGAGACATGCTTGCTCTGGTTGGAGACAGTTCTGATAATATTCCCGGAGTTCCAAAAGTCGGTCAAAAAACAGCAGCTAAGTGGCTAAATGAATATAAGAACTTAGATGGTATAAAAGATAATGCTGAATCAATTAAGGGTGTTGTTGGAGAAAATCTCCGTAACTCTCTTGCAGATTTAGAGAGAAATGTTGAACTTGTATCATTGAAATACAATGTTGAACTTGGTGTGGACTTTGATAGCTTGCTCCAGCTCAACACTGATCAAGAAAGATTAGATGAGCTTTTTGCTGAACTAGAGTTCAAAGCATTACCAAAAAACACTTCTAAACAACATGACGCTAAAGAAACCCTCAAAGAGAAAAACAAAAACTATGAAACTGTTCTTAGTAAAGGCCAGCTTACAAGCCTGGGCCAAAAATCTTGATGAATGTAAAGTTTATGCAATAGATACAGAAACAGATTCACTGGATACAATTACTGCAAATCTTGTTGGTATATCATTATCTGTTAAAGAGGGAGCTGGATGTTATATACCTATAGGCCATACCTATGAAGGCTGTTCCGATCAACTAAGTTTAGATTTAGTAATTGAAATTATTGGCAATGCTATTGAGCGAAACAAGGAAAAAGCTGTTGGCCAGAATCTAAAATTTGATATACCAATTTTATCTAGGCATAAGATTCAGTTAGATAAATTTCATGCAGATACTATGCTTATGTCGTATGTTCTCAATAGTACTGCAACCAGACATGGCATGGATAAGTTAGCTTCATATTATCTTGATTATGAAACAATAAAGTATGGTGATGTTGCTGGCACCGCATCAAAACAAATTAGTTTTTCAGAGGTTGAAATTGATGTTGCAACTAACTATGCAGCAGAAGATGCCGATATAACTTTAAGACTTTACAACAAACTTGAGGGACTGCTTGAAGACAAGCCAACACAAAAAAAATTACTTGAAGATATTGAGTATCCACTTGTCCATGTTCTCTCCAAAGTTGAACAAAACGGAGCAAAAATAGACAAAGAAAAGCTAGCTGCTCACTCAGAAGAGCTTGGAGAAAAAATATCAGACCTAAGCTCTCAGGCTTTCAAAATTGCTGGTGAAGAATTTAATTTAGACTCACCCAAGCAACTTTTAGAAGTTTTATATGAAAAGCTTAAGTTGCCAGTTCTCAAGAAAACTCCTAAAGGACAGCCATCAACAAATGAAGAAACCCTTCAAAGACTATCAGAAGAATATGAGTTACCAAAAATTATTCTTCAATATAGAACTTTGGCAAAGCTTAAATCAACCTATACCGACAGTCTTATTAAAATTGAGAACCCAGCAACGCAAAGAATCCATACTTCATATCAACAAGCTATAACCTCAACCGGAAGGCTTTCATCTACAGAACCTAATTTACAGAACATACCAATTAAAACCTCAGAAGGAAGAAGAATCAGAGAAGCTTTCATTCCAGAAAAAGGAAATGTTTTGATATCAGCAGATTATTCACAGATTGAGCTAAGAATCATGGCGCATCTTTCAAAAGATAAAAATTTAACAAACGCTTTTAACAAAGGATTAGATGTTCATTCCTCAACAGCTGCAGAAGTCTTTGGAGTAAATATAGAAAATGTAACAGATGAGCAAAGAAGAAGTGCAAAAGCAATTAACTTTGGCCTAATGTATGGAATGTCAGCCTTTGGACTAACAAGACAACTAGATATACCCAGAGCAGATGCACAAAAATATTTAGATACTTATTTTGAAAGATATACGGGCGTAAAAGATTATATGGCCAATACAAAAGCTCAAGCAAAAGAAGATATGTTTGTTGAAACCATAATGGGAAGACGTCTGTATCTTAATGAAATCAATGCTGCTAACGGCCTTAGAAGATTATGCAAGCAAATGCAGAAATGAAAAAGCTGCTATTAATGCACCTTACAGGAATGAAGCTCATTAAAAGCAGCAGACATAATTAATTATTTTGAAGCGATGATTTTTAGATATAAATACATTTTTAGATAAAGAACTACCTCAAACAAGAATGATTATGCAGGTGCATGATGAACTAATTTTTGAAACACCTAAAGCAGATGCTGAAGAAATTTTAAATCTAATGAAGGATATGATGGAAAAAGCTGTAAAGCTTGATATTCCTTTAATTGCAGACGCAGCAATAGGACAAAATTGGAATGAAGCACATTAAATTCTTTTAAGATAACAATATCTTAATTATTTATAGAGATTTAAAAATTTTACATAGATTTACATATGTTGGTATGTAATTTAATTCTTCTGCTGAAAGTACATTGATGCCATGATCCTTATTTTTTTATCAAAAAGCAGTAATCTTTTAGGTCAGATATTTTCATATTCTAAATATTCCTTAGGCATCTGGAAAGGCCATTTTAGCTTTTTCATTTTACGAGTTTGAGAAAAATTATAAAGATTTATGCAAAGAAAAAGATGAATATTCTTTTAACAATGACTTTTTTATATTGATTGGAAGAGTATTCCAATTTGAAAGATAAATATCTAAACCCTTGATTCCTAATTCACTCATCATATCTTTTCTGAAGATCCTTTTTCATTTGTGGAAGCTTTGCATAGCCAATAAAGAAGATATTTCCATTTTTTTGAAATTTGAAGCCTAGAAGATATTTCCATTTAAAAGAAGCGCCCCATAAGACCCAAGTATCTAGTATTGCCTCCTGATCAATTGATATGTCGAGGCCAAAAATTACATGAGTACAATCATGGTCGCGCAAAAGGTATCCAGACCCAGGGCTGTCTTTTAGTATTTCTTTTGATTCAGGAAAAGATTGGTAGTAGCATTCCAAGCCTTCTCTTAAGGTTAATTCACAATCTTGTTTTTGGTATTCAAGCACTTGAAAAGTTTAGTATTTCCTTAGATAGCTTGTCAAAACCAGTGATATCTTTTGAAGATACTGTTATAGCTTCGACACCAACCATATTTTTATTTACTTGAGAAAGAGCTTTATTTTTTTGATTGTTAGAGAGTTTATCGCTTTTGGTTAATACGGGTATGAAAGGGACATTGCTATTGTTACATAGAGCAATCATATCTTTATCACGATCTTTTAGTGGGTGTCTGATATCCATAAAAATAACTACAGCTCTTAGAGACTCTCTTCTTGCAAAGTATTCTTCTAGAAGAGGAGCCCAATCTTTTCCTTTTATATGAGCTAGATTTAGCAAAGCCATATCCTGGTAAATCTACTAACTTAAGAGAGTCATTTACTTCAAAAAAATTTATCTCAGTTGTTCTTCCTGGAGTCTTGCTAATTCTTGCTAATTTTGGGTTGCCTGTTAACGCATTAAGGGCGCTCGACTTTCCAGCATTAGATCTTCCTGCCAAAAGAATCTCATCACCCACATCTTCTGGTAGATTTTTGTACTTGGTTACACCAAGCATGAATTTTGTATCTTTAAAAAGGTTTTTCATTTAATCGTTTATATCATACCAACCTATGTTTATAATACACATCACAAAGACACACTTATTTAGTTTTATGAAATCATTTTTGATATTAATAGCTTCTTTTGGTTTAGCGTTTAATACCTATGCAGCTGAGAAATCACTTAGCTCGGAAGATATGCCTCAAGGATTTAAGTCAGGAGATGCTTCTGCTGGTTCATCTCTTGTTGAGTCATGTGTTGCCTGTCATGGAACAGATGGTAATAGCATGAATACTGATTGGCCTAAGCTAGCAGGACAAAATGAAAAATATTTATACGAACAGTTAAAATATTTTAAAAGTGGTGAAAGGAATAATGCATTGATGATGACAGTTACTCCATATTTACAGTCTTTGAACGATAAAGATTTATTGGATATAGCAGCTTTTTATAGCTCAAATATCTCGACTGGAGGTCAGGCAAAAAATGATACGGAATTGCTTGAACTTGGCACCAAGTTATATAGATTTGGAGATATTAAAAAGCAAATACCTGCATGCACCTCATGTCACTCGGTTTATGGTGATGGTAATAATTTAGCAAACTATCCCTCGGTTGCAGGCCAACAAGTTGGATATTTAGTTTCATCATTAAAAGCCTATAGGTCAAAAGAAAGAAATGCTGGAGAACAATCTTTAGTAATGCAATCTATAGCCGAAAATCTTACTGATAATGAGATAGATGCATTAGCAAATTATATGCATGGGTTGTATAAATAATGAGTTATTTTTCTAAATTTGTTCGCCTTTCTCTTGTAGCAATTTTTGCTATTTCAATTAGTGCTGAATATAAGCTTGGTAGAGACTACAAATTAATTGATAATCCATTGCCTGTTAAAAAAGATGGAGTTGTTGAGGTAACAGAATCTTTTTGGTATGGATGCTATGCATGCTATTCGTTCGAACCCGCAGTAAATGCATGGAAAGCAAAACTTGGATCTGATGTTAAATTCAGAAAAATGCCAGTTTCTTGGGCGCCAGTTCATAGGCTTCATGCAAGACTTTATTACACTATAGAATCTTTAGATTTAGATCCATCAACTCATTCTGCAGTATTTGTTACTATGCATAAAGAAGGTAATATGCTGCAAAGAGAAAGCAGCGTTAAAGATTTTCTATCTAAATTTGATGTAGCTCCAGAAATAACAGAAAAATATTTAAAATCTTTTGCTATTAATCAGAAGATAAATCGTGATGCAAAGCAAGCAAGACAAATGATGTTAACAGCTACTCCAATGATAGTTGTAGATGGAACATACATAATAGAAAATAGAGGATCTTTTGCAGATATGCTTAAAGTTACTGATTACGTTATAGAGCTTCAAAGACCAAACTCTTAGGAATAATATGAAAAATAAATACTACTTATATATTTTACCCTTATGCGCAATATTTCTTTTTAATGGCAAAAAGTATGACGAATCTGTCATAGAAAGAATTCATCTCAATGTAAATATTTGCGTTGAAGGTCAAGAGTGTGGTGAAGTTGCAATGATTGCGGATGCTGGCACTGCATCAAAGGGAACAAAGCTTTATGCTGGCTGTATTGCATGCCATGGTGCAAAAGGCGAAGGTGGAATTGGGCCTTCATTCAAGGGTCAAAAAAGTGACTATATCGCAGCAGCTCTCAATGAATATAAAAATAATATTGAAAGAGGCCCGCAAAGCGCACTTATGTATGCTCAAGCAGCAGCACTTTCTGAAAGTGATATAAAAGAGCTATCAAAGTATATAGTTACTCTTTAGTTTTATTCTCAAGATCAATTATTCTTTTTTCTAAGTTATCAGCTAACTTTTCTAAAGCTGTATATTTTGATTTAGAAACATAACCACTTTTTTCAATTAGCTTTTCTGTTTCAGGCCCAATAACTTTTTGTAAGTTTTGTAAAAGATCAGAGGGCAAGATATCTTTAACCGCAGCCATTTCTTTTTTAAGAATATTAATTATGGCTTTTGAAAGTTCATCTTGACTCATATTTTTCCTCAATAATTTTCGCTAAATTTTGCCAATCGTAAAACTGATCTGGTTTTTTAAAATCTTGCTCCCACAGAGCTTCCGTATTATTAAACCATAAGACCTTTATACCAAGAGCATGTGCACCAAAAATATCATTAATCTGATGATCTCCTATGTGAAGCATTTCACTATATTTAAGATTGGGAAGATAGCTCTTAGCTAATTCAAAATGTGGTTTATTGGGTTTGCTATCTTGTGCCTCAAGAGAGCTAATTGAAAATTCAAAATATTTTCCAATTGATAGTTTATAAATATCTGCATTGCCGTTAGTAAGAACTCCAAGCATATAATTTTCTGAAGAGCTTTTCTAAGAGCATCTTCCACATTTGGAAATAGTTGAATCTCATGTCTTTTTTTAAGAAAAATAGGCAAAAGCATCTTCTGCAAGTTTTGTTATATCATCAGCAGATGCAAGGCCCTTGATCTTTTCTTTAAAAATCTCAATTCTAAGTTTACTTATATCCCATGCAATACTTTTATCTTTCTTTATCAGAGTTTCTCTTAGTTGGAGAAAGTCATTTAAGTCTCCCCACTCAATTGTTCCAACTCTATCTTCAATCCATTTTCTAGTTTTAATTTCAGCATTGGTTATTGTTGGTTTGTTATCCCACAGTGTGTCGTCAAGATCAAAAGTAATCATCTTAATTTTATTGGTCATTTTTTTGCCCGTGGATGCGCTTGATCATAGATCTTAACAAGATGTTGATAGTCTAATTTAGTATATATTTGGGTTGTAGATAATGAGCTGTGTCCTAATAATTCTTGTATAGTTCTAAGATCACCACTTGACTCTAACATGTGCGTAGCAAAGCTATGTCTTAACATATGAGGATGAATTGGAGGAAGTCCTTGCTTTAATGCTAATCTTTTTAATCTTAATTGTATGCTCCTAACTGTTAATCTTGACCCTTTTAAATTTATGAACAGGGCACTAGATTTATCAGAGTACTTAGAACGTTCTAAAATCCAATTTTCTATAGCGGCTTTTGCATATCTACCAATTGGAACCAACCTGGTTTTAGATCCTTTGCCCAAAACTCTTAGAAAAGACATTTCTTCTTCGAAGTCTTCTAAATTAATATTTGCAGCCTCTGAAACCCTTAATCCTGATGAGTACATTAATTCAACAATTGCCAGATCACGCATTTCAAGAGAATCAGTTGGTTTAAAATTTAGTAACTGGCTGACATCTTCAGGTGACAACACTTCAGGTAGATAACTGGGAGCCTTGGGTGCTGTAATTAGGTCAAAAGGTGATGAGTCAATTAAAGAATTTTTTCTAAGAAATTTAAAAAAACCTTTTGCAGATGAAAGATGTCTTTGGATGCTTCTAGGATTATTTTCTAAAGCATAAAGACTTCCAAGCCATCCAGAGCATACCGAGTCATCAATTTCATAGTAGGTCGCTATATTTATAGACTGTAAATATTTAGATAATTTTTTTAGATCTCTTTGATAAGAACTAGAGGTATTTTTTGAAAGATTTTTAACTTCAGAAATATAATTTATATAAAGCTCTATATCTTTATTAACAAAATATTTCTCAGGCATTAAGACTGTCAATCGATTGGAATTTTTTTTCTAAGATATCTCTTATATATTCTATAAAAGTTGTATCCTCATCTCCAAGATACCTAGTTCTCTCATAGCTACCAAGCTTAAGCAAACCTATCTCTGATTTATTAACTAAAACAGCTATAGCCAATGATTCAACTTTATTATCGTTAAACAAGAACTCCATTTTTTCATTGGAAAAAGATCCACAATGAATAGCACCTTTATGAAAAGACATACCAGTCTTTTGTTCTATGTCATCTATTTCTGAATTTGAATAAAAATCTAATTGACAGTTATTTACGTTAAAACTTTTCTTAAAATCATTTTGAACAGTATTTATAATCTCATTCTTATCTAAAGCTTCTAGAATAGATAAAGTGAGTTCTTTCGACTTGTTAAATAAATCTTCATTTAACTGTGCTGTTTGAATAAAAGAAGTTAAAAGATCCATTAAGTCTTTCTGCTCATCTCTGAGCTTATTAATTTGTCGTTCAAGCAGGGATGATGCAGAGCTTGATGAATCTTTAAATTTCATCTCGCTAAGAAGAGATTCTCTTGATTCAAAAAAATCTATATTGTCGAGTAAAAATAATTCGACATCTTTTGAATCTAATTTTTTAGACATCTATATTTCCTGAATATATATATTTAGCTGGTCCCATCATTTCTATATTAGCATTATTTTTTTTAATAAAATTAAGTTCCCCTCCAGGAGATATAGTCTTAAATTTATTTTTAATACACAAAGATGTAACTGCTAAAGCAGCTGAGCCACAAGAAAATGTTTCACCAACACCATTCTCATAAGTTCTCATTTCAGCAATATTCTTTGATACTTTGTATATTGATAAATTAAACCCAAAAGGCTTTATTAATCTTTCAAGATTTTTATATATTGAATCTAAGTCTTTCTTTTTTATTGAGGATGATTTAATGCAAAGATGCATATTTCCTGCATCCACTAAGTCAAATTTATCTGAAATTAATTTTGCAAGTTTTGAATGAAGCTTAGTATCGATATATGTTGATGGTGTTTCTAGCAATGCTTTCACTTGATTTTTAAAAGGCTCACATAATACATGCCTGTTTTTAGTTTTAAAAGTAATGGATTTTTTAGGAGCAAAATTATTACGCCAGACATAAGAGGCAGCACACCTTATCCCATTAAGGCACATTGAAGCTTCACTGCCATCAGCATTAAAAAACCTTATTGAAAAATCAAAACTATCTTTTGCTGGTGGGCCAATTAGAATTACTTGATCAAAACCAATACCAAAATTTCTATCTGCTAGTATCTTAATTTTTGATTTTGATAGTTTATAAGTATTTTCTATTGAATTAATAACAATAAAATCATTGCCATTACCATGCATCTTATCAAAATTAATCATTTTCAATCTTTTCCTTTTCAAGAAGATCATCAAGAGTTTCTCTTCGTCGAATAATCTTAGATTGATCCCCATCGATAAGAATTTCGCAGGCTTTTGGTCTTGAGTTGTAATTTGATGCCATTACAAAACCATAAGCACCAGCATTTTTAACAACAATCAAATCATCCTCATGCACATCAAGAGATGCATTCTTTGCTAGAAAATCTGATGATTCACATACTGGGCCAACAACAGTCCATTTTTTTAAATTATCTTTTTTATCTTCTACATTGCATACATCATGATGAGCTTTGTAGAGCGAGGGTCTCAAAAGATCATTCATAGCAGCATCAACAATCAAGAAATTATCTTTGATGTATTCAACCTTGGTTAGAAGAACTCCTGCATTTGCAGATATACTTCTTCCGGGCTCTAATATTAATCTTTCTTTTCTGTTTTTGAATTTATCTTCAAGACATGAGATAAGATCCAAGTGGTGAAGGTGGGACTTCATTTTCATATGAAATACCTAGACCTCCTCCAAGATCTAAAAACTCTAGTGAAATATCAAAATTTGCTAATTCATCTGCTAACTCAAAAATTTTATCAGCTGATTTCATAAACCCGTCAAGATCTAAAATTTGCGATCCAATGTGACAGGCAAGTCCAACTATTTTGAGATTTTTTGACTGGTGAGCATGTTTGCACAAATCAATAACCTTTCTTGTGTCAGAAATTCCAAATTTGTCACCTTTTCTACCGGTAGTTATATAGTCATGTCCACCTGAATCAATGTCAGGGTTAATTCTTATCGAAATTGGTGCTGGAGATTCAATGTCATCGGCAATTTTTTCAATTCTGTAAAGCTCAGATTCAGACTCAACATTAAAAGACAAAATGCCATTATTAATTCCATGTTGTATCTCATCCTTTGTTTTGCCTACTCCAGAAAAAATAACTTTTTTTGGATCTACGCCAATAGATAATACTCTATGAAGTTCTCCACCAGAAACAATATCAAACCCACAACCAGCATCTTTAATAATTTTAAGTATTGATAAGTTACTTAGTGACTTAACTGCAAAACAGGCGAGGTTTCTACTATTTGTAAATGAATTTACATATGCTTTAGCATTTTCTTCTATAGTTTTTTTTGAATAAACATATGAAGGCGTACCATGTTTTTCTTCAAGTACTGAAAGATCAACGCCTTCACAATGCAGGCTGCCATCTATGTATTTAAATGTATTCATTGTATTTTTGTAACAACGTATGAATTAACTAATGGGCCTTTTACACCACAGCTAGATATAGAAGCCAAGATTAGCAAACTAAATATAATTTTGATTAAATTCATAGTGCGTATTATGGGCAATTATGCCCATAATTGCACAGATTAAGACTAATATTTGTAGCTTTCTTCTTTAAATGGACCTTCTTGAGGAACATTGATGTAATCAGCTTGATCTTTGGTTAGCTTAGTTACTACACCCCCAAAACCAGCAACCATCAACGAGGCAACCTCTTCATCAAGTTTTTTAGGAAGAACTTCTACAGTAATCATTTCTGCTTTTCTATCTTCGTCATTGATATTAGCAAAACCTTGTTTGAATAAATGTATTTGCGCCAACACTTGGTTTGCAAAAGATCCATCCATAATTCTACTTGGATGACCAGTTGCATTACCGAGGTTTACCAATCGACCTTCTGCCAAAAGTATTATGTAATTTTTACTTGAGAGATCTGGTGTTCCATCGGGTTTTGTATCTCTAAAAATTCTATGAACCTGAGGTTTAATCTCATCCCAATAGAATTCATCTCTTAAAAAAGCTGTATCTATTTCATTATCGAAATGGCCAATATTACAAACAACAGCAGTATTTTTTAGGTAGTTAACATTGCTGAATCACAAACATTGACGTTACCAGTTGTAGTAACTACTAAGTCAATATCACCCATGACATGCATATTTATATCTTCAGGCTTTCTTGTAACAACGCCATCTTTATAACAGGAAACAACTGCGAAACCATCCATGCAAGCCTGCATGGCACAAATTGGATCTGATTCAACAACACTTACAATCATTCCTTCTTGTGCAAGACTGGCTGCCGAGCCTTTACCTACATCACCATAGCCTATTACTAAACCTTTCTTGCCTGATAACAACATGTCAGTACCTCTTTTGATCGCATCATTAAGACTATGTCTACAACCATATTTATTATCATTTTTTGCTTTAGTTACTGAATCATTAACATTAATTGCTGGAATTTTAAGCTCACCTTTTTCAAGCATTTCTTTTAGTCTGTGCACACCTGAGTTGTTTCTTCTGAAACACCATGAATATTTTCTAGCATATCTGGAAATTTTGCATGAACCATAGATGTAAGATCACTACCATCATCAAGGATCATATTTGCATCCCATGGCTTACCGTCTTTACAAATAGTCTGTTCTATACACCATTCGTATTCTTCTTCAGTTTCACCCTTCCATGCAAATGTTGGTATTCCCTTTGCTGCCATTGCAGCAGCAGCATGATCTTGTGTAGAAAAGATGTTACAAGATGACCATCTTAATTCAGCTCCAAGGTCTACAAGAGTTTCCATTAAGACAGCTGTCTGGATCGTCATATGTATGCATCCCATTATTTTTGCACCAGCAAGTGGTTGCTCATCACGATACTTTTCTCTTAAAGCCATTAATGCTGGCATTTCATTTTCAGCTAACGAAATTTCTCTTCTGCCAAATTCAGCAAGATTAATATCTGCTACTTTATAGTCATTTTCCATTTTTAATTTCCTTTTTAATTTTATTGTGCAATATCTGCAGCTTTGTCAGTTTTTTCCCAAGAAAGATCAATATCTGATCTTCCAAAATGCCCGTAGGCAGCAGTTGGCAAATATATGGGCCTCTTTAAATCAAGCATATTAATTAAGCTTTTAGGTCTTAAATCAAATTCTTCTTCAACTATTTTTACAATAGTTTCCTTAGAAATTTTCTCACTATTAAATGTTTCAACATGAATAGATGTTGGTTTTGCAACACCGATAGCATATGAGACTTGAATCTCACAATAATCAGCAAGCCCAGCTGCAACTATATTTTTTGCTACATATCTCGCTGCATAGGCTGCAGACCTGTCAACCTTAGATGGATCTTTGCCAGAGAAAGCTCCACCACCATGTCTAGCCATACCTCCATAGGTATCAACAATAATTTTTCTTCCCGTTAGTCCGCAATCACCAACAGGGCCTCCAATAACAAATTTACCTGTTGGATTAATATATATATTTGTAGAATCTAAAAGCCATTCTTCTGGGACTATTGGTTTTATTATTTTTTCCATGACCTCAGATTTTATTTCTTCTTGTGTTACGTCTTCATCATGCTGTGTTGACAAGACCACGGCTGATAAGCCTTCAATAGTTTTTCCATCATCAGAATAAATTACACTCACCTGACTCTTAGCATCAGGTCTAAGCCATGAAATTTCCCCACTTTTCATTACATCAGCCTGTCTCTTTACTAGTTTGTGAGATAAATCTATTGGAAGAGGCATAAGAGAATCAGTCTCTTTACATGCGTAACCAAACATTAACCCTTGGTCACCAGCACCTTGTTCTAAGTTTTCTCCTTCACCTTCAGTTACACCTTGAGAAATATCCGGTGATTGCTCGAATACGAGATTAGTAAATTCACATGTATCGCCATTGAAGCCATACTCGTCATTATTGTATCCAATATCGTTAATTGTTTTTCTGACAATTGGTTCAAGATCAGGACTACCCAATGAAGTAATTTCTCCAGCAATATAGACCATGTTATTTTTAATCATAGTTTCACATGCAACTCTACTATTAGGATCTTCTGCTAAATAAGCATCTAAAATTGCATCTGAAATTTGATCGCAAACTTTATCTGGATGACCTCCTGAAACTGATTCCGATGTGAAAATATAACTCATATTATTCTCTCCAATTCACTAAAAGATGTTATGCAAAGTACGTTTTTTTGACACAAAAACTATGTGTAAAAAAAAGATAAATTACGTGTAAGCGTATTTTATAGCAAAAAGTTATATTTAATCTATTAATTTCCTGCCAATACTATTATTATTTATTAAATTTCTAATAAATGGAAAAAAATTGGAACACTCCGAATCTATAAACGCCCTAAGATTTCTTTCTATAGACGCTGTACAAAAAGCTAACAGTGGCCATCCAGGAATGCCAATGGGAATGGCTGAAATTGCAACAGCATTATGGAAAAATCATTTAAATCATAATCCATTAAACCCTCATTGGTTCAATAGAGACCGTTTTGTTTTATCCAACGGTCATGGATCAATGCTTCTCTATAGCTTATTGCATTTAACGGGATATGAGATTTCGATGGATGATCTTAAAGATTTTAGAAAATTAAAATCTAAAACCCCCGGTCATCCTGAGTATGATCTTGATTGTGGAGTTGAAACTACTACAGGACCATTAGGCCAAGGGATTGCTAATGCTGTTGGAATGGCAATTTCAGAAAAAATACTTTCAGCTGAATTTAATTCTAAGGAACACTCGCCCATTAATCATTTTACTTATGCATTCTTGGGTGACGGCTGTCTTATGGAAGGAATTTCACATGAAGCATGTTCTTTTGCTGGGACACATAATTTAGGAAAACTAATCTGCTTTTATGATCAAAATGGAATCTCAATTGATGGAGAGATAGAAAATTGGTTTACTGATGATACTGTAATGAGATTTGATAGTTATGGTTGGCAAACCATAGAAGTCGATGGTCACAACGTTGAGGAAATAGATCAGGCAATTATTGCTGCAAAAAATGAGACTGAAAAACCAACTATGATTTTCTGCCGAACAACAATTGGTTTTGGTTCCCCAAACAAATCTGGAACATCAGATGTTCATGGCGCCCCTCTCGGCGAAGAAGAAATTGTAAAAACTAGAGAAGCTCTTGGATGGGAATATGCGCCGTTTGAATTACCGCAGTCAATTTATGATTTTTGGGATCAAAAATCTAAGGGAACTAGTTTAAATGAATCATGGAATGCTGAAATGGAGGCATATAAAACAAGCAATCCTGAAAAGTACGAAGAGTTAAAAAGAAGAATTGCTTCTAAGATGCCAGAAGATTTCGATAAAAAATTCATTGATTTTCTTAATCAATGTGATTCAGAAAATACTTCAATGGCAACAAGAAAAGCATCTCAGGTATGCTTAGACTTTTTTTGTCAAAGAGCTTCCAGAACTTGTTGGAGGATCAGCTGATCTTACCCCTTCAAACAATACTTTTACCAAATCAAGCTCAACATTTTCAAATGAAAATCCTTCCGGCAATCACATAAATTATGGTGTTAGAGAGTTTGGTATGTCTGCAATTATGAATGGTATGGTTTTGCATGGTGGCATTAAGCCATATGGAGCAACCTTCCTTGTATTTACTGACTATGCTAGAAATGCTGTAAGACTATCTGCACTAATGGGGTTACCAAACATATTTGTATATACGCATGACTCCATAGCTCTTGGAGAAGATGGCCCTACCCATCAACCTGTAGAGCACTTAGTTACACTAAGATCTACTCCAAATCTTTATAATTGGAGACCTGCCGACCTTGTTGAGACATCAATTGCTTGGAAAAATGCTGTCATTTCTGAAAGCTCTCCTACATGCCTAGTTTTAAGCAGACAAAATACTAGTGCTATTAGCAGAACCAAAGAACAGATAGATGCAATTGAGAATGGAGGCTACCTAATAAAAGAAGAGGGAGATGCAACTCTCTCATTAATTGCATCTGGAAGTGAGTTACAGCTAGCCCTAGACGCATCAGATGTTTTGTTAAATGAGCATGGGATTAAAACTAATGTCATTTCAATGCCATGTCTTGATGTATTTTTAGAACAAGGCGATGATTATCAATCAAAGGTCATTAAGCCTGACCTGCCAGCGCTTGTTATTGAGCTGTCGCATCCTAACTCTTGGTACAAAATATTAAATAAGGGTGACAAAGTCCTAGGCATTGAGTCCTTTGGTGAGTCTGCTCCTGCTAATGTTTTGCTTGAGCATTTTGGTTTCACAACTGCAAATGTTGTTGAGTTATCAAAATCATTAGTTAATGATTAAATTATCCTCATTAAAAAATATTACCAATAAAAATCTTGTTATAAGGGTTGATATGAACGTCCCTATCAAGGAGGGACATGTTCAAGACTTAACTAGAATAAAGGCATGTCTTCCAACTATAAGATATGCTTTAGACCAGGACGCAAAAATTTTATTAGTAAGCCACCTTGGAAGACCCACAGAAGGTTTGTACGAAGAAATCTTTTCCTTAAAACCGGTTGCCAAAGCAGCATCAGAGATTTTTGGTCAGGAGGTAGAAGTAGTTAAATCTATTGAAGATCCTGCAATTTTTCAAGGAAATTCCAGTATCCAATTACTTGAAAATATAAGGTTTTTTGAAGGAGAAAAAGCAAATGCTGAAGAGTTAGGAGATAAGCTTGGTAATCTTGGAGATCTCTATGTCTTTGATGCATTTGGAACCTCTCACAGAGAGCAGGCATCTACTCATTCATCCATTATTCAAGCTAACGCAGCATGCTCAGGAATCCTATTAGAACAAGAAATCGATGCGCTTACAAAAGCATTAAATAATACTCAAAAGCCTTATACCGCTATCATTGGCGGTGCAAAAGTTTCAACAAAATTAGAACTTATTAAGAATATTAACTCTAAAGCTGATCACGTTATTGTTGGCGGAGGGATAGCTAATACTTTTATCAAAGCTGCAGGATATGAGGTGGGTCAATCTCTTATAGAGGAATCTATGGTTGCTATTGCAAAGGAACTTTTAGATAAGGGCAAAGTAATTCTGCCAGAAAAAGTTATCACCTCAGAGACTTTTGAAGGTAAAAATATCAGTGAAAAAAATATTTCTGATGTTGGCATCAATGAAATGATTCTGGATCAACTTGTTAGTCAAAAAATTCAAGATATAGTTTTAAGTTCAAAAACTATTTTATGGAATGGGCCATTAGGAGTTTTTGAAAATGATTATTTTTCAAAGGGAACAGAAGAACTATCTAAAGAAATTGCAAAATCAGATGGTTTTTCAATAGCAGGGGGTGGAGAGACTCTATCTGCTATCAACAAATTTATTAACAAAGATGATGTATCATATTGTTCAACAGGCGGAGGAGCTTTTCTTGAATTTATGGAAGGAAAAGATTTACCATCTATACAGGCTTTAAAAGCTAAAACATAAAGATAGGGAGATAGTAATGTCATTAAATACTTTAGAAGAAATAGCGTCTTATATTGTTTCAGACGGCAAGGGTATCCTTGCTGCTGATGAGAGCAATCCAACATGCGGTAAAAGATTCGACAGCATTGGGGTTGAGTCTAATGAGGATAATAGAAGAGATTATAGAGAAATGTTATTTAGATCTTCAGGCATGAAAGATAATATCGGTGGCGTTATTCTTTTTGATGAAACTATCAGACAGAATGCTAAAGACGGCACCCCTCTCGTTGATATTATTTCTAATCAAGGCGCCCTTCCTGGAATTAAAGTTGATAAAGGACTTCAGCCTTTTGGTGATTTAGATGAGACAGTAACTGTTGGCTTAGATGGTTTAGATGAAAGATTAAAAGAATATGTTTCTATGGGAGCAAAATTTACCAAGTGGAGAGCTGTTATAAAAATTGGTGATGGTATGCCAACCCAAGAATGCATTGACGCTAATATGAAAGCACTGGCTGATTATGCAAAAATTGTTCAAGATAATGGAATGGTTCCTATGGTCGAGCCAGAGGTGTTGATGGACGGTTCTCACTCAATTGAAGACTGTTATGAAGCATCAGATAGATCTTTGAAATCACTCTTTAAACACCTTGCAGATAATGAAGTAAATATAAAAGGAACAATATTAAAACCAAACATGGTTACATCAGGTTCAAGCTGTAATCAGCAAGCTAATATTAATGAGGTTGCAAGAAAAACATTAGATTGTTTAATTGCCAATGTTCCTTCAGAGCTTCCTGGAATTACTTTTTTATCAGGAGGTCAGTCTGATATTTTGGCAACTGCGCATTTAGACGCCATGAATAAAATAGGTGGGTTTGAATGGAAGTTAAGTTTTTCATATGGAAGAGCGCTTCAAGCTGCTGCGCTGAAAGCTTGGGGCGGTAAGCCAGAAAACATGTTTATTTCTCAAGATGCGTTATCCCATAGAGCTAAAATGAATAAACTTGCTTCTCTCGGAGAATGGGATCAAGGATTAGAAGACGAATAAAGATTGATTTCTTTAGTTCAAAGAGTCCTAGAGGCCAAAGTACATATTGATAATAAAGAATTTTCGTCAATTGGAAGCGGCCTATTAGTTTTAATTTGTATCGAAGATTCTGATACAAATGAATCTATAGCTAAGATGTCAGAAAAGCTTCTCAACTTTAAAATGATTGATGGTTCAAAAGGCATAACCTCACGCTCGTTAAAAGATTCAAAAGAAGAAGTTTTGATAGTAAGTCAATTTACTCTTTCAGCAATAACCAATAAAGGAAACAAACCAACATTTCATAAAGCGGCCAAGCCGGATAAAGCAAAATTAATGTATGATAAATTTGTAGATCTTTTTAAAAAAGAACATCAGTTCGTAAAAGAGGGGAAGTTTGGCGCATCAATGAATATATCATCGATAAATAAGGGACCAGTAACATTTAATTTTAAAACTTAATTTAATTATGAAAAATATATCAGTTTTTTGTGGAGCTCATGAGGGTAACAATCCTAGATATGCTGAAGATGCGAAAAAGATTGGAGAAATTCTTGCAGCAAAAGGCATCAATGTTGTTTTTGGTGGTGGAAATGTAGGTCTTATGAAAATAGTTTCAGACGCAGCTCTTGATAATGGAGTAGATGCTATAGGAATTGGCTTAGAATCTTTACATAATCTTGAGTTAGTGAACCCAAGGTTAAAAAATCAAATAATTACAAAAACCTTATTAGATCGAAAAGATGAGTTTATGAAAAGATCAGATGCATTCATAGTGCTTCCTGGAGGTGTGGGATCTTTGGATGAGTTAGCTGAGATAATGGCTAACAATCAGCTTGGACTTATCAACAAGCCGGTGGGACTTCTTAATACCGAGGGATATTACGACCATTTGCTAGCATGGATGAAAAAGGCAGTTGAAGAAGATTTTATAACAGAAGCAAATTTTAATGATTTAATAGTCTCCTCTTCGTGTGAAGATTTAGTAAATCTTATTATTGAAAACCAGAGACCTGACAATAATGATTGGACGAAAAGATTGGGTCTTTAATCTCTAGTTGTTAAGATTTTTTCATCCGAGAAGCGATACATCATATTTCTATAAACGCATATATCAGTAATATTATCCGGAGTTCCACTTGGTATGCAGCGATAATTTGTAGAGACTCTTATGTTTTCATGTATTGGTAGAACCTTGTGCCATAGATGCCCATGTAATATGGCAAGAGACCCTTTGCTTGGCTCAATAACTACTTCATGCCCTATCTCATTACCAAAAGAATCTGAGGGTATTATTCCTTTCTTATGTGAGCCTGGAATTAAGACTAGCTCGCCACCGGTTAATTTACTAATATCCATGGTATAAACAAGTCTGTTGAGGTTATAGATTTCTTTATTTTCAGGATTACAGTCTTGATGCCATGCTTGGCCATTTGATGACTTATTGCTAAACATTACCATGCTGTACAAAGACTTCCATCCACTGCCAAGTATTTTTTCTGTAATCTTTTGCAATCTTTGGTCATCTTCAACAATATTAAAGATTGTTTCTCCCTCAAGCTGAGGAAACCATGGAATAACATCCGTGTCTGATTTTTCTATAAAAGCCATGCCATGTTTGTATTCAGTATCTTTTTTAAAATGACTAAGAATTTTCTGATGATAGCTATCCATCAAATTCCCATCAAAAAAATTTTCAATGTAAATGTAGCCATCTTCCTTAAACCTTTTTGAAAGATTCTCAATATCCATTAAATTTTATCCTTTGAAATTAGCAATCCTAATTCAAAAAGAAGCCACATTGGGATGGCTAAAAATAACTGAGAAAAAACATCTGGCGGTGTTAGAAGCATTCCTAAAATAAAAAATAACACAATTAAGTATGGTCTCGCCTTCTTTAATTTCTCTTTATTTGCAATACCAGATCTTATTATTAGGTATGTTGCTACTGGCATCTCAAAAGCAACTCCAAAAGCAAAAGTAACCTTAAGAACAAAATTTAAATATTGACTTATATCAGTCATAACAACAATTGAATCAGGAGCAGAGTTAATAAAAAAACTAAAGATAATCGGACATACAACGTAATATGCAAAAGCTACACCTGTTATAAATAAAAAAATTGTTGATGTCATCAAGGGAAGAACTAAGCTTTTTTCATTTTTATAAAGGCCCGGAGACATAAAGAGCCACATCTGATAGAAGAAATAAGGCATGCTCAGTAATAGCGCCACAAATAGAGTTAATTTTATAGGTGCCATAAATGGCGAGCTTACTCCAGTAGCAATCATTGAGCTGCCACTAGGCAAAATAGATATCAATGGTGATGCTACAAAAGAATATATTTCTGAAGCAAATGGCAATCCGATAATGGTAAGAACCCCCATACAAATTAATGTTTTAATCAGCCTAGATCTAAGTTCTATTAGATGAGATGAAACTGAGCTGCTATTCATCTTTGTTCTTTTGCTCAAAGCCTTCTAATTCTTCCATCCGCATTTCATTAAAAACATCTTTTTTAATATCGTCAGCACCAATATCTTGTTCGAAGTTATTTTTAAATTCAGAAAACTGATTTTGAATTTTTTTATAAAATTTTAAGAGATTCTTGACAAGCTCAGGCAGCCTCTCGGGGCCAATAACTAATAATCCTATAATTAGGATAATAGCAATTTCTAAAAAACCAATCTGAAGCAATTGTTAATCTTGTTTGTTGTCTTCTTTATCTTCTTCTTTTACAGCCTTTTTAAAGCTTTTTAGGCCCGAGCCAAGGTCAGATCCCAAAGTCTTTAATTTGCCACTACCAAAAATTAAAAGCACCACAACTAAAATGATTAGAAGTTGCCAAATACTTATTCCACCTAAGCCCATATAAATCTCCTATGTGAGCAATAAAAAAGCACCACACCCTAATATTATACCTATTAGGAAGAAACTTATGATGTATTTTTGTTTTTGCAGATCCATCTCCATCTTATGGATTTTTTCTTCATACGATCTTCTATTTTTAGAATAACCTCTAATTTCGTCCAAGGTTTCATATATAAAGCTAGGCATTTCAGAAGCCTTCATTATTAATTCGTCTTTATTCTCTAAAATATAATCTTTTATTTTTAACGGATTAAATTGTTCTTTAAGCCAATTATCAAGGTATGGCTCAGCTATTCCCCAAAAATCTAGTTGAGGGTATATTTGTCGACCCATTCCCTCAATATGTATAAGAGTTTTTTGAAGTAAAACTAATGATGGCTGAAGCGATAATCCAAAAGGTCTAGTGCTTTGGAAAAGATATAAGAGCAGTTTACCAAATTCAATTTCTGATAAAGGTTTTTCAAATATTGGCTCACAACAAGCTCTGAGAGTATTTTCAAGTTCTATTTGGTTTGAATTGGGGTTAACCCATTCTGAGCTTATAAATAACTGAGCCAGAGATTTATAATTTTGTTTGATTACAGCTTGAAGCATTCTTGCAAGAATATATCTTTCATCATTAGAAAGAGAACCACTTATCGCACAGTCGATTGCTATATATCCTGGCTTTTCAGGATTTTCTTTTGAAACAAATATGTTTCCTGGATGCATATCCGCATGAAAAAAATTATCGCGAAATACTTGATTAAGAAAAATCATGACACCGTTTTCTGCCAATCTTTTTTTATCTATATTAAATTTCTCAATGGTCTCAATGTCCGTACAAGGTATTCCATCGATCTCTTCTAATACCATTACCTTTGAAGTGGTTAAGTCCCAATATACTTCAGGAATATATAATTCTTCAGAGCCTGCAAAGTTTTTTCTAGTAAGGTTTGTATTAGCAGCTTCTAGCCTTAAATCTAATTCACGTAAAATCGTATTTTCATAATCTTTTACTACCTCAATTGGTCTTATTCTATCGCTCTCAGAATATAGATATGTACAAACTTTTGCAGCAGATTTTAAAAGCCTGAGATTTTTCTTAACTTCTTTTTCAATATTTGGCCTTAAAACTTTTACAACAATTTTTTTACCATCTTTAAGTTTTGCAGAATGAACTTGCGCTAATGATGCAGCAGCCATTGGCACTTCGTTGAAATCATCAAACAGATCATTAATTGAATTGCCTAGTTCTTTTTCTACAATTTTTTTAAGCTCTTTAACTGAAAAAGGCTTGCAGCTATCAGTCAGGCTTTGAAGTTCTTTTGCAGTGTCTATATCTAGAATATCTGTTCTGGTAGAGAGCAATTGACCAAATTTAATAAAAATTGGCCCAAGCGACTCAAGGTATTTTGCAGCTTTTTCACCATTAGGATTCATAAAGATTTTGAACCTAATGCCTAAAGTTAACATCTTTAAGCCTTGAAAAATTATTATTAAGAAATTCATAAATTATTAATAGCCTCAAGTCTATCAAGTCTTATAGACAGATCTCTCAATTTAGACTGAAGCTCATTTTTTTTATTATACTGGTTTGTCGTAAATAATTTTTCTTTTGCAAGATAGGCTAAAACAGCAGGCACATTTCCAAAATATTTATCTATTAAAAATACAATATCAATATCAGATTTTAAGATTGCATTAATCATTAAAATTGCTTTTTCATTATCACCGTAGATAATTTCTTTTTTAATTTTTTTGGAAAGAATTAAATCAAGCACTTCTTTGATTGAAGATCGTATTTCAAAATCTATATGCGAAGTTTTTTCAAAAGAAATATTCTTACTGTTTTTGTCTAGGCTAAAGTAAATATTTTTGTGACCCTTTAAGGATAACAGGAAACTTATTGGATAAATTTGTATCAGCTTATCTCGAGCAACCGGAGAGGCGTTTTCAATGTCATTTATGATGTTATTTATTATTTTTAACAAGTTATTCGTCATATGCCACATGTATCGAAACAATGCCGTTAAGGAGATTATAAAATTTACAATTACTGAATCCGGCTTCTATTATCATTGATTTTAATGTTTCTTGATCAGGATGCATGCGAATAGATTCTGCAAGGTATTGATAGCTATCAGAGTCATTTGCAAGCATAGAACCAAGCTTGGGAAGAACATTGAATGAATACCAGTCATAGATTTTAGAAAAAATAGGATTTAAAGGTTTAGAAAACTCTAGAACAAGCAGCCTGCCATCTTTTTTAAGACATCTTCTCATTTCTTTGAGGCCTTTTTCTTTATTTGTAAAATTTCTCAAACCAAATCCAATTGTGATTACATCAAAAGCATCATCATCAAATGGGATTTCTTCTCCACTGAGTTGACAGAAATGACAATTAGCATAAAAGCTTTCATTAATTGCTCTATCTCTACCCTCTGAGAGCATGTCCATGTTGATATCTGTCATGTATATCTCAGTATTGGGAAAGTCTTTGGAAATTAGTTTTGCAATATCCCCAGTTCCACTTGCTATATCTAGAACACTGTCTTTATCTGAAATAGCGGCAAGCTCAACTAGAATCATTTTCCACAGTCTATGCATGCCAAATGACATAGCATCATTCATGATGTCGTAGTTTTCTGCAACAGAAGAAAAAACCCCTCCAACATGGGAGCTTTTATCTTTTTCGTCTACCTCTTTGTAACCAAAATGAGTTTTTTTATTCATCGTTAAGCACGCTATCTCTAAACTTAATGAAATTATTGTATCTACTTTGACTTATTTCACCATCATTAAGTTTTTTTATGACATTACAACCTTTATTGTTTATATGATTGCAGTCATTAAACTCACATTCTTTTGAAGATGCATATATTTCTTTAAAACCAGCAATAATTTGATTTGTTTTCCATCCAGATATTGGGAGGTCCCTAACTCCTGGAGAATCAATAATTTGAGTGCTTGCATTAACCTGATATAGCGTTGAGATAGATGTCGTATGCACCCCTTGGTTGTTTGAGAGCGTGTTTGTTTTGATCTCCTTGCCTGTAATTAATGAAGTAAGAGTTGATTTTCCTGCACCAGAGTTACCAACAAATAGAGCACATTTATGTTTCAAATAGTTTTGAAGGAGATCTATGTTTGTATTTTCTTTTGCAGAAATACTAAAGGTTTGAATATCAAGGCTTTTATATAGATTTATTTGCTTCAAATAAGCATCATCATGATTAAGATCTGATTTATTACAAATAACAAAAGGCTCAATACCTGATAATAATGAAGTTAATATCCACTTATCAATAAATTCAGCAGTAGTTTTGGGTTTTGGTGTTACCAATATGCCAACATGACTAAGGTTGGCAGCTATATTTTTGTATTTTATTCCATCCTTTTTTTGCAAAAGCGATTTCCTATCTTCTCTAGATAAAATTACTCCCTTAGTCTCTTTGCTATCTTGTAATATTTCAATTTCAACCACATCTCCAACAATAATGTCTTTTATTCCAATACATGGGATGTCTTTTTTGTCTGTACGAACCAAACAGCTATTTGAGTAAAATTCTATTACTAAACCAGTTTGAACTTTTTGCATAATAAGCACAAAATACACTAAAGGAAGAAATATAAAAAGTTATGAAGAGCTTACAATCAAAAGATAATTTAGTCTGGCTTGACCTAGAGATGACCGGTCTTGACCCTGAAAAAGAAAGAATCATAGAAATTGCTACATTAATTACAGACTCTCAACTTAATATTTTAGCTGAGGGACCAAATTTGATAATAACCCAACAAACCTCTTTGCTAGATCAAATGGACGAATGGAATCAAAACCAGCATGGATCATCAGGTTTGATAGACGCTGTAAAGAAAAGCTCTATTACTGAACAGATGGCTGAAATAGAGACATTAGACTTTGTTTCAAAATACGTTGGCCCAAATCAATCACCCATGTGCGGAAATACAGTTTCGCACGATAGAAGATTTTTAGCTAAATATATGCCCAGATTAGAATCTTATTTTAATTACAGGCATATAGATGTATCTTCTTTTAAAGAAGCCGCAGTTAGGTGGATGAATGAGGCTCAAGTATATGAGAAGGAGGGTTCTCATAGAGCTATGGGAGATATTAAAGAGTCTGTTGCAGAATTGAAATTTTATAAAAATCTTTTTTTACCAGAGGGCTAATTAATCTTTTTTATTTAAAGGTTGAATGTTTAATGGAAACGGACTTACCTGTCCTTTGTTTTCCTTGATCTTTGCTTCTCCAGTCTCTTTTACTTCATCTATTCTTATAATTGCATTCATAGGAATATAACTTCTTTGAACATCTGAAAATTCATTTTTGAGTTTTTCTGATGATGGGTCTACAACTAGTTGTTTGTCTTTATTGAATATATAATTCTCAACCTCAATGAAACCGTACATATCGCTTTGAAAAATTTGTTTTGCAAAAACTTCATATACTTCACCAAGTTGCATGAAAATTATCTTGTAAACACTTTTAGATTTCATAATACTTAATTATATGGGTACGAAACTTTATATTAAAACCTATGGCTGTCAAATGAACGAATACGATTCGGACAAGACCGTAGATATTTTAAAAGAAAAAAAAGGAGTAGAACTAACAAATGATGTTAAAGACGCAGACATCATTCTACTGAACACATGCTCTATAAGAGATAAGGCTGAATCAAAAGTTTATTCAGAACTTGGAAGGCTCAATAAACTTAAAGAGAAAAATCCAAACTTAAAAATAGGTGTTGGTGGATGTGTTGCAACTCAAGAAGGCAGCAATATAAAAAAACGTGCTCCTTATGTTGATCTTATATATGGCCCTCAAACCCTTCATAGGGTCTCTGATTTGCTGGACGTTGACCCTAACAAGGGCATCAAAGCAATTGATATAACTTTTCCAATTGAAGAAAAATTTGATTCTTTGCCAAAACCAACTACAGGCGGCCCCTCAAGCTATGTTGCTATTATGGAGGGCTGTTCAAAATATTGCTCTTTTTGCGTTGTTCCCTATACCAGAGGTGATGAGGTTAGTAGAAAGCCTGAGCAAATTTTTGATGAGGTTGCTCGCCTTGCTGAGCAAGGAGTAAGTGAAATTACATTTTTAGGACAAAATGTAAATTCATACAAAATGCCATATAAGGATAGAATTTTAAGGTTGTCAGACCTCATAGAGATAACAAGTCATATTGATGGTATCGAAAGAATTAGGTATACAACTTCTCATCCATTAGATATGACAGATGATTTAATTGAGGCATATCAATATATACCACAATTGGTGAGTCAACTTCACTTACCGGTGCAATCAGGATCAAATAAAATTCTAGAGAAGATGAAAAGAAATTACACAATAGATATTTTCCATGATGCAGTTCAAAGAATTAAATCTTTCAGACCAGATTTGAGGGTTTCATCTGATTTTATTGTAGGATTTCCTGGTGAATCTCATGATGATTTTATGGAGACCATGGATTTGGTTAATGAGATAGAATTTGATTCTTCTTTTAGTTTTATTTATTCCAAGAGACCTGGAACTCCTGCCTCTAAATTAGAGGATATGACCCCATTAGAGGAAAAGAAAGAACGCCTTAACACACTTCAAGATAGGCTGAACCATTTTCATAGAAATCATAGCAAGAGTATGGTTGGTAGTATTCAAAGATGCCTTGTAACCGGCATTGCAAAAAAAAGATCAGATCAACTCCAGGCAAGAACAGAATGTAATAGAGTTGTAAATTTTGATCTTGAAAATATAGGTTTTATAGGAAAACTAGTAGACATAGAGATTACAGAGGCATTATCCTATTCTTTATTAGGCACTTTGCATAATCCAAGAGGTAAAATTTAAAAATTAATGCAAGAAACTCAAACCGCTTTAAGAAACATCTCTTTAAAACCATCTAATGCAGAAAGAATAGCCCTATTTGTTGGAGAGCTTAATGGTAATTTAAAGCTTATAGAAAAAAGTTTTTCAGTAAAAATTTTTCATAAGGGCGATGAGGTAAAAATAACTGGTAACGAAAAAGATATTAAACACGCGTCTGATGCAATTTTGGATTTATATAATCTAACAAAGAAAAATATTGAAATTAGTAAAGAAGCCGTCCACTTAACAATTCAATCACATCTGAACTTGAGCCTATCAAAAAAACCTGAGGTTATTGATACAGATATCCAAATAAGAACACCAAAAAAGATCGTCAGGCCAAGAGGTGGTAATCAGCAGAGCTATATAAAAAATATAAATAAATATGAGATTAATTTTGGCATTGGCGATGCTGGAACTGGTAAAACTTATATAGCTGTAGCAGCGGCTGTAGAGGCTCTTCTTAGTGATAAAGTTCAGCGCATAGTATTAATTAGACCAGCTGTAGAAGCTGGTGAGAAGCTTGGTTTTTTACCTGGTGATCTCTCACAAAAAGTTGACCCTTATCTAAGGCCTCTATATGACGGATTGTATGAGATGTTAGGCATTGAAAAAACAACTAAGTTAATTGAAAAAGAAGTAATAGAAGTTGCTCCTCTTGCTTATCTGAGAGGACGAACACTTAACAATTCTTTTATCATCATGGATGAAAGTCAAAATACAACTGTTGAGCAAATGAAGATGGTTCTAACAAGAATAGGCTTTGGTTCACAAGCAGTTATTAATGGTGACTTAACTCAAATTGATTTACCTAAACACATTACTTCAGGCCTTGATCATGTTATTCATGTTTTGAAGGAAACAGATGGTATCGGTATTACTCGATTTTCTTCAAATGATGTGGTGAGACACCCTCTTGTCAGAAAAATAATTGATGCATATAAAAAATTTGAATTAAATATAAATAAGTGAGCTTAATAATTTCTCTAGATGAGGGCATTGATATTGAAAAGCCCCTCAATAATAAATTAAATAAGGTTGTGTCCACAATTCTTGACCAAGAGAAAATGTCTGATTGCGTTATAAATCTTCGCTTATTGAATGACAAGGAAATGAAAAAATTAAATATGCAATTTCGTCAAAAAGATAAAACCACAAATGTATTATCTTTTCCAAATGACGATATTTCAGTAAAACAAACAAAAAATATTGGCGATATTGCAATTAGTGTTGAATATGTGAAAGCGGAAGCTAAAAAAGAAGGAAAAACTTTTGATGATCATATTATTCACATGTTGGCTCATGGTGTATATCATATACTTGGATATGATCATGAAAATAATGAAAATGCTGTGATCATGGAAAACAAAGAAATACAAACTTTAAAAAAAATAAATATTAGTAATCCATATTAAATGAATCAAAATTTAGATAGCGACGACAGTCACCCTCCTTCGGGATTCTTATCAAAAATAAAAAAATTTTTTAGAAATCCATTTTTTATTAAGACTCAATCTGTTTCTGAGGTCACAGACTTCCTAAAAGATGCTGTTGACCTTAATATCATTGATAAAGAAGCAGAATCCATTGCTAACAAAGCTATAAGACTTGGTAATACAACAGTCAAAGAAATAATGGTTCCTAAAGTTGATATGGTGACATTTGGAATTGATGAAGAGATTGGCTCCATTATAGAAAAGATCATTGCGTCTGGTCATTCTAGATATCCGGTATTAGGGCAGGAAAGGGATGAAGTAAAAGGTATTTTGCTTGCAAAAGACATGTTGCCTAAAATTTATGGTGGAATTGAAGAATTTAGCCTGTCTGAAATGCTACGAGACGCAAATGTAGTCCCTGAAACCAAAAAAGCTGATTCATTGCTTGAAGAGTTCAAGAAAGATAGATCACATCTTGCTGTTGTCATTGATGAATATGGAACTATATCGGGACTAGTTACCATCGAGGACATCCTTGAGGAGTTAGTGGGTGAAATTGAAGACGAACACGATATTGATGAAGAAGAAATAATTAAAATATCACAAAATATCTATACAGCAGATGCTAAGGTTGAAATTGAAGACTTCACAGAGTTTTTTAATCTAAATATAGATCCTCTAGAGATCGATGCAGAAACATTGGGTGGATTTATTATTAGCGAATTAGGGGTGCTCCCTAAAAAAGGTGACGTTGTAAAAATTGAAAATCTATCCATCAAAGTTACCCATGCTGATGACAGAAAAATAGATAAAGTTCAGATAACAAAATCTTAATGGCCCTCAAGCAATATTTCGCTGCATTCGTGTTTGGGCTTATTGGAATTTTTGCCTTTGCGCCCTTCTCCATCAAGCCACTGATATTAGTATCATATGCATACTTAATAAGATCTATATTATTTGAAAATAACTATACATTTAAGAAATTAATATCTTGGGCAATTGGTCATTGGGGTTTTGGAATGTCATGGTTAATAGTAAGTGTTTACTATTATGGAGAAACAAGTATATTAATATCTCTTATTATTTTTATTCTATTAACTTTATTCCTTACACTATGCTTTGGATTACCTTTAATAGCATTAAAATACAGATTATTTAGCGGTAAGGCGAAGGGTCTAAACATTTAAAAATTTTTTCTATTTCAAGTCTTCTAATTTTGTTTGAATTATCAAGATATTATTTATTAAATGGGGTTCCGTGGTTAATTCCAGGAACTGTTTTTCTTGATACACCACTTCATGCAATTTATTCTCTTGTTGGAGTTACAGGAGGCTCTTTCATTGTTTATCTCATAGCTACTTCAATAGCAATTTTTTGGGAGCATAGATATAAAATATTTTTTGGATCTTTGGTATTATTTATTCCAATAATTGAAAAAAACGAAAGTACTGAATTCGATCTTAACGTTTCAATAATTCAACCCTCCTCCGACCCATTTCAAAAATATAATCTTGGTTATAAATCATATATTGAAAATAATATTCTTGATCTGATAAAAGACACCTCAGCAGAATCTCAAATGATTGTGCTTCCTGAAGCAGAGCTTCCATATTCTTTAAATTCAAATGATTTTAGTCAGTTTATTAATAAAATTAATAAAAAAGATAAAGAAATAATTATGGGTGTTTGGAATATTTACGATAAAACTCTCTTTAACTCATTAATCAACGTTAATACTAACGAAATCTATAATAAAAGACATCTAGTGCCATTTGGTGAATATATACCCTTCACAAGCTCATTAAGAGGCCTAATAGATTTTTTTGATATGCCCATGTCAAATGTATCTCATGGCAGCAGTAATCAGAATAATATTCGAATTAACAGTATAGATGGGGTAAGCTTCTCACCGCTAATTTGTTTTGATGTAGCTTTTGGAAATACTGTAAGAAAAAGCAACATTAGTTCTAATTTTATGATTAATGTTAGCAATGACACTTGGTTTGGGAAATCAATGGGCCCATATCAGCATCTAGCAATAACAAGAATTAGAGCTATTGAAAATAATAAATGGATTATAAGAGCTACCAATGATGGAATTTCAGCAATAATAACTAATAATGGAACAATTGTTGATAAATTAGATAAAAATATCTCTGGTGTAATTAATTCTGGTATTAATTTTACTTATAAAAGAAGCCTATATAATATTTTTGGACACTATATTCCATTTATTTTGGCTTTAATAATGGTTTTAACATCGTTTATAATTGATTTATGCTCAAAAAGAAAAAAATATTAACATTATTGCTGTTCTCAGTAATTACATATGCTGAAAGTGCCCATATTGAAGTTGATATATCTGAACAAAGACTATATTTGATAGAAAACAGCTTAATTAAAGCCTCTTATCCAATCTCAACATCTAAATATGGAGAGGGTAGCATTGAAAATTCATTCAAAACACCGCTTGGGAAACATTCTATTAAAGAGATGATTGGTGAAGAAGCAGAGATAAACACTATATTTACTTCAAGAATAAATACTAAGAGATCTGCAACTATAATTGATCAGTTTGAAGATACCGATAATGACTATGTTACATCCAGAATAATGTGGCTAGATGGCGAAGAGGATGGTTTCAACAAAGGTGGAAATGTAGACTCTTTTCGAAGATACATATACATTCACGGAACCCATGAAGAGGGCCTAATAGGCACAAAAGCATCACATGGCTGCATTAGAATGTTTAATTATGATGTAATTGAATTATTTAATTTAGTAAATATTGGGACAAAAGTTCTAATTAGAGCCTAACACCCCAAATTGAACATACCTACTAAAAGTTGCCTGCAACTGAGGACATAGCAAAATTAAGTTTTTCTTTTCTATCGTCCCCTGAAGGCGCAACATTTAGCTTTTCTCCACTTTGTGCAAGTTTTATTAGTAATTCACTAGGTTTGTATGCATCATTTCCAGTAATTTCATGATATTTCTTTAATTTATCAACAACTACGTCTAAGCCCATAGCATTGGCATGATGCATTGGCCCACCTCTCCATATTGGAAAACCATAACCATTAATATAAACAACATCTATATCCGCTGCTCTCTGGGCTACACCCTCTGATAATATATCAGCTCCTTCATTAATAAGAGCTAAGATACACCTGTCAGTAATTTCTTCATCTGAAATTTCTCTTCTTGTAAAACCATTCTCTGAAGAAATCTTTTCATAGACTTCTTCGTTTTCTGGAGCAGGGTTAGGAGCTCTTGAGCCTTCACTATAGTTGTAATAACCTTTGCCGTTTTTTTGACCAAATCTATCGTTATCACATAAATAATCTCCAATCTTTGCATGAAGTGGCGATTCAACACCGCTAAGCTTTCTTGCTCTCCAGCCAAGATCAAGACCAACTAAATCCATCATTCTAAATGGGCCCATATTTAATCCAAATGATTCTATAGCTTGATCAATTTGATGGGGAAGGGCGCCCTCAAGAAGAAGCATATTAGCCTGTGCTGTGTAATTAAAAAGCATCCTATTGCCAATAAAACCTGGTGCATTAAGAGATACAACCGCAGCTTTTTTTATCTTCTTACTAACTGTCATTACACTAGCTAGTGTTTCGTGAGATGTCTGTTCTCCACGAACTACTTCTAACAATCTCATGATATTAGCTGGACTAAAGAAGTGAGTACCTACTACCTTATCAGGCCTTTTAGTTACTGATGCTATTGCATCTACATCTAATCCAGATGTGTTACTTGCAAGTATTGCATTTTCATTAGTATGCTCATCAAGATTTTTAAAAATTTCTAATTTTAAATCTAGATTTTCATATACAGCCTCGATTGCAATATCGACATCATGTAAATCTTTATATTCAAGGCTTGATGATATTAGTCCAAAAACCATATCTTTTTGCTCGGGCGTCATTCGACCCTTGCCAACCATAAAGTCATAATTTTTTTCTATTACAGAAAGACCTCTTTTCAAATTTTCTTCGTCTTGATCAATTATATGGACTGGAATTCCTGCATTAGCAAAACACATAGCAATACCTCCACCCATAGTTCCTGATCCAATGATTCCAGCTTTTTTAATATCCATTGAAGGGGTGTCGGCAGGAACATCTGAAATTTTTGATGCAGCTCGCTCTCCAAAGAATATATGAATCATTGCTTCTCTTTGTGGATGCATTAGGCACTCAACAAATAACTCTCCTTCTTTTTTTAAGCCTTCATCAAAATCATCAAGATTTATAGCAGCCTCAACACATTTAATGATTTGACCAGGGGCAAATTGGCCCTTTCTTGCCTTAGCTGCCAAAGCTTGCGCCTCAACTAAAACATTTTCTGATCCTCTTGCTTCGATCATTTTTTCATTAAGATCACGAACTTTAGGGTGATTAGAGCCTTCTTTTGCCTTTTCTTTAGCAAATTGAATAGAATCTTCTACAACATTATCAGACAGTGAGTCTACAATTCCCATATCTAAAGCTTTTTTGGCAGGTATATGTGCTCCTGTAAGCATCATTTTAAGCGCTTCTGCAGGGCCAGCCAGCCTAGGAAGTCTTTGTGTTCCACCTCCACCAGGTAAAAGGCCTAAATTTACCTCAGGTAGACCAACAAATGCTTGTTTAGAGGCTATTCTATAGTTACAACAAAGCGCAGTTTCAAGTCCACCACCAAGAGTTATACCATTAATAGCAGCTACCAAAGGCTTGGAACAATACTCCATGCTTTTAAATACGTCATTTAAGCTATGTCCGCTCATATTTCCACCAAATTCAGAAATATCTGCTCCAGCTATAAATGCTCTTCCTTTACCTGTAACAACTACACCAACAACATCATTATCAGCCTCTGCTTTAGCAATGCCTTCAAAAAGACCATTCCTAACACCCTCACTCAGAGGATTCACAGGGGGGTTATCTACAGTTAAAAGCGCAACGCTATCAACAATTTCATAGTGGACTGTTCCTTTCAATTTATACTCCGTAAATAAATTAGACATGCATTATACATAAAAAATAAGCATATTTATCCTTATAAAATCGCACATTTAGCGATTATTTAGAATAATTTAAATTTATTTTATAAAAAGTATTGATAATATAATATAAGTATATATAATAATGCATGTCAGCACTCCTCTCCCCCTATTAGATTTGCTGACACTCTGGAATCATATGGAGGGCTCAGTCCCTCCATTTTTAATTAAGAATTATAAAATGAGTAAATATAAAGAATTATTTGAAACTGTAATTTTAGTAAGTGTTTTTGTGATCTCTGTTCTTGCAATAGGCCCAATAGCTTAATCGCCATTAAATATATATAATTTTTTAATGAAAAAAATCTTGTTCAGCTTTTTTTGTTTTTTCGTTGTTCAAAATATTCATGCCTGTCCGAATCTTCTTAATTCTGATATGCGAATACTAGATTCTGCAGAATCACAAAATTTATGTGCATATGAAGGCAAGACATTGCTAGTGGTTAACGTCGCCAGCAGATGTGGTTATACGTATCAATATTCTGGTCTTCAAAATCTTTATGAAAAATATAAAGATAATGACTTTGTAGTTTTGGGTGTTCCATCAAGAGATTTCTTTCAAGAATATTCCAAAGAAAGTGCTGTGGCTGAGTTTTGTTCCACTGAATACGGCGTTGAATTTCCTATGTTCGCAACAGTAAAAGTAAGAGGGAAGAAGGCGCACCCTTTTTATAAAAAATTAAAAGAGGAATCTGGTGTTGAGCCAACATGGAATTTTAATAAGTATTTAATTTCAAAAGAGGGAAGAGTTGTTTCAACATTTAAATCTGGTGTGAAGCCAGATTCTCTTGAGTTAATTTCTGCAATCGAAGAAATACTTTAATACTAGCTGGATACTAAAACTTTCTTGGGCTTGTTAAAAGCAAAGATTCCGTTATCTACAACCCCAGGAATGTTATTAAGCAAAGCTTCTATCGCTTCTGGGTTTGATATATCAAGATCTTTGATATCCAATATTTCATTACCTTGGTCGGTAATAAAACCGGCCCTATATATCGGCGTTCCTCCCATAGAGACAATTTTTCTTGCAACTAAGCTTCTACTTTCTGGAAGAACCTCTACAGGCAATGGAAAAGCTCCAAGCTGTGACACTAGTTTTGTTTCATCAACAATACATACAAATTCATTGGAAGCAGACGCAACGATTTTCTCTCTTGTATGAGCACCACCACCTCCCTTTATTAGCTCATAATTTGGAGAAACTTCATCAGCACCATCTATGTAATAGGCAATATCCATAACATCATTTAGATTAAAAACCTCAATACCTTTTTCATTTAATAAGTTCGAAGATGCTTCCGAGCTTGATACCGCACCAGCAAATAAATTTTTATATGCACCAAGTTCTTCTATAAAAAAATTTACAGTAGAGCCAGTTCCAATACCCAAAATCATTTCAGGATGAAGTTTATCTTTAATATAATCTATTGCTTGTTTAGCAACATTTATCTTTGAGCTACTCATATCTGTATAATACAAGAAAAATAACAATAGATAATTATCTTGAGATTAAAAATAAAGAAAACAGGTTCTTTTAAGAACTCTAAAAGATATATAAAGCTAATTGAAAATGCATCTGTATATGATGTAGCAATAAACTCGCCCATAACATTTGCACCTAATTTATCTCTAAAAGAAAAGAATAAAATCTTTTTAAAAAGAGAAGATTTACAACCAATTTTTTCTTTTAAAAATAGAGGAGCTTATAACAAAATAATCAATTTATCTGATTCTGAAAAGAAGAGGGGTGTTATAGCTGCCTCAGCGGGTAATCATGCACAGGGAGTTGCAAGTGCTTGTAAAAAATTAAAAATAAAGTGCACCATTGTAATGCCTATAACAACACCTGAGATAAAAATTAAAGATGTAAAAAGGTTTGGCGCAAAAATAATACAGCATGGTGACGATGTAAATACAGCTTTACATGAGGCAAAATCTTTATCAAAGAAAAAGAAATTAACCTTTGTCCATCCCTTTGATGACCCTTATACAATTGCTGGTCAAGGAACTATTGGTAAAGAAATTCTTGAGGATGATAATCATTATGATGCTATATTTGTTCCAGTTGGAGGCGGGGGAATTCTAGCCGGCGTCTCTTCGTGGATTGCTCAGCACAACAAAAAAATCAAGATAATTGGAGTGGAAGTAGAGGACTCAGCTTGTTTTACAGAAGCAATAAAAGCTAATAAAAGGATTACGCTCAAAGAAGTTGGTTTATTTGCAGATGGCGTAGCAGTATCTCAAGTTGGTAAAAATAATTTTGATGTTTTAAAAGAATGTGTAGACGAGGTTATAACAGTAACAGTAGATGAGGTTTGCGCTGCTGTAAAAGATATATTTGAAGATACTAGAGTGCTATCAGAGCCAGCGGGAGCACTTGCCTTAGCTGGACTAAAAGTTTATTCAAAGAAAATTAAGGGTAAAAATTTATTAGCTATTAGTAGTGGTGCTAATGTTAACTTCCAAAGATTGAACTTTATTGTTGAAAGATCTGAGCTTGGTGAAAATAGAGAAAAAATACTTAGTATAAAAATACCGGAACAACCAGGAAGTTTTTTAAATCTCTCCAGAATATTTGGATCATCGTTAATAACCGAGTTCAATTATAGAAAATCAGATCTAAATGATGCATATGTTCTTGTTGGTGTTAGAACAAAGACAGATAAATCATATCAAGCCATAAAAAATAAATTAAAAAAATCAGGCTTTGCTTATAAAGACCTTACAAGAAATGAGATTTCTAATGACCATCTACGACATATGGTGGGAGGAAGAATCAATCAAAAAGGTCATAAAAATGAGAGAATTTTTCGAGGCGAATTTCCTGAAAAGCCAGGAGCTCTTTTAACATTCTTAGAAAAATTTGGTAGCAACTGGAACATATCATTATTTCATTATAGGAATCTTGGATCAGCATTCGGAAAAATATTAATTGGAATAGAAGACAGCAATTCGAACAAGTTACATCTTATCAAACACCTTAATAAGACAGATACTATATTTATTGAAGAGACTTCTAATAAAGCCTATAAAGACTTTTTAAAATAACTAATACTTTAATCTAAACTTGATTGAATATACTTCGTCTGAAGGGTTGTTCCATGGTTGATTAAAAATTTCAGATTTAGAATAATCTTCATCTTCATCATAACTAGTTCCACCTTTTGAATACACAAGATAAAGGTAGGATAGAGGGGCAATTTCGTACTTATATCTTACTTGAAACGAAACAACGCCTTGAGTGAATGGCTTTATCAAGTCATCTGAGTCATATAAGTAGCCACCACTATCAGAAATTAAACTTTGTGGATTATCTGCCTGAAGTGCAACAAATTGACTTTTTAATCTGATTTCATGCTTATTCCCACTAAACCAATTTAAGCCTATAGAGACAGTGTCTTGCTCAGAGTCATACAAACCAAACTTATTATCCTCAGTCCATATAAGCCATTCATTTTCTTTTCGAATTCTGTATTGTAGATTTATCTTTAGATTATCATTTGGGAAATATGAGCCTGCTATCTTATAAAACTCTCTTTTGTAGCCATCAGAGTTCCAGGAGTTATATTTGTCTCCTTTTTCAAAACTAATTCTCCAATCGTAGGTCCAAAATTTATAATTAACTGCTTCAAAATCCAAAGTTATATTTTTTTTCTTTTTGATTTTTACAAATGGAAAATCAGGATTTTTTCTAGTTATTGTTGTGTTTTTGCCTGAGGTTTTAATACCAAAATCAAACTTAAGTTTTGATGTGTCCTTAAAGGTAATTTCATTTTTTTGATCAATTCTAATAGGGTTTGAATTCCCATTTGAGTCGGCATCATAATTAAAGTCAACATTCATATCAACTTGATCTACAGGTGACTCTTTTGAAAAGTTTATTTGCTTAAATCCCCCACCAAGACCAACATGAATCCAATCAGCTCTTCTGAGATAACCAAAATCATTTAACTGAAAATTTTCATCAAAATATAAGATGCTTCCGGATATATAAGAAAAATTTGAAGGCTGATAGTTAAATTGCGACCTATAACCAAATCTAGAGTCATCGTCTTTTTCAGAAAAAAGTAGATCTGTAAAATAAGTTAATTGATCTGATTTCACATTTACATAATCAATTACATTAACAGTTGCTGTTTTGTTATTAAAACTATCATCAACATGAGTCAACATATATCCAAGTGTTTTGTTGCCAAAATCGGTTCTTGATCTAAGAGCATAAAAATTTCTTCCTACAGAAAAGGATTCATCCGCCTCTCTTGCAGTAAAGAATCCTAATTCTGTTTTTCCTGTTTTTTGTGAATACCTCAAAGCATAATCTATGTCTGAATAATTTTTCTTTGAATTTTCACATTCATCAATATTCTCCTCTTCCGAACATTTATAGCTTGGAGCCGAACCAATTCTTCTAGTATTCATAACCGTATAACGATCATAGTTATTAATATTAAAAAGGGACTGATTTTCATTAAAAAAGGCTCTTTTCTCAGAATAAAAAGTTTCTCGAGCTGAAAAATTTATTACAACATCATCACTCTCAGCCTGACCAAAATCTGGATTAAATGTTGCATTAATTTGCTTACCTGTTCCTGAGTTATAGAAAATTTCTGCTCCTATTTTGTTATCTTCAAATTTTGTAACTGAATTTTGATTGGAAGACACATATGGAAAAAAGTTTAATTTTGATTTTGTATAGTTAGCAATTTCTAAGGAATCTAGTTTCTCAAAATAGTCTGGTCTACTAGCCATTGATCCTGAGCTGCTTACCCAAATTTGTCTTTAGCTTTATAACGTAAGACGGAATATTTTATTGTTCTTTTATCTCCTGCAGGTTGATTCATAAGAACAAGATTCCATGGTAAATAAAATTCAGAGACCCAATATCCATCATGCTTTTTAGTTTTTGCTATCCAATCTCCATCCCAATCCGTTTTGAAATCGCCTGTTTTAATCTTGATAGCATCAAACAAAGAATCTCCAAGATTTACAACTAAAATATAAGCCTTATTCCCATCGCCATCAAAATCAATATTAATGGAGTTTTTGTCGCTCAATGATGTCATTTCATCTCTCAAGGTCTTTTTAGATAACATAGATGAATTACTTTGTTTGTTAATAAAACCAACATAAATACCATCTTCATTTGAAAATATGTAGACCAGTGTTTCACCTTCTGACTTTTGTAAGATTAAATGGAGAAGTTTGATAAAACTCACTAATAGAAAAGGCATTTGCCCACTCAGGCTCATCTAGAACTCCATCAATAACTATTGACTCAGCTTTCATTAGAATCGTCGAAAATAGAAGGGTAGTTAAAAAGAACCTTTTCATAATATATATATTTTATATATCAGTTATATGAAAGTATACGAGACTCTGTTACAACTTTGTGATATCGCAAATCATGTGGCTCAGCTAGATTTTTAGACAGTATTTGATAGTCATAACCAAGACCAATAATTAATGGCTTTTGCTGTGATTAGCTGCCCATAAGACTAGTAAGAGCTCTATCAAAATAGCCTCCACCATATCCAATCCTATAACCATTAACATCTACTCCAACAAAAGGAATAAACATAGCATCAAAAAAATGAGGTTCTAAATATTCTTTATTATCTACTTCAGTAATTCCATATTTATTTTTAACTAAAGAATATTCACTAGTATATAAATTGAATTTCATTATTCTTTCTGGAAAAATTTTTGGCATATAAATATTGTGTGAGTATTTAATAAGCTCTTGATGAAGAAGGTTTGTTTTTATCTCTTGTTTATAAGGAAAGTAGAGCAATACGTTTTTCATTTTTGATAGATCTAGACTTTCAATTATATTTTTTTGAACTTGAGTATTTAGTTGATCTATAGATTGAGAAGAAAGAGTGAGCCCCTGCTCAAGAAGTGATTTTCGAATTTTATCTTTCACCATAAATTGCGCCGAGGCTAACAAACCAAATCACCGCCATGTGTTTTACCTGAACCGAAAGGTCAGGTGGTGAATTTCTTATCAAATCAGGCTTCCCTATATAGGTATTGCACAACAATGATAGTGGAATATCACCTATTTAATAGTATCGGTTCAAATTTAATAACACATTAGCGAATGAACCAGAATGTAAAGAAAGTATAGGATATATAAGTATTTAATAAAAGATTATTTTTCTAAAGCTAGATCAATTTTTTTTATAATTGATGATAGATCTACTTGAGTATCATTACTCTTTTCATCTGGATTAGATATGAGCTTATTAGCAAGAGTAAGACCAGCTATTATTAATGCGTTATTTTTATCATTTATAGAATCGAGTTCAGAATTTAATAGTTGAGCGGCTTTAATTAATTGATCTTTCTCCTCTGGAGGGCACGCTAGAGTTAAATCTCTTCCAAAAATTCTTAGAGATAGTGTTTCCATTTCACTCATGGTTACCTTTTTTGTTAAGTTTCTTTTCTAATGCAGCAATTTCTTTGCCAAGTAAAATTTTATTTTTTTTCCAGTCTCTTTCTCTATGAACGTATGAATCGATAATTCCTTTTTGTTCATCAAAACGTTTTATGAGAAGATCAATTTTATTTTCAAGATCTTCAATCGAAAAATTATTTTCATCTGACATAACATAAGTTTAATTGCACATTCATCAATTGGAAAGTTTGTTTAATAAAAGAGTAAAATAAACTATGGATAATAAAATTTATAAATCACGAAGAGAGTCTTTAAATACTATTCTTCCAAAAAATTGTGCATTGATAATTCCTGGAGCAGACCTTCAGTATAGGAACGCAGACTCATCATATGCTTTAAGACAGGAGAGTAGTTTTTATTATTTTTCTGGATTTTGTGAGCCCTCATCGCTTATGGTCATGGTGCATCAAGAAGATAAAATTTCTTCTATAATTTTTGTACCACCTAAAGATAAGTTAAGAGAAATTTGGGATGGCTATAGAGCTGGACCTATTGGGGCAGTTGATGACTACGGATTTGATCAGGCTTTTGATAATACTAAGATTAATGAACTAATGCCTGAACTACTACAAGGAGTCAAAAAGGTTTTTTATCCTATTGGTAAAAAAAGCGGCTTTGACCAGAATGTTATAGATTGGACTTGTGCTGCCAGTTCAAAAGATAGACATTCTCAATCTATCGATATCATGGATGGATCTTCAATGATTGGAAATATGAGACTCATAAAAGATGATCATGAGATAGAGATCATGAAAAAAGCTTGTGATATTTCTGCTGAATCCTTTGTAGAAGTCATGAAGAATATTAAGCCCGGTGAAAATGAGCAATTAATTGAATCAAAATTTTTATATGAATTTGGAAAAAGAGGTGGCAGGTTCCCTGCTTACACTCCTATCGTTGCTGGTGGTGAAAATGCATGTGTTCTTCATTACATTGAGAATAATCAAGATCTAAATGAATCTGATTTGATATTGGTTGATGCTGGTTGTGAGTACAAGATGTATGCATCTGATATCACTAGGACTTTTCCTGTCGGGGGAAAGTTCTCTGAGGAACAATTGGCTATATATAACATTGTTCTTGAGGCAAATAAGGCTGCAATTGATGCAGTTAAAACTGGCAATAATATTATGGAACCTCAACTTATTTCTGAGAAAGTTATCACAAAAGGCTTGGTTGAACTTGGTATTTTAAATGGCAATCCTGAAGAGCTTCATAAAGAAGGCGCATTTAAAGATTTTTATATGCATAAAATAGGGCATTGGCTAGGCTTAGATGTTCATGATGTTGGAGATTATATGGAGGATGGAGAGTTTATGCAGTTTAAGCCTGGAATGATTACGACCATTGAGCCTGGAATATATATAAGCAGCTCAATGAACGTAGATGATAAATGGAAGGGCATTGGCGTAAGAATCGAAGATGACATATTAGTCACTAACGATGGAAATATAAATTTGACTGAAAAAGTTCCATCATGCCCTAAAGAAATTGAATCATTGATGGCTTAAAACATGAACGTTCCAATTATTATTTCTGGTGGTGGAATAATTGGCAACTACATTTCTGTAAGATTAAAGCGACACAATATTGAATCATTAATTATTGAAAAATCTTCGGAAACCCAAGATTATTCTTCAGGCGTTAGAACCCTTACACTCAATAATCATTCGTTGTCTTTATTGCAGAAGGAAAAAATAGAAGTTGAGACCGCACCTATAGATCAAATCAATGCTCTTGATGGAGAGGGGACTGGGAGAATAAAGTTTTTATCAGATGATATAGGTGAAAATTTCTTATCCCATGTCGTCATGTTTAATGAATTAAAAAATAAACTTGCAAAAGCTTGCCATGAAAGAACAGTTTTTAATAATCAAATCGAGTCTATTCAAAACCTTAATCAAAATGATACAAATGAAGTCTTACTGTCTAATGGAAGCAGCATTGAGGCACAAATAATCGCAGGCTGTGATGGCAGGAAATCTAATGTTGCCAAGATCTCCGGTCTATCGGATAAGTCTTCAGAATATAATCAGACAGCAATAACATTTATTTGCAAAGCAGATAAAAACTTTGAAAAAAAAATTGCTCATCAAGTATTTTCAGAGAAAGGAATTTTTGCAGTCATGCCCATGCCAGATAGAGAATCAATAGACAATAGATGTACTATTGTTTGGTCGGTAAATAATAAAAACTTAGAAGGTTTATCGATAAATGATTTCGTGTCATCTAATTTATCTTTCTTTGAATCTAAGCTTGGAATTAAACTGAAAATAGATTCCCAATTGCTTAATTTTCAATTATCTAATCATCATTTCGAAAGTTATATAAATAATTCCATAGTCTTAATTGGAGATGCTGCTCATAGTATTCACCCTCTAGCAGGTCAGGGCATCAATTTAGGTTTTGCTGATGCTGATATATTTTGTGAAGAGGTAGTAGGTGCTTATAACAAGGGGATAGCTATAAATGAGGCATCTGTTTTAAAAAAATATGAGATTAGAAGAAAGGGTATGAATTTATTAATGTTAAAGTCTATGGATTTCTTTGTTTATTTCTTTAATGATAATAATTCTTATATTAGATTGTTAAGAAATTGGGGTCTAAAGACGGTGAACAAAACAAGGTTTATTAAAGCATTTTTTACAAGGCATGCTTCTGGCCTTAATAAGATTTAATTATATCTTTTGGCCTTTAGCTCTGAGTTCTTTAAGGACAACGCTAATGCCTTTTTTATCGATTATCCTCATGCCTTTTGCAGAAACCTTGAGGTTCACAAACCTATTTTCAGATTCTACCCAGAATTTATGCGTATGTAGATTAGGAAAGAATTTCCTTTTTGTTCTATTTTTAGCATGGGAAACATTGTTCCCAGTCTGTGGTATCTTACCTGTTACTTGACATATTTTACTCATAGAACCGCGATTTTATAGAACACTGAGTAACATAGCAATACTATTATGAAACAAATTTTTCTATTAAGGCATGCAAAATCTGATTGGAGCACCATGGGTCAACAAGATTTTGATAGGGGGCTTGCTAGCAGAGGAATTAAAGATATCTCTTTAATATCTGATTATGTAAAAAAAAATAACTTTAAGCTAGATGAAGTTCTTTGTAGTAGCGCAAATAGAACCAAAGAAACATTTGATTTATGTGCAGATGGATTTGATTTTGATATTAAAAATGCTAAATACTACGATGATCTTTATTATGGTAATCATGAATCAATAATAGATTTATTAGTCAATGTTAATCAGTCTGCAAATTCAGTACTTGTTGTTGGGCATAACCCAACTATGCATATTTTATTAGAGCAGTTAACAGGACTAAGTATCATTAAGTACCCCACGTCTACTCTTGCTCAAATTATTCTACAAAAAGAATGGAAAGACTTATTATTAAATAAATGTGAGTTAAAATTATTCCTTAGGCCTAAGGAGTTGAAATCTTGAAAGATATTGAAATTAAAATTATTAATCCTTTAATGGGAGATTCAATCCCAATTCCAAAATATGAGACCAAAGGGTCTGCAGGAATTGATTTAAGAGCATGTATTGAAGAAAAAGTTCTTCTGGCAGCGGGAACCACTTTCATGGTGCCTATTGGTTTTGCTATGTATCTTGAAGATCCAAATTTAGCTGCTTTGGTTGTTCCAAGGTCTGGGCTTGGATCAAAAAAAGGTATTGTATTGGGAAATTTAGTTGGTTTAATTGATTCAGATTATCAGGGCGAATTAATGGTTCCTGCGTGGAATAGATCTGATAAAGATTTTGAAATTAATCCAGGAGATAGGATTGCTCAAATGATAATTGTGCCAGTCGTTCAGGCAAAATTTAAAATTGTAGAAAATTTTAAAGAGTCGGAAAGGGGCGAGAAGGGTTTTGGTAGCTCGGGCTTAAATTGATTGGCTTACTTCTTTTTACCAAATCTTTCTTCGAATTTCTGCACTCTTCCACCAGTATCAATAATTTTTTGGGTACCAGTATAGAAAGGATGAGAAGCAGAAGATATATCAAGAGGAAAATAGGGATATGTATTTCCATCTTCCCATTTTTTTGTTTCAGTAGTTTCTAAGGTTGAACGAATGATCCAATACTTATCAGCACTAGAGTCATGGAACAAAACTTCTCTGTATTCGGGATGTATATCTTTTTTCATAATAAAATCAAAATTTGGATGAGAACTATAACAAAAAACAATTTCTTTACAATCAAAAAATGAATATTTTTTTCTATGATGTAGCTATTTCAGTACCTCTAAGACAATGTTTTACATACAGCTCTGAACTTAAAAATTGAGAAAGGTAGCCGTGTTCTTGTCCCTTTTGGAAATAGAAATCATTGGACTTGTCATTAAAAAATCCAAAGCAGCCATAGAAAATAATATTGAGATTAAAAAGATAATTTCTTTAATAGATACATATCCTGTTTTCAATAAATCGATTTTTAATACTATTTTATGGTCGTCTGAGTATTATCATCATCCCATTGGTGAGGTTTTTAATACCTTTATTCCTAATCAGCTCAGAAAAGCAAACAATAAAGTAATAGAACCTCTTGCGGTCGAGGATTCTTATCAAATATCCATAAATGAAAAACAAAAAAGATTTGATTTAACTCCTGATCAATCAAAGGCTTTAAAACAACTTTTAAAATTAAATAGTTTTCAGCCATCTCTTTTATATGGTGTTACTGGCTCAGGAAAAACTGAGGTTTACTTAAGACTGGTAGAAAATTGTATTAAGGATGGAAAATCTGCACTTATTTTAGTTCCTGAAATAAATTTAACACCACAATTATTTAATAGATTTACATCTAGATTTAATGGCGAGATAGGGCTCTATCATTCTAGACAAACGCCAGCCCAGCGACTAAAAGTTTGGCTAAATGCTAGATTTGGAAATATTAAGATAGTAATTGGAACAAGATCTGCAGTATTAATGCCAATGAAAAATATAGGATTAATTGTAATAGATGAGGAGCATGATCAATCTTATAGACAATCAGAAGGGTTTAAATTTTCTGCAAGAGATATCGGCATAAAAAGAGCTCAAGAAGAAAATATTCCTATTGTGCTTGGATCAGCTACACCTTCTTTACAAACATTAAGATTAGTGGAAGAAAAGAAATATAAAAAAATTGATATGTTAACCAGAGTAGATGGAAAAAATCCTCCAAAACTTATTGCAATGGATATTAATGACACTCCTTTAATTGGTGGCATTGCATCCGAAACTCTTAACATTATTGAGAGAACTTTAAATAAGAAAGAGCAAGTCCTAATTTTCATTAATAGAAGAGGGTTTGCACCAATATTTCAATGTGAATCATGTGGATGGGTTGCTGATTGTAAATCTTGTGATTCTAATCTTGTGTATCACCAAGAAAGAAACAGACTTATTTGCCATAGATGTGAATCAGCTTATAAAGTTAATGAATCATGCCCATCATGTAAATCTACTAATTTTCAAATGTATGGAACTGGAACGGAGCAAGTTGAAGAGGTTTTAAGAACAAATTTTAAAAAAGTACCAATCATAAGAGTTGATCACGATACAACAAAAAAGGTCGGAGCGATGGAAGATATTATCAACGAAATTAATTCTTCAGAATCAGCAATTCTTGTTGGTACTCAAATGCTTGCAAAAGGACATGACTTTCCTAAAGTATCTTTAAGCATTATTCTCAATGCAGATAATGGATTAGTAAGCCCTGAAATAAACGCTCTAGAAAAAATTTCACAGCTACTTATTCAAGTATCAGGCAGAGCAGGAAGAAATAACAAACTTGCCAAAGTAATAATACAAACAAGATATCCTGATGATATAAATCTAGGTCAGATAAAGACCGGAAATTATATGAATTTTGCATCTCAATGCCTTAAAAGAAATAAAAAAAACAATCTTCCTCCATATGCTGCAATGTGCTTAATAAGATGCTCATCGCCAACACAAAAGAGTAATTTGGCTTTCTTAGAAAAAGCTATTAATAAATTAACCAATAGAAATGACATATATGTCATTGGACCAATTCCATCTATGATTGCAAAAGCAAAAGGTAATTATAGGCATAACATATATGTCCAGACCCCTAAAAGGACGTACCTAAACAAAGTTTTAAAGTTTTTAGTAAAGGAGTTTGAAAGTTGGCCAGAGGCAAAGAAGGTTAAATGGTCTTTTGATATAGACCCAATAGATATTAATTAGATATATATCCTTAATATTTGACCAGGATATATTGGTTTATTATTTAATTTATTTTTTTCATCAATTGACTCTACGGTAACGCCAAATCTAATAGCAATCTCTGAAAGAACGTCACCTTTTTGAATTGTATATTCAAGATAATCTTTATTCTCATTTATTAGAGTGCCTGATATAGGGTTTTCTATAAAATAATTATGTAGTCCAAGAAAGATAGATCTTGCAATCATTCTTCTTCCTGGTTTTCCCTTCAATCTGGCAGCATCTTCAGGATTAGTAATAAATCCTGATTCCACTAAAACAGATGGTATATCAATCGATTTAAGAACTCTAAAGTCAGCATACTCAACATTTTTTTTATGAATTTTAGTAAACGGATCTCTTTTGAGTTGGTCTAATATTTTTGTTCCAAGAATTTTGCTTTGTTTAATCTTTTTTTCATAAACATCTGGATATAGCTCTCTTGCTAAATCTTCATTGAAGTCAGTTGGTTTTAAATTGTTAATTTCTGCCAAAATTCGCTCTCTCTTTTTATCAGACAAATTTCTTGCAATAGTGCTGGAGGCTTCTTCAGACCATATAAAAACTGATGCACCTTTTACTGAAGAAAGTCTAAAACCATCGGCATGAATGGAAATAAAAATATCTGCTCCATTTTTACGCGCATCTTGATATCTATCATTAAGACTAATAGTCTGATCGCCATCTCTTATCATTATTGGCTGATAGCCCTTTGTATCTCTTAGCGTTCTTTCAATCTCTTTTGCAATGAGCAATGTTACGTCTTTTTCTAATATGTTATTTGGTCCAACAGCTCCTGGATATTTCCCTCCATGCCCAGCATCAATTGCAACAATAATATCTCTCATATTTTCTTTTAAAGATTTATCTTTAAGCAGCTTAATGTTCCATGAGAATGCCAGAATCTACTTGTTTTTGTATTGGCTTGTGCCAAAAAACATGATCATATAAATCAATAACCACTCTTGTAAGATTATTATCTTGAGAAGATCTTATTTTTTTAATGGGGTAGTTATATATTTCATTTATTGGTTTTTTAGAATATGTATCATTAATTTCTAACACCAGTCTTGAAGGGTTCTCTAAGGCATAAGAATTTATATATGCCACTTGTTCTAAATTAAATGAAATATTTAGAGTTCCATCTTTATATTCATCAATGCTATTAAATTGAATCTCATTCGCATGAATGAAATAAGTAAAAATTAATAATGGTAAAAACTTATTCATATTTTGCTTCTAGAGTTTTAAAAACATCGGTACCGATTGCAATGTTAATTTTACGCTTATTTTCTAAATGAAAAAAATCAATTTTTAAATCATATTTTCTATCAAGCTGAAGCCTTTCTGGCCATTCAATTAAAATAATTTTCTTCTTATATAAAACTCTATCTAAATTAAAAATATCTATGTCTTGAGCTTCATTAGTTCTATAAAGATCTATATGTAAAAAAAGAAACTCATCTAAATCATATTCTTCACAAAGGGTATAGGTTGGACTTTTAACTAAATCTTCCCAGCCACAATTTTTAATAATTGATCTAGTTATAAAAGTTTTTCCGGCACCCAAATCGCCTTGAAGATGAATTTCAATATTTTGCTTATCAGAACTTTTTATTATTTCAGAAATTTTTTGGCCAAGTTTTTCGGTAGCGCCATCATTTTCAAGAATTAGATTTTTCATTTATTTAAAAGTTTTCTTATTATAGGAATTATTGCAGTAGCATTTAAACCAATTTCACCATTTTTATCAGCAAAAATTTCACCAGCTTTAGCATGAACTGCAACACCCAATAAGCTCGCTTCATGTAATGAGAGACCCTGAGCAAGCAAAGCGCCAATAACGCCACATAATATATCTCCCGTTCCACCTGTTGATAGTTCAGGTCCACCATCCTCACATACAAAGGTTTCTCTTTTGTCTTTAAAGTAAACAACAGTTTTATTACCTTTTAAAATTACACAAGAAGAATTAAATTTTTCTGAAATTATTCTTGCCGTTTTTTCTCTATTCTGTTGTATTTCACTTATGGGTATACCAAGCAAATTACTAGCTTCACCCGGATGAGGGGTGAGAATGGTTTTATTTGAAATTGTTAGATTTTGATCTTTTAGATGTTGCAAGCCTCCAGCATCAATTATCAAGTTTGATTCTTTAGGAAGGTTATGAAGATGTTCTAGCATCTTATTAGACCATTCATCATTTTGCATTCCAGGACCATATAGAATTACATTAACGTTTTCTGATATAGGAAAAAATTTACTAATTCCCAATGCCATTACTTCTGGATTTCTTATAAGAGAAGCCTCTACATTTGATTTGTGTGTGTGCAGAGTCACTAATCCTGCTCCAGAATATAGACTTGCTTCAGATGCCATTATTCCAGCCCCACCAAGCCCTTTAGATCCAGCTATTACAAGAACTCTACCATTTAAACCTTTATGGGAGTTTGATTTTCTTTTTGGTATGGCAATTTGTAAATTTTCAAAAGTAAAATTCTTTTTCATAATTTTACTTTTGAGTGAAGTAGCCAAGCCTGTCTGAATGGAAGGACCCCATGAAGATAGTATTTTCAATTGGAACAGCTATTGTTGGGAGGCCAAAAACAGTTTTATTAAAAGAATTTTCATTTTTGAGAACAAAAGTTTCTCTATCTATTTCATAAATAGAAAAAGGCAAAGAGCATGCGGGTCTTTCAATACAGTCTCCTGCATCGTTTGGCTGAAAATCTAATGATGTGAGCCAAACAGAATCTTTATTTATGTAAATATTATCTGGAGACTCTACTTTAAAAGTTTGAAGTTTTTTATTGTCTGATAGATCAAATTTCACAACTCGATCTCCTTGGTTGTAACTTATAAATAAATTATTAGTTGATTCATTGAAAGTTATACCATTTGGACCACTACCTTCAGAGTTTGGAATCTCTATAAAACTATCTTTATTCCACTCAAGGATGACACCAGAATCTTTTTTAAGTAGAGCGGTTATTAGCCACTTTGTCATAGTAATATCTCTTGAATACATATGGGATACATAAAAGGTGCCATCTTTTTTTAAGGCAATATCATTAAGATAGTATTTTTCTGGAACCTCAATACAACCTCTCCAGACAAATGACCATGTATCCTGCTCAGACTTTTGAACTAACTCAAACATCTCTATAGTTTCACCAGGATAATGGTTTATAACGCCAAGCTGGTAACTGCCATCCTCCCTTTGAACAAGATCTATACCATGCGGGCCAAATATCTCATTTTGCTTGCAAGAATCTTCGCCCCAGATATTTTTACCAAAAGAAATTTTTGGTGTGATTATTTTGTTATCAGATAATCTCAATAGCGCAAACCCTCCTGATTTAGTTGAATCATATGGACGAATACCGCCGAACTCAGAAATTAAAAGATATTTATTATCGGGAGTAACTACAATATCTTCTGGATTTGAAAACCCGCATATTACAGAAATAGCCTTATCTGATTTACATTCGCTTATATCTTTTTGAGGCCCAATGTAATCAGTAGTAACTACAAAGAATGCCAAAGATATCATTGCTATAGATATTGGAATGCTAAATTTGTAATAATGATTTAGATAAATTGGAAGAATTTTTTTTATTTTTTCGAAGAAAAATATAACTATCAAACCTCTAATACATAAAAGAATGCCTAGTATTAAAGTAAGAAGAATCCAAAGTCTTTCTGCCCAATCGGAATTTATAGAAAATATTACCATTGCCATACCTATTAAAAATGTAAGACCCCCCAATACATTTAGGTTTTCAGCGCTATCCACCTTTTTACATATATGAACAATTAGTGGCTTAATATATAAAAGTAGGGATAAAAAAAGAAAAAAAGAAAAAGTAAAAATAATTCATAAAAATTTAAAATAACCTACATCTTTCCTTTATAAGCTTAATAATTCAATAGGTTTATCTAGTGGGACATGATGAGCAGCACCTGGTATTTCTTCAAAATTCCATAATATTTGATACATATTTTTAACATTTTCTAAAAAATAACCAGACTTGTTAAGCAAACTATTAGCACCATGAACAAAAAGCGCAGGACAAGAAAATGAAAATGATATCTCAAAAAGCCTTTCAAGACTTGTAAATACAAATCATCAAAACACCACCTCCAACCATCTTTAGTCTCTTTAATAGAGTATTCAGCAATATATCTCACATACCAATCATTCAAACACTCTTGACTTGGCATTAATCGGAATCTGTTAAGAATAGTATTTTTATCAGGATAATATCTAATCATTCTAAGAGGCCAGTATGCTTTGAAGGGATCATAGTCTGGAGGTCTTATGAAGGTATCAATAATAATGACATTAGTAATTAAATCTTTTCTTTCTGTTGCAATATATCCTGCTACATGACCTCCAAGAGAATGCCCAACTATGTTAACGGTCTCTAATCCATGGTCTGATTTTTCTTTTTCGATTATTTCTGTAACAATTTCCAAAATCTATAATTTTATATTTTTTCTAAAACTCAGAGAAACCCATTCCAGGCAAATCTATAGCTATTATGTTTCCAATTTTCGATTAGTTGCGGCCCAATTGGATCCCACCATTTTTTGTGAGCTCCACCACCATGCAATAAACAATTAGGTTTTTATTAGCAGAGCTAGTTGCCCATTTTGAGAATATGAAACGATTTCCCAACTTATGTTCAAATATTTTATCCTCAGGTTTGTCTTGAATGGCTTGATGAAACCAATCAGGGGCATGAAGAATGTCATCTTTTAGATTGTTAGTTATATTCATAGACAGTATTCTAAGCTAATAAAACACAAATTATGAACAATCTTTCGCTTGTACCAGCTGCAACAGTACTTTTAATAAGAGATTCCAATGAAGGATTGCAAGTTCTAATGGTTAAAAGGTCTAAAAGACCTCCGTTTGAAAATCTTTATGTTTTTCCAGGTGGTAAAATAGACGAATCCGATAAAGATCAAAATTTACAAGATTTTTGTAACACCCTTGATGATAAATTAGCTTCTTCCAAGCTTGGAATAGATGAGGGAGGGCTCTCATACTGGATCGCTTGTGTTAGAGAGTGTTTTGAGGAAGTTGGAATTCTACTGGCTACAAAAAAAGATGGAGAAGAGCTTGATTTAAATGGCTTAGATAAACAAAAGTTTAATGATTATAGAAAGATGCTCATAGAGAACCAAATAAGTCTTAAAGAAATATGTGATCAAGAAAACTTATACTAAATTTAGATAGCATAGAACCTTTTTCTCATTGGATTACTCCTGAAATTGAAATCAAAAGGTTTGATACAAGATTTTTTATAGCATATATCCCATCAAAACAAACTGAAAAACATGATGGAACAGAGCTTACAGATAGTTTATGGATCTCACCAAAAAAAGCATTAGATAGATCATCAACTGGTGAAATGCCAATGATAATGCCTACAATAAAAAATCTTCAACAATGCTTAGAATTTGATTCAGGAAAAAATTTATTAGAACATCAATCAAAACTTACTAATGATGATATTCCAGCAATATTACCTAAATTTTTTAAAAAAGAAGGTAGATGGATTGGACTATTACCTGATGATTTAGATTATGATAATTATTAAAATAGAAATAAATGGATTTAATAAAAAAAATTACTGCTCCAAACCCAAGTGTTTTTACTGGAAAGGGAACTAATACTTATTTAATTGGTAATAAAGATATTTCTTTGATTGATCCAGGCCCAAATATTCAAGAGCATATTGAAGAAATAATTAAATTGGGTAATGGAAACATTAAAAGAATTATAGTGACCCATACTCATACCGATCACTCTCCAGCAGCTTTGCCTATTTCAAAAATATTAAATGTTCCTATGTATGGAAGATTGGTTGACGGAGATTCAACATGGGAAGATGAAACATTTTCTCCAGATGTGGTATTAAAAGATTTAGATAAAATAGAAACAGAAGAATATATTCTGGAAGCTATCCATACCCCCGGGCATGCATCAAATCATTTTTGCTTTTTAATAAAAAATTTAAATTGTTTAATAACTGGTGATCATATTATGGATGGGTCAACTGTTGTCATAGGTCCCCCAGATGGGAACATGGGTGACTATCTTAATTCTTTGAAACGTTTATTAACTCTACAGGTTGATTTTTTTGCACCAGGTCATGGAAATTTCATGCACGAACCAAAGAAAACAATTCAATCAATAATCAGACATAGACTAGCAAGAGAAAGCAAAACTATAAGAAAGCTTGAAGATTTTGGAAAAAATACAATCGATGAGCTTGTTAAACATGTATATGATGATGTTCCAGAACAGCTCCATCCTATTGCCAAATTTAGCTTGGAGGCACACCTAATCAAACTTATTGGAGAAAATAAAGTTAAAAGAGAAAGAAGAATTTTATAAATTAAATTAATCTTTTTTATTTTTTTTAAGAACTTTTTCTTCTATAGCTTCTATATCAATATCATCAGCGCTTTCAGCTAATTCAATACTTTCTTCTTTTTTCTCAAGCTCTATTGATGATTTTTTAAATTCTAATGTTAGCTCTCTCGTGTTTTTAGTAAGTAGATCATCATAACAATCGCTTTGATCATAGCTTTCTCTTGTCTCTCCCTTTTTATTTATTGGCGTTGGTCTCTGAGGAGATGGCATTTGCATACATTTGATTGTTTGTGCAGGAGAGTAAAAGTTGTTGTCAGCATTTAATTCATCCAACTCTTTCGGAGAAATTAAGCAACCCTGAATTATAAGTAATGATAAAAATATTATTATTTTATTCATAGTGTTTGCCTATTTTCTATTAAAGATTCTACAACAGCAGGGTCTGCTAAGGTCGTTGTATCACCTAAATTAGATAGATCGCCTTCAGCTATTTTTCTAAGAATTCTCCGCATGATTTTTCCCGATCGAGTTTTTGGAAGACCGGATGCATTTTGAATAAGATCTGGTTTTGCAATTGGACCTATTTCTTTTGCAACAAATTGTTTTATCTCTTGATCAAAGCCTTCAACATATGACTCACCAATCATTAATGTAACGTAAGCATATATGCCTTGACCCTTGATTGGGTGTTCAAAACCAACGACTGCAGCCTCAGCAATTTTTGGATGAAGTACTAAAGCACTTTTCAATTTCTGCTGTTCCAAGTCTGTGACCAGAAACATTTAATACATCGTCAACTCGTCCAGTAATCCAAAAATAACCATCTTCGTCTCTTCTTGCCCCATCCCCGGTAAAGTAGATGTCTTTGTACATACTGAAATAGGTGCTGATCATTCTTTCATGATCGCCATAAACACTTCTAATTTGGCTTGGCCATGATTGTTCTATAACTAGATTGCCTGAATTGACATCTTTTAATACATTACCAGATTCATCATAAAGTTCTGGCTTAACTCCAAAGAAGGGTAGTGTAGCTGATCCTGGTTTTGTTGGAGTAACACCAGCAATAGGAGTTATCAAAACAGAACCAGTTTCAGTTTGCCACCAAGTATCTATAACCTCACAATTAGATTTTCCAACAACTCTATAATACCAATCCCAAGCTTCTGGATTAATTGGCTCACCCACAGTTCCAAGAATCCTTAAGCTATCTCTCTTAGTCTTTGTCACAGCATCATCGCCTTGGGCCATTAAAGCTCTAATTGCAGTTGGAGCAGTATAAAAAATACTAATATTATGCTTGTCACATATCTCCCAACATCTAGATGCTGAAGGATAGGTCGGAACACCTTCAAACATTAAAGTTGTAGCACCGTTTGAAAGAGGCCCATATAAAATATAGGTATGCCCTGTAATCCAACCAACATCAGCTGTACACCAATATTTATCTTCAGCCTTTATTCCAAAGAGATATTTAAAACTTATGTGAGCTCCCAATAAATACCCAGCTGTTGAATGAAGTACACCCTTTGGTTTTCCAGTAGAGCCTGATGTATAAAGTATAAAAAGAGGATCTTCCGAATCCATTGGCTCAGGCTGACATATAGCACTCACATCTTTTACTAAATCCTCATACCAAACATCTCTATTTGAATCCCACGAAATATCATTACCAGTTCTCTTAATAACCAATGTTTTGCTGACATTTGGACATCCCATTAATGCTTCATCGACATTAGCCTTTTAAAGGAACAGATTTTCCACCCCTTACTCCTTCATCTGCAGTAATTACAACTCTACAATCAGCGTCAAGAATTCTATCTTTAAGCGATTCTGGAGAAAACCCACCAAAGACAACCGAGTGAATTGCCCCAATTCTTGTACAGGCCAACATTGCATATGCAACTTCAACTATCATTGGCATATAAATACATACTCTAGAACCTTTTTTTACTCCAAGCCCTTTTTTAATACATTAGCAAATTTACAAACTTCATCATGAAGCTCTTGATAAGATAGTTCTTTAGAGTCATCTTGGATTATCACCTTCCCAAATTATGGCAGTTTTTTCTGCATTTTTTTCTAGATGTCTATCAATACAATTAACACTAATATTAGTTTTTCCACCTTCAAACCATTTTGTTTCTGAGAATTCACCATTGTGAACAGAATCAAAATCTTCTATCCATTGAATGTTTTCTTTAGCAAGATTTCCAAAAAATTCTTTGGATTATCAATAGATTGCTTATATAGCTTTTTATACTCATCAAGGTTTTTAATAAAAGGATTAGTTCCTTCTTTGGGATAAAAAATATTTTCAGCCATTAATCTTATATTATTGAAGGTTGTGGGTTAATAAAATTTTTGCCTTTAGGATTTGACATAATTGTTGTTATAAGTGATTCATAATCAGCTTCATTTGACTCTAAATTTATATCAGCAGCATTAATAATAAGCAAAGGAGCATCATTATAATCAAGAAAGAATCGTGAATAAGCATCATTAAGTTTCTCTAGATACTCTAATGTTAAATATTGCTCATTAATGTTTCCTCTTTTTGTTATCCTTTCTTTTAAAACATCTATTGGCGCTTGTAGGTAGATAACTAGATCAGGGGTTGGTGCATCAAGTGTAATATGGTCATAAACCTTGTCATAAAGATCCATTTCTTCATTTGAAAGAGTAACTTCAGCAAACAATCTATCCTTTTCAATTAAAAAATCAGCAACCCTAACTGTTTCAAAAAGACTTCTTTGTTTTAAATCTTGTATTTGCTGCATTCTTTGAAATAAAAAGAACAGCTGAGTGGCTAAAGCAGATTGACTTGGATTTCTATAGAAATTTTTAAGAAATGGATTTTCTGCTGGTTGCTCTAAAAAAGCATCATAATTAAATGTGGTTGCTATTTTATTTGCTAAAGTTGTTTTACCAACTCCGATTGGTCCTTCAATTGCAATATATTTAGGAAGTGGAACTTCTTTAATAGCTGGCTTCATTATTTACATATTTGTTTTTACTCTAGATTATCTCAACTCGTTATAGAAGCCAAATATTTTAGAAGAATCTGCATCATTTTTTTCATTCATTCTTGCAATCAATGACCCTCTGAGAGAGTCATCATTTTTTTGAAAATCAGTCCACCATTTCCCCAATCCATTTTTATCAGATGTTGCCTTTTCTCTTACAAGAAGAAAATCATATGCAGCTCTGAATCTTGGATGTCTTATTGTTTTATATGGCTGACTTTTAATTCTGCTATGAAGTTTAAGCTGAAGAACCCATATATCTTTTATATAACTATTAAATTTTCTTGGAACAGCTGTAAGTTTTTGTTGTTCTCTGAGAACTCCATCCATAGATCTAAAGAACTTTCTGATGTTAATTTCATTATTTTTTGTACATCTAGAAATTAATGTTGGCCATAATAAAGCAGCTAATAAGAAACCAGGAGTAACAGATTGATTGTTTTTTATTCTATTATCCGTATTTCTAAAGCTTGAATCATAATATTGTGTGAAAAATCATTTTTATTTGGATTAGATAAAACTAAGTATTTATTTAAATTAAATGAGCATAATTTGTTAAAATTTTTTTCTCCCATACCTCCTAAAAATATTTTACAAAATTCATCAAACAATCTTGCATTTGAGATGCTTGATAGCAAATGGCCTTTATCATAAATAGCATTTTTAATTTGACCATCTATTTTAAAGCCTAGCTTATTACTGAATCGAATAGCTCTTAGACTTCTTACTGGATCCTCCTCAAATCTTAATTGAGGGTCTCCTATCGACACAATTATTTTTTTATGAATATGACTTAACCCATTATTTTTATCTTCTATTTTTTTTGAAATAGGACAGTAATAAAGAGCATTTATTGTAAAGTCTCTTCTGTAACAGTCTTGATCTAAAGTACCCCAAACATTATCTCTAAGAATTTTGCCACTTTCATCTTTAATTAACTTTGACTCATCTTCAGTTTCATTATTGCCAGATCTGAATGTAGCAACTTCAAGAAGCTCTGTTCTATTAAAAACATGCACAAGTTTGAATCGCCTGCCAATAATTCTTGAAGCTTTAAATATTTTTCTAACTTGCTCAGGCGTAGCATCTGTAGCAATATCAAAATCTTTTGGCTCTATACCAGACAAGAGCATCTCTAACACATCCTCCAACTAGATATGCTTGAAAATTATTTTTTTGTAATTCTGTGATAACAGATATAGCAAATTTGCTTATTTTTGTATTATCGATCAAATTTTTTCACATGGGTTAAAGAACATTAACCATTTAATTGCTTCTCTTTAATTTCATCAAGAGTTTTGCAATCAATACAATGTGTTGCTGTAGGTCTTGCTTCAAGTCTCTTTATTCCTATTTCACATCCGCATGCATCGCACCAACCATAGTCATCTTGTTTAATTTTTTCTAAAGATACAGCTATTTTGCTAATTAGTTTTCTTTCTCTATCTCTAGTTCTTAATTCAAAAGCAAACTCCTCTTCTTGAGAAGCTCTGTCAACTGGATCTGCATATGTTTCGCCTTTAGTCTTTAAGATGATCAAATGTTTTTTGCATTTCGTCTAATAAGTGCTCTTTCCATAACAATAACACTGCTACAAAATGTCTTTTCATGGCTGCACTCATGTATTTTTCATTTTTCTTGGATTTATACGGCGCAATTTTAGATTTATTATTAGCAATTTTTTGAGGCGCTTTTTTTGCTACTGTTTTTTTTGTAACAACTTTTTACAACTTTTTTTGCTGGAGCTTTTTTTGCTAGCAGTTTTTTTTAGTAGTGGTTTTTTTAACTGTTTTTTTTGTAGTAGCTGTTTAGTTTTTGCCATTAATTACGATTTAATAAAATTTTAGGTGGAGAAAATATCAGAAACTCGTTAAATAAGCTAGCTTTTTCTTAATTTATTTGCAACTTCTGCATATCCATCTGCAGATAACCTAGGCCCAAAAGTTTCGACAATCTTAGACGATGCAAAATTACTAAACTCTGCACAAGTTTTTAAATCATTGTCTTGAAGATAGGCATGCATAAATGAACCAGCAAACATATCACCAGCACCATTAGTATCTATTGGTGTAATTTTTTGAGCATCTGCATGAATTTCAGCGCCATCTTTTACAACAACACTTCCTTCAGCACCTTTTGTAATTACAGTCATATAGGGTTAGATTTATAAAAATCTATAGCTTCTTCAAATATCATTAGCATCTGAGAAGGCTATAGCTTCATCATCATTACAAAAAATCATATCAATACCATAAGAAACAATTTGATCAAATTTTCTTTAAATCCATGAACAATTCCAGCATCAGATAAAGATAGAGCTTTAATTGTATTCTTTCCTTTTAAGATGCTCTAAAACAGATATAACAGCATTAAAATTATCATCACTAGTTACCATGTAACCTTCTATGTAAAATATTTTAGAATTTTCCACAACTTCATAATCAATATCAGCTGAACCTAAAAATGCACTCACGCCTAGCATGCTACTCATTGTTCTTTTTGCATCAGGAGTAACTAAAATTAAGCATTTACCAGTTGGCACTTCAGAGTTTTCAGAACTAATGCCTATATGATGGACTCCAGCAGATCTTAAGCTTTCAAGATACTTTCTACCATCCTCATCATCTGAAACACGACAAACATGATGGCATTTTGACCCATAGTTTGCAGCAGCAACTAATGAATTTGTAGCAGAGCCACCACAGTCAGAAACAGACTCTGCACCCATGCTTATTAACTTTTCTATAATCGGAGCTTGCTCTTCTGCAGAAGCTAGAGTCATCGAATCAGCCTCAAGACCCACACTGGCTAAAAATTCATGACTAACTTTATATTGTGTATCTACAAGAGCATTTCCAAGAGCACTGATATCATATTTCATTTGTTAATTTCTCCGGTTTTAACTATTTTGCCAACAACTTCAAATGTTTTATTTCTTTCCATATTTCCATGTGTTGAAGAAATAAATCCAGCTTCGAATTTTGAAGGCGCAAAATATATTCCATTTTTTATACAAGCATTAATAAATGCAGAAAATGTTTGATCATTTGTTCTGGAAACATCATCAATATTTAATGGAAGCTCTTCAGAAAAAAAGAATCCAAACATTCCCCCAATTTGATTTGTAGAAAAAGGAATTCCAGCAGAACTCATAATTTCTTTCATTCCATTCAAGCATCAGCTTTGCTTTTTCTTCCAATTTTTATATGGATTTTTTCAATTAATAGATTTAATAAAGTTGACCCAGCAGCCATAGCTAGAGGATTTCCAGAAAGTGTTCCGGCTTGATATACAGGGCCTTCTGGCGCAAGAAAATCCATAATTTCTTTTTTTCCACCAAATGCTCCAACCGGAAGTCCTCCTCCAATTACTTTTCCTAAAGCAGTTAAATCAGGTTTTATGTTAAAGATTTCTTGAGCTCCACCAAGTGAAACTCTAAAACCACTCATTACCTCATCGAATATTAGGAGGGAGTTATTGGATTCTGTGTATGACCTTAGTGTTTGTAAAAATTCTTCTGTTCCTGGAACAAAGCCCATGTTACCCGCAATAGGCTCAACAATTACTGCAGCAAGATCATCTTTAACACTAATTAAAAATTTCTATAAAAGCTTCAATATCATTATATGGACATGTGATGGTATGTTTAGCTAAATCTTCTGGAATTCCTGGTGAATCTGGTAAGCCAAAGGTTGAAACTCCCAGACCCTGCTTTTATTAAAGAGAATCAACATGACCATGATAGCAACCATCAAATTTAATTATCTTTTTCTGTTTGTAAATCCTCTAGCCAACCTAATAGAACTCATTGTTGCCTCGGTGCCTGAATTAACCATTCTTATTTTTTCTATACTGGGAACATTTTTTATAATTAACTCAGCAACGTTAGACTCTAGACTTGTTGGTGCTCCATAACTTGTACCCAGCTCAGCTTGATTTTTAATGGCATTAACTATTTCAGGGTGTGAATGCCCCATAATCATAGGACCCCATGATCCAATATAATCTATATATTTATTTCCATCAGCATCAAAAAGGTATGCGCCTTGAGCTTTTTCAAAAAAAATAGGGTTTCCATTAATGTTTTTGAAAGCACGAACTGGTGAATTGACCCCGCCTGGCATAAGCGACTTAGCTTGATTAAAAAGGGCTATAGATTTATCTATTTTATTCAAAATAATTTATAGTTTTAATGGGTTTATAATTGATTCCAACAATTATAACTCTTTTATGCAATTAACTCTTTAGCAAAAGAATCAACTTTGTTCCAATCAGTAAATTCATAGGTATTTTTTATATTTGTTGGACCTTTTGTTATCCACATAATAAACCTAATCATTTGCTTATCAATAAAATTATATTTTGGGTAATCAATTTTTCCTGCAAAGACAGCAAGCTTTTTTGGAACCCAAGAGGTTTTTAATAAAAACTTCTTCATATACGGATTAGTTTCTGGAGTATTTTTTTCTGGCTTTCTTGCCACAACATTCACAGAGAAAAAAGCATTATCTTTCTTTGTGAGTTCAGCAAGATTTGTTTCTAAAAATTCAAAAAGTTCTTTTTTATGTTTCCCATATCTTATGCTTGCACCGATGATTATTTGATCATATTTTTCTATATCACTACTTGTAGCCTCGCTCAAAGAAATGATTTTTGACGGAACATCATTACTCAAAGTTTCACCAATTCTTAAGCAAATATTTTTTGTTTGGCCATCGGTTGATGAGTAAATAATAAGAGTTGATTTCATTAAAATAAACTTAGTTGTATTTTATTATTATACTTTATCTTATCAATTTAAATCTTTGACAGATAACTTAGATATAATAGACATATGAATCAAAATAATAGCTCAATAACTCTTACAAGCTCGGCCTCGAGAGAATTATGAGCGTGTTAAGCAAAGATGATGCATCACAGTTTAGAGTATATGTTACTGGAGGAGGCTGCTCAGGCTTTCAGTACGGTTTTAAATTTGATGATGATCAAGCTTTTGACGACGACGTAATAGATTTTGGCAGTTTTAAGGTGTTAATAGATTCTTTGTCTTATCCATATTTATATGGATCAACCTTAGATTTTGTTGAGGACTTATCCGGCGCAAAGTTTGTTATAAATAATCCCAATGCTAAAACAACTTGTGGGTGCGGAGAATCTTTTACGGTTTAGCTTGAACTATTGAACCGAGCAAACCCTTATTAAATTTATTTTTTCCTAATTGAACTTTCATAACCTGATTGTTTATTCTTTTATATCCCATCCATGCAAAAGCCATAGATTCAATTGCTTGAATGTCATATCCATAAGCATTAGATAAAACAACTTCATTACCAAGTATTGCAGCCAATCTCTTAATTAAAAATTTATTTTTTCCACCACCACCACAAACTATAAACTCATCATATGTATGGCTATTAGCTTTTATAGATTTTTCTATAGATATAGCAGTGAATTCAACAAGTGTTGCCAATATATTTTCAGGTGACTCTTTGAGAAATTGTTTTGAAAGCATATTTAAATTAAATAACTCTTTTCCAGTACTTTTAGGAAATTTTTGTTTAAAAAATTTATGCGATACAAGTCTTCCTAAGTTCTCTTGAGTTAACTTTGCCTTTTGATGCAATTTTTCCATCTTTATCAAATGGCTTATTTAAATATTTTTGACAATAAGCATCCATAAGAGCATTCCCAGGGCCAACATCTGAGACCCCAAAAATGATTTTTATTTTTTATATATGAATAATTTGCAATGCCGCCTATGTTTAAAATTATTTTAGATTTTCTTGATGAATGAAATAGTTCGTTATGAAACTCAGGAACCAGAGGAGCACCTTCACCGCCAAGAGAAATATGCATATTTCTAAAATCACTTATGGTTGTCAGTCCAGTCTCATTAGAGACTACATTTGGATCACCAATCTGCATAGAAAATGGATTAGCGTTTTATAACATCATGTCTAATAGTTTGACCTGATATGGCAACACACCTAACTTTGTTCTTTTTTAATTTTGCTTTTTCAATAGATTCATTGATAGCTTGAGCAAATAAATATCCAATTTTTTTATTCAGTTGCCCAAGTTCATTAAGGGAAGCCGAATCCGATTCGATAATATTTTTTATTCTGGTTCTTAATTGAATTTGGAATACGTTTTGAATAAAAGAAATTCAAAGTGATATCTTTTTCAATTTTTAAGATTGATACATCAACTGCGTCATAGCTAGTTCCGGACATAGCACCAATATATATATTCTTATAATTATTCATTGGGGTACAAGGATTCTAATTTTTTTAACATCATCTTATTGTTTTCTACAAGTGTATCAAAATCAGATTTTAGATTAATGTTTATTGGCTCTGCAGAAGGTAATTTAAGTTTTACTGGATCAATATGTTTATTTCCTATTTTAAATTCGTAGTGAAGATGTGGCCCAGTAGCAAGACCAGTACTACCAACATAACCAATAGTTTCACCCTGAATAACTTTTTTACCTTTTTTTATTCCCGAATGAAATTTATCTAGGTGACAGTATCTCGTTGAATAATCATTTGTATGCTGAATAACAATTTCATTACCACAGCCATTTCTTCTTCCAGAGTATTTTATGGTTCCATTTCCAGTTGTTCTGACCGGAGATCCTCTTTTGGCTGCATAATCGGTTCCATTATGAGCTCTTATTGTATGAAGAACTGGATGCATTCTATTGGGATTAAAATGAGAGCTTATATACGCAAAATCTAGAGGAGCTCTAAGGAAGGCTTTTTGAAGATTGTTTCCACTATCATCAAAAAATTCTTTTTTATTTATATCTGTAAAAAATCTATTAGCTTTATAAACATTTCCATTATTTATAAATTTTGCAACAACTATGTCTCCATTCTCAATTTTTTCTCCATTTGAAAATGCTGTCTCATACACAAGAAAAAATGAGTCACCCTCTCTTATATCAAATACAAAATCAACATCCCACCCAAAAATATAAGCAAAATCCATTATCACACTATCAGGAATTTCGGCCTCTAAAGCAGACTCATAAAAGGAGGTTTTAATGGTACCGCTTTTGAATGATCGAACTAACTCAACCTCTTTTGTTATCTCTTTAATGGATATTCCATCTGTCAAATCAATTAATAAAGAGTTAATACTATCTTTACCTATCTCAATATTGGTTATTTCACTTCCCAAATAGGTAAATCTCATTTTGTCGCCAGGTTTAATTTTTGACAGTAATTTTTTGTTATCTAATCTAAAAATTCTATATGCAGTATTTAAAGGTACATTAAAATCTTCAAAAATAATTGATAAATTTTCTCCATCTTTAACTGTATGAATTTTATAACTTAAGACATCTGTAGGGTTTTTTTCTAAATTTTCTGTTATTTCAATTATTTCTTCAGGAAGAGATTCATCTGTTGAAAAGTCAACATACAATAATAAAATAAAAAAAATTGATAATAAAAAATTGATAAAACTGCATTTGTAGGAACTTTTTTAAAACCAACCATTAGTCTTCTTGAATATTAAGTAGTTCTGCATTGCCCCCGAATGCAACTGAATTTTTAGACACAACTTTTTCATTTAAGAATTGTATTAAATAGTTTGGTCCCCCGGCTTTAAATCCACTACCAGATAGTCCACGGCCACCAAAAGGCTGAGATCCAACAACTGCACCAACAATATCTCTATTTATATAAACATTGCCGATATTACACTTTTGACTAAATAAATCTGCTCTAGATTCAATTCTTGTATGAATACCCATAGTTAGACCATATCCAGTATTATTTATATCTTGAATCAAGTTATCAATTTCTGAGGATTTAAATTTAAGGACATGAAGTATTGGCCCAAATTGTTCTTCATCTAAATCATTTAATGATTATTTCAATTATCGTTGGTGAAATATGCTGTTCCATTATTCTAAGCTTGATTGATAGACTTGAAAACCTGCTTTAGCTTTTTTTTTTATATAAGCATCAAGTTTATCTTTTGCAGTTTATTAATTATTGGACCAATATCAGTATCCAATTCTTCAGGATTACCAATTTTTAATTCTCGCATATTGCCTTTGACCATTTCTAATAAATCATCATAAATGTCGTCTTGAATGCATAAGACCCTCAAGGCTGAGCACCTTTGACCGGCACTATCAAATGCTGATCGGACAATATCATCAGTTGCCTGTTCAAGAAGGGCGCTTGAATCAACAATCATTGCATTAATACCTCCTGTTTCAGCAATAAGGGGCAATATTTCTTTCTGATTTTCATTAAGATTAGTTTGAATCTTTTTTGCTGTTTGAAGAGATCCAGTAAAAGCAATTCCGTTAATATTATTTAATTTTGATAATAAATCACCGTATAAACCGTCACCCAGAATTAATTCCAGTGCATCAACAGGCACACCATTTTTATGAAATATATTTACTACTAAGAAACCTAATATTGAAGTATGTTCAGAAGGTTTTACGGTAACTTTATTTCCAGTTATCAAAGCAGCACTAATTTGTCCAATAAGGATTGCAACAGGAAAGTTCCATGGACTAATACAAACAATGTGACCTTTTGGTCCATAAGTAAGAATATTTTCTTCACCAGTGGGCCCATCAAGCTTTCCATCTTTTTCTTCTAGTTCAATCATTTGATTTGAGTAATATCTAAAAAATCTACAGCTTCTCTAATTTCATCTATAGAATTTTGAATAGTCTTGCCAGCCTCGTGCATCAAATAATAGATTAATTGATAAGGGTTGGATTCTAGTTCATTTGATATAGCTTGTAATATTTGAGCTCTTTGCTTTACATCAACCTTAGACCAATTTAAATCAGTTTTAGCTTCAAGCGATTCTTTGATGAGAGTATGATCGTCATAAAACATACACTTCCAATGCAAGCACCATCAGCAAGTGAAAAGATATCATGTTTTTTTGACCCATCGTCTGCTCTGTTTCGATAAATAGATATAGCATTCACGGACTGATTCTTAAATTTACTAATTTCAGTTTTAATAGTGTCAAGATTGTCCATTTCAGATATATCTAATCCTTTTGAGTTTTTTCTATTGGTGAATATGTTACATGGAAGGGGGATATCTTTCCTTTCATTTTCAATTTTTTTATCTGGTCCTGATGCCAACCATTTTGCATCAGTTTCTGGATCAAGAAGCCTATTAATAAAAGAACTATTTGCTCCATTTTCAAGCAGCCTTCTAACAAGATAAGGAAGCAGATCTTTATATTGGCCTATTGGTGCATATATAGAAGTGTGATGTTTATCATTTAGTACATTTTCAGCACATTTATATAAAAGTTCTCCCATGCCAAAGAGTCGTTGAAATTCATAATTTTTATTTACTCCTAAGTAATTTATTGCAGATAATGTATGAGCATTATGAGTAGCGAATTTTGGATATATTGAATCAACTTCAAATAACTTTTTTGCACATGCCAAATAAGAAAGATCTGTAATAGATTTTTTTGTAAAAACTGAATAATCCTCATATCCAAAAACTTGAGCATGTTTTATTTCGTAATCCCAATAAGCACCTTTAACCAACCTAAGATGCATTGGTGCCCTGTTATTAATAATTACTTTTATCCAATCAATTGCGTTAAGAGCTCTTTTGCCATAAGCCTGTAATGCAAGACCAAAGCCAGGCCAGTCTTTAATTTTTTTTGATTCAGCAATGATTCTTATAATTTCAAGGCTTACTCCAAGTCGATCCTGTTCTTCTGCATCAATAGTTATTTCAACATCCTTTGACATACCAAGCTCAGTTAGAGCAATAAGTCTAGGCACTAGATTTGATTTAATATCGTCATATTTTTTTGTCTCGTAGCTTGGACATAGGGCAGAAATCTTAATAGAAACCCCGTTATTATTACCATTTGTAAGATTGAGCTTGCCAACTTCCAAGATAGCATTCTCGTATGAGTCATAATAAATTTTAGCTTGCTCCTGATTTCGTGCAGCTTCTCCTAACATATCAAATGAATAAATTGATTCATTGATATTTGGTATTTTATTTACATCTTTAAAATCACGCCCCATTACAAATTCTTGACTAAGAATATGCATGGCTGCAATCACAGCATTTCTTATTGGAAATTCACCAGATTTAGAAACTATTGAGCGAAGAAATTTATTTGGATTTTGTGACCATTCAAGTGGTGTTTTTACAACCTTTCCAGCTAATAAAAGTCCCCAAGTTGATGCGTTAACAAATAAACTGTCTGCTTTATTCAAGTGTTCAATCCATTTTCCCTCAGATAATCTTTCAGAAATTATGAGATCTCTGGTTTTGCTATCCGGAATTCTAAGTATTGATTCTGCAAGACACATAAGAGCTACACCTTCTTGGTTATCCAATCCATACTCGCTTAAAAATGCATCTAATTTTGTTCGTTCTTTTTTATTTTCTCTGCAGGCAACAATTATTTTTTCTGCATTTTTAGAAATTAAGGAATCATTTAAAAATTTAGTATCTTCTAAAAGCTTAGGAAGTATTTTTGATTCAGGAATAAATTTACTATCGGACAAAGACATAATTAATATTTTAATCTTAAAGCATTAAGTAGCAACTTACTCATTCTATTAAGTGACGAAAAATACTATCATAGTCATATGCAAGAAGACTTAACCATAATTAAGAGAGGAACAGATGAAATACTGACTGAATCTGATTTAAAAAAATTAGAATCAGGCAAGCAGCTCGTCGTAAAAGCAGGCTTTGACCCAACTGCTCCAGATCTTCATTTTGGACACACAGTTTTGCTTAATAAACTTAGGCATTTTCAAGATCTAGGGCACAAAGTTATTTTTTTAATCGGAGATTTTACTGGCCAAATAGGTGATCCTTCAGGTAAAAATAAAACCAGACCAACTCTTGATGAGAAAGAACTAAAAGAAAATGCTAAAACTTATGAGAAACAGGTTTTTAAAATTTTAAAAAAAGAGTTAACAGAAGTTCGTTTCAATTCAGAATGGTGTAATAAGCTTGGAGCTGCAGGGCTAATTGGTCTAGCATCAAAATATAATGTAGCAAGGATGCTAGAAAGAGATGATTTTAATAAGCGCTATAACGCTAATCAAAGCATAGCCGTTCACGAGTTCTTATATCCTTTGGTTCAGGGTTATGATTCTGTAGCCCTCAATGCTGACGTTGAGTGTGGAGGAACTGACCAAAAATTCAACCTTCTTGTTGGCAGAGAATTGCAACGGTCCTATGATCAAGAGCCACAGGTAGTTTTAACTGTTCCAATACTCGAGGGTCTTGATGGCACCAATAAGATGTCTAAATCTTTAAATAATTTTATTGGTATAGATGAGAAGGCCGATGAGATGTTTGGAAAAATAATGTCTATATCAGATGAATTAATGTGGCGATGGTTTGAGTTGCTTAGTTTTATTCCTGAAAAAGAAATAGCCGATTTAAAAAAAGAAGTTCAGAACGGCAAAAACCCAAGAGACGTTAAATTTATCCTTGCTGAAGAATTAGTAGATAGATTTCACAAGCCAGGCGAAGGCGCTAAATGTAAAGAAGCATTCTTACAAAGATTTCAAAAAGGCACCTTACCAGATGAAATAGAGGAAGTAAGTCTTCAAATAGATAATAATAAAATTCCATTAACAAATTTATTAAAGAATACAGGAATGGCTGCTAGCACTTCTGAAGCCATGAGGCTAATTAAGCAGGGTGGTGTAAAAATAAATTCTGAAAAAATTTCTGATGTTAAACTTGAAATTGATAAAGGCTCAGATGCAATATATCAAGTTGGTAAAAGAAAATTCCTTAAAATCATAATTAAATAATGAAAAGATTCTTAACATTAATGTCTTTGTTGGTTCTTGTTGGTTGTGTACAAGATAGTCCAAATGTTAAACAAATAGCCAACTTGAAATTCTTCATTGAGAATCAAGAGCAAGAGGGAATTAATGTTGTTGAAAAAGGGCTTCACTATGCTGTTTTAAATTATGGAGATATGAATTCGAAATCTCCTGAACTTTCTGACACCATCACTGCCCACTTTCATGGAACTCTAACAGATGGCACTGTTTTTTGGAGCTCAGTTGATTCAAATGAACCTCTCACTATTGAATTGTCTAAACTGATTGAAGGTTGCCAAAAAATTATTTCTCTTATGAAGATAAATGATAAGTGGCGAGTATATATTGATCCTAGCATGGCATACGGGGATGAGGGCAGGCCAGGAATCCCCTCAAACTCGATATTAATCTTTGATATTGAGTTACTTGATATCCAATGATTATTGATTAATCACTGAAAGCGCATATCCATAAATTTCAGCAATCTGATTTATCTGTTTGTCTTTTGGAGTACCTGCGCCATGACCAGCTCTTCCTTCGGTTCGAAGAAGAATGGGGTTATTGCAACCTTGATACTCCTGTAACTTTGCTGCAAATTTAAATGAATGTGATGGGACAACTCGATCATCTCTTTCTGCAGTTGTAATTAAGGTTGTTGGATAACACTCATCTTTTTTAATGTTATGTAATGGTGAGTACGCAAGTAAATTTTCAAACCCATCTTTATCATCTGGTGAGCCATAATCACTTTCCCAAGCCCAACCAATTGTAAATTTATGAAATCTAAGCATATCCAGTACACCTACCTGTGGGATAGCTACTTTAAAAAGATCTGGATTTTGCAACATAGTAGCTGCAACCAACAAGCCACCATTTGAACCACCCTGAATCGCAGTTGAGCCTGGCGAGCCAATATTTTGCTGATGAAGGAATTTTGCAGCATAAGCAAAATCGTCAAATACATTCTGTTTATTAAACAACATGCCAGCTTCATGCCAGTCATCTCCATATTCTCCACCACCCCTTAAATTAGCTACAGCTACAACGCCACCCTGATTCATCCATGCTAGGTATCTTTTACTAAAGCCGGGCAGTATTGAGATATTAAAACCACCGTAACCGTACAAAAGAACTGGAGTGTTTTCATTTATATCGAGTGTTTTCTTATAACTAATATGAACAGGAACCATAGTCCCATCTTTTGATTTAAAGAATTTAAAATCGCTTATGTAATTATTTGAGTCGTAATTATCTAGGCTCTCTTCCCAAAAAATTTCTTTAGACATGTCAGTTAAGTCTATTTCATAAATTTTTCTTGGTGTTACAAAGTTTGAGAATGAGAAATAAGTTTTACTATCTTCTAAACTACCGCCAAATCCTCCAATGGTGCCTTTAGCATCATGAGGTAGTTTTCTAATAAATGATCCATCAAGAGCGAAGAAATTAATTTCTGAAAAGGTATCTACTAAATAAGTAACAACAATAGAATTGTTAATAAAGTTAACTCCTCTAATTGAATGATCACTTTCAGAGATAACGTCGTTCCAAACAAAAGAGCCGTTTTTAATTTCCAAAGAAACAACTTTTCCATTTTTTGCATTCTCAGTTGAATAAAACCAATGAATATCGTCTTTACTATCTAAATACTGGTAAGCACCAATTAGCTCATCGATAAGTGGTATAAATGAACCATCTTTTTCTAGCTGAACGTAAAGCCTATTTCTTTCATCAGTCCCATTTGAGATTGATAAAAACTTTATCTCAGAATCACTTACTACACTAATACCCCAACCCCATCTGGGCTTATCAGGATTTTCATAAATAATTACATCTTCAGATTGAGAAGTACCTAGCTTATGAAACATAAGTTTTGGAGCAGTATTAATATCTTTAAGAGCTTCATCAGAGGGCTCATCATATTTTTGATAGAAAAAACCTGAATCATCTGTTTCCCATGATGCTCCAGAAAACTTTGCCCATTTGATTGTATCTTCTAGATTTTCACCTGAGCTAATATCTAATACTTTCCATATGCGCCAATCTGAACCGCCGTCTGAAATAGAATATGCAAGCATTGAAGCATCGTTACTAACACTTGTTCCTCCCAGCGAAACAGTTCCATCTTCAGATAATGTATTTGGATCAAGCAAAACTCTAGCATCGCACTCGTCACAGTCTTTAATCATTAACTTGCTTTGTTGCCATGTGCCATCATTAAAATAATAGAAAGTTTTATCTTTAACTTTATAGGGAATACTTATTGATTCCGTTTCCCATGTTTTATTTAAATTTTTTGCAATGGATTTCTTATATTTATTTTTTCCTATAAAGCCTTGGGTATACTTGTTTTGATTTTCAACCCACACCTTTGACTCTTCGCTTGTAAAGTCTTCAAGCCACCTATAGTCGTCTCTAATTTCATATCCGTGAATAGTTTCTACAAAATCAATTTTTTTTGACTCTGGATAATCGGTGTCTTTTGGTTCAGTTGAACAACCAAAAATTATTAAACTTAAAGGTATTAAATAGGATATATTTTTATTCATAACCAGCATAATACTTTACAATAAGCTTATGAATCAATTTAAAAGCGCTTGGAATTTTTATCTAAATAATTGGCAATTTTTTGCAGTACTTGCCGCACCTGTATTTTTTGTTGAGGTTGCAACAGCGCATTTATTTGCCCCTCTTGAAGACACTACTGTGGCGGAGGATATAGTCGAGTTCTTCTCATCAAATGGAGGACTAATTGGTATTATGGGTCTGCTAGGAATGATATTAAGCGTTTCTTTTTTGGGTGCACTTCATTTATCTTTTGATGCTAAGAACTCTAATGTTTCAATAGAACCTTTAAATGCATTATTTGCTGGCTTAAAGAAATTCTTCCCATTATTCGGAGCATATATGTTAAGTGCAATTGTTGTATTTTTTGGACTTTTGCTTTTGATTCTTCCAGGAATATATGTAGGAGCAAGGCTTGCACTTTTTCCTGCTTACATAATGTTGGAAAATAAAGGCGTTATGGAATCTCTAAAACTTTCATGGGAAAACACTGATGAGCACGGAGGCACTTTATTTGGTTTAACAATAATCTTTGCATTGTTGAGTATTATATTGGCAAGTATTTTTTCATCCGTTCTCGACAGTGGTTTGGTTCAGCTTGGAGTATTGGGTATTGTTGAATATGTGATAATAGTCCCCTGGATTTATATTTATTACAGCTTATATAAATCACAATCAACTCAATAAAAATAAGCTGTTGTTTTCTCTTTAATCTTTAATATATAAACGTTAAAATGCGTTTCCGTTCAATACGGGTCTGTAGCTCAGCTTGGTTAGAGGAATATCTGATTCATAAATATCATAGCTACTCATACACATTCTTTCAGAGTGCTTGATTGCATGTGACAGCCCCTCAATTGTAAAGCTCATATCTTCTAGCCGTGATGAATTATCAAATTTAATCTCAAAAGATTTAGCATCTCTTATAGATAGAATGTATTTAATTTTAAAGACGTAGTCGATATTAGGACCTTCACCAATGATATTACCTACCTTTAGAACTATATCTTTTGGTTTGCTTCTATCAACAGTCATAGTTGCTTTAATTTCATCATCCTCTAAATATTTAGTATTGCCTACCGGCACTGTAATAGTTGGCTCAGAGGTTACACAAAAGGGTCTAGCCATTTCCAAATAAAAATTAGTACTAGTGTCATTGCCTGTTTTATGTAGGATAAGGTTTTCATTCGAGTATGAGTCTATACCCCAGCCATCAATGGTTCTTGTCCAGTCAGCCGAGAGAAATGAAGATGAGACCGTTAGGAGGAGGATAAACTTATGATGCTTATACATAGGGTTCCCGGAGAAAGGACCGAAATGCACCATCTTGTCGTCTAAGATAATCTCATCTTCATACTCAAACAAATCTTTCTTTGGCTTTAACCATCTCTTGATACTAAGAAATGCAGTGATGAGCATTAAAACCAATAGACCAAATCCAATAACTTCTTCCATATATAACTCCTAAAAAAAAATTGTTTCGTTATTTTCTTAACGAGTCAGAAATGGATTTGTTACAAATTAATTTAACAATGACAAAAGATATGTCGTTTTACTTCACTAGCTGCAAAAGAAACATCAACAGTTTCAATAATGGATAGATCAACAAAGTAATTCCTATCTGCTCTTGGAGCATTGATATCATTGTTTACAAAGAAATCTTTATTAGCTTCGTAGATTGCGTACATAACTTGATACTTATCTACGTCTAAATCATTAGCTATTTGAGATGCAGTACTCCATAAGGTTTCCATCTCAGAACCTGAAACAAATATAGGCTCAGGCTCTTCAATTATTTCTTCAATGACTGCAACAGGTTCTTCAATAACAGCCTCTGCGACTTCGACTGGTTCAACTATTTCAGATGGTGAGTTAACGATGGTAAAAGCTATGACAGCTAAACTTGCTGCAACTGCAAAACCTATGAAAGGTTTAAAATTAATTGAAGCGACATTAGAAGAAGGCTTTTCAAGCTGTTCGTTAATAAAAGCTTCAGCTTTTGCATTTAGTTCTTTTGCTTTATCGCCACCAAAGAAACCTTCAAGCATGGACTCAGATACTAATAAACTCTCATAAAACTCTCTTAGCTTCTTTTGAAGCATCAACAAGTGCTTTAAGTTCTGGAGAACTTCCAAGCGTCGCACCATTATCTATTAGTTCAATGATTTGTATTTGTATTTCTTCGTTCATAATTTTCTATCCATGCATTGAGCAAGTTTTATTCTTGCTCTGTTTGCTTTTACTCTTAAATTTGCCATGCTGTAATCGCTGACAACTTCTTGAATCTCTGTGTAACTATATCCAGCTCCAAGCATTGCTAGTATTATTTTGTCTGTTTCATCAAAGGTTTCTAAACAATCAAGCATTTTTGATACTCTAATTTTTCTTCTTGAAAACCTTTATTAGTTATCTCAATATCATTCGCCTGAATTGATAAATGCTTTTTTTCTTTTCTACAATTGTCTCTAAACTTATTCAATAAAATTTTCTTTGCATATGCCATTGGGTAATTAGAGCTTTCGAGCGTCTCTCGATTATTAAAAGTTTAAAGCATCATCTGAATCATTCTCACCATTGCATATGGTGAGTTTTTTGCTGATATATTCAAATTCTTTGAAAGCATCATCTGCAATCATTATTCTTAGAATGTTTATGCAAAGCACTGCTTATTTACAGTTCTAGTTTCTATGCTCGCAAACAGTTTATTTAAGTAAATATATCTATCCATTTCTTAACGCACAGAATCCAAAAATGTTACAAGGTATGTAATATTTTTTATAAATAATTTTGACATCATTTATAAGTTTATTTGTGAACAAATTATTGTAGTATTAATAAATGTCTAAAGTTACGGGAATATTTGGTCAATTTCACAAAGAAGAATTAACATTTGATGAGCAGAATATTGTTGAGTCATGTAAGGACTTTATTAAAGAATCAAAAGAATTTACAAATTATTTAATAATTGAAGATGACAGGAGCAAAAATAATCTTAGATGGTATTCATCCAAAGATTTTTTGCTTTCAGCGGGATGACAATGTTAATCATCCATCAAGAACTTATAGCAGGGACAATCGAAGAATATAAGACCAAATATGGAGAAACATTAGTTATAAAAAATATCGAGTCTGTGTTTGAAAAAGTAATCCTTCATAATCAAAATACTATAAGACCTTATGAATATTTAATTGACTTTAATGAATGTAAGAAAAAGAATTATGGAATTTAAAATGTAGATGAGATGCATGAAATTTATAGATTTTATAAAAAAATCTTTTAAAAAGATAAAGTAAATAAAGGGGTAAAAATGAAAAAGTTAATATTAATATTGGTTTTATTTAATTATTCTATCAAAGCATCAGAAAGATCAATTAATAATTCATGGTGCACTTCTTACAATGGTGTAATTGAGTACAGGACCAGCTATGGTACTTATGTTGACTGTCTCACAAATGAATTTGCTATTGAGGTTGAGTTTGATTACAAGTGGAAAGAATCAATAGGCCAGTCATTTCATTATGCAGAAGCCACAAATAAAAAGCCTGGTATTCTTATTATCAAAAGATCCCAAAGTAAGAAAGATTATTTAGAAGAGTTGAATAAAACTATAGTTAAATTTAATTTACCCATAACAATATTTACAATCGATGAACAAGCAACTCAATGAATGCAATAAGATAAACTTAAAAAATTTATAAATATGAAACTGTAAGTATTTTTGTTAATTTTCCTATAGGAAAAAAATGGATGATATAGTAATTTATACATATGCATGCTTTAAAAAATTCAATGTCCAAACTGTAAATTTAAACAGTCAGTTCACTTAAAAAGATGTAAAAAATGTAACTGTAGATTAGATGCTGTATCATCTAACTTTGGAAATAATAGTATATCTAAAAGTAAAGTCTTCCTCAGGTCAAATAATTTTAGCTGGAAAGTTTTGTTCTTCCTGTGGCACTAAAATTGCAAAAGAAGGCAGAATGTTGTCCTAAATGCGGCCAGCCCATTTATTTCTTCGAGCAATCATATTGAAAGTTATGATGATGGCTTCTGGTTTTTTCTATTATTTTTTTTATATTTTTAATTATTTTTAATTATTAAAATGAGTGATAATAACAACAGTCCCTTTAGTAGTTTATTTACTGGTTTAAATTTCAACTTTAGAAAATTTTTTTCAAGACATGATAACTATTTAAATACTGCATTTATATTATCTATAACACCGCTTCCATTTACTGCTGTTAATTGCGATGCTTATATCTTTAATAGGAATTTATTTTCAAAGTAAAAATAAATTCAGAGTTAATGGAAACAAGATATCTTTTAGTTATTATTGTTCTTTCGATTATTAATCTTTTTTTTTTGTATATTTTTTCTATTCTTTTGCAGTAGAAATTTATTTTAGTTTCTTAAAGAAAGCTTAGATAATATCAAAAAATTTATTGAAAGCTTAACTTTCATCTAATCCATTCATTTAATCTATTCTATTGTTTTTTTTCTTAATTAGTAATTATGATTATATTATGAACACAATTACATGCCCAAACTGTGCTTGGGAAAATCCACATCATTTTAAAATTGCGAACACTGTAATTGCAACTTAACAAATATCAAGCCGTCTCAAACTACACAGTCGACGAGAAATCTTAATCAAAATAGTTCAATAATTCTTGAGCCTATTTTTTGTTCTTCATGCGGCAATAAAGTTGCAAAAGATGCTCCTTTCTGTCCAAGCTGTGGACAACCTCAAAAGCAGGGAGACTATGCGGAATATATGGGTACAGCACCAAATGGTATACCAATAAAAAGCAGAATAGCTGCAGGACTATTAACTTTATTTATTGGGGTTTTGGTGTATTCACAAATTTTATTGTGGGCAAATTGGATTAGGGGTAATATATCTTCTTTTTTCTGGACTTTTATTCCTGCTAATTATAGCTTTTATAGAAGGTATAATTTACTTAACTTCACCAAATGACGAAGTATTTACAAGACGTTACTGCCAATAAATATTTAGGAATCATCCTTTTATTAAATTTTGAATTACAAAAGCAAGAAATTTCTTATTTAGATTGTTACAAACTTGAAGATTCTATTATCGTTTCTCAGGATGGAACTTTTTGGGAAAACTTGGAAGTAGCTATAAGACCGATTCAATTTACAATGAATATAACAAGTATGGTAGCTCATTTTCAAACGAATCTATTTGGAATGATCTCTCAGAATATGGAAACTCTTATTCACAGAAGTCTCCTTTTTAATGAATATGCTTCAGATGCGCCTTTATAATAAAAGATGGTGAGGTTATTGGTAAACTTTCCATTAAAAATAGTTACTTAAATAACAATTTTGATCCAAGACAATTAAAGACAGCCTGCGATTGGTAAAAAAACCCTGCATAAAGCAGGGTTTTTATAAATAATAATAATGTTTATTAATTTAGTTTATATCTCCACTTAACAGAGAAAAACTAAAATCCTCTTCTAGTTCAGTCTCAATTCAGAAGTTTCTGGCTGTGTCACGCTATCATCGCCTCCTGAAAAATAACCAGTAGCTTTATCTGATTGCGTTAAAGATAACACTCCATAGTCGAACGATCTAACAGCATAATCAAAACTAATAGTATTTTTGGGGTTTAATACCCATACAACACCAATACCTAAAACCGCTGCAGATGCATCACCCTCAAGCACGTAATTTCCTTCATAACCATATCCATTTAATCCAGCTGTCTGTGGGTTATTATATGTGTATCCATCTGGACATCCATTTCCTGACAAACAAGAATCAAATTCTGGAGATAAGCCCGAAATAATATCACTCCATGATCCTTCGGATTGTAATCTTGCTGAGTATAACCAACTCTTAAAGTTGCAAATAAATTATTTGACATTGGTTGAACATAACCAGCAAAAATTGTTAAACCATCGGAAGTTACATCTAGCATCACTATATGTCCATGTGTATTGGTTATTGTCATCAAAGCCAATGCCAGCAAAATCAACATTATTTAAATAAGATTTATTAAAATTTTGTGTTAATTCATTATATCAATACCTACCTGCCAATTAGAATTTAGTCTATAAGTGTAAGTTAAATTAAAGTCATCAAACTCTAAGTCAGCAGATCTAATAGGATAATAGAAATCATCATAATAACTACCCGCCTCATCTACATCCTCAATGTCTGCAACAGCAGTTGTCACAGCGAGTATGGTTGCCAAATCCATAATCAAGTCCTATATATTGAGTTGAATGACTTGAATCAGCTTCTCTCATATCACCTTCAGGATATATTTCAGTAAAGTCATAATCTGATGTTCAAAACCAAGCGAAACACCAACTCTTGCATTTTCTGAGCGCTTAGGATAGTTGGCAGCACTAAAAAGAATGCAAACATTTTTTAATAAACATAAAAGATTACCTCCATCTTAATTTTAACGTTTATTATATCATCATGACCTATAAAGTATAATATGTCTATTATTAATCTATAAAAATGATAATTACTTCTGAATCTAACTATGAAATTTAATTAGTGTTACTAAAAGTGATTATAGGGTCATCTTGTTTTCAAGAGGAATACCTTTGATGTCCCAATAATTATTTAATCCAGGAGAAAAATATTTTACTTTCTGTTTTTTATCATTCGTAGATGATTTAGCAATTAATTCAATATTAGTGCCCGTCAATGTTAAAGCCATAAATTCAGAGCCTTTTAAAATGGAGCAATTTTTACATTATTGATATATAAGTGGACTTCCTCTTGTTCAGTTGACTTTGGTTCGTAGTTAATCAATATATCAAAACTCTCTTTTTGCTAATGCTTTTGAGGATGAATTAAATTTTATTAAGCTTCCATAATTAAATTCTAAACTATGAAGTAGGCTTTGTTGTGAAATGAGAAGTATACTCATCACAAATATTTTTATACTTTAATTCAATATTCATCAATAATTAGATACTATTATTATTATGTATAAATTATACTCATTATTAATTATACTCAAGCAGTTTTAATTTAATTAGAATATAATAATATCATATGAGATGTTTTTAATTGCTTAGCAGATGACTATTCTAATAAATGTAATGCTTGTGGAAGCATTAATGCTAATCTAAAGACAAATACCACTGCAATATCCCCTGGATCTATTTTGGACGATAGATACTTTTATCGGCAAAGTGTTAGGACAGGGAGGGTTTGGAATAACTTATAGCTTTTGATGAAATACTAGGCGGTATTGTTGCTATTAAAGAGCACTATCCAAAAGCCATAGTTGATCGAGAAAAGGATGGAAGCGTTGTCACGTCTAATACAAAAGAATTTAATCTGGGCTTAAAAAATTTACTGAAGAAGCAAAAGCCGTGGCTAAATTTAAAAATCATCCAAATATTGTTTCTGTTCTTTCATATATGAGATGCAACAACACTGCTTATATGGTGATGGAGTACATTCAAGGTAAAACAGTAAAAGATATCTTGATTGGTGCAAAAAAACTTCCAGTAAAAGATGCATTACAAGTAATTCATCAAGTTCTTGATGGGATAGGCGTTGTCATGACGCAAGATTAATTCATCGAGATCTAACTCCCGACAATATTTATATAACCACACAAGGAGGAGTAAAGATCCTTGATTTTGGTTCTGCTAGAGAAACAGTTGATGGAGGTGATAATGAATTTACGCAAGTATTGAAAAAATCTTATGCTCCTGTTGAACAGTTTCAACAAGGACAAAGCCAAGTCCATGGACAGATATTTATTCTATAGGAGCCTCTTTATACAGAATGCTTATCGGAAAACCGCCTGCTCTTAATTCTGTAGATAGGCTCTTTGAATGATACATTAAAATCACCTCTTCAGTCAGATAACCTTCCAGATTGGAATCAATCACTTGATGACGCACTGATGAAAGCAATGGCTGTAAGACCTGAGCTTCGATATCAGCATGTTGATGAATTTAGAGTAGATTTATTGAATGGGCTTGATAGTTTAGAAACTTTTAATAAAGTTTCTCCAAAGAGCTATTCAAGTCAAAAGTTGGATAAACCAAAAGTAAATAAAGTAAAACATTCAGAAAAAAAGAATAAGTCACTCATCCCAGTCGTGGGATCTATAGCTGCTGCAGTTTTAATTGGTATCTTAGCAATTTTGAATACTAGCTCAGGGAACAGCAATCAAACAGTTGTTATCAATGCTTCAAGTGTTAATAATTCAACCTCTAATCAAGAAAAGAATGAGATAGCAAAAAATAGAATCAAAATTCATTATTGCTCCGCCTGCTGGCCGTCCTACCTCTCCAGATGTTCCCAATTTTAATGAAGTGATAATTAAGCCTAACGTTAAAGCTCAACCAACGCTTGCAACTCTTACAGTTAACCCCTCAAATGCTAAAATTTTTATAAACAACAAGCTATTAGCTGATAAGCAATTAAATCTTGATAAGGTGTCTGGTAAAAGTATCAATTTAAAAATTATTGCTCCAGGCTATAAAACTTTTGAGTCTAATGAAATCATAAGTCAGAATAAAACATTTTACTTACAAAAGTATCAGCCACCATCAGTAAATCTTTACTCCCTTTTATTAAATTATTTTGAAGCACCCTCAGGGACGAACTCTTCTCTGTTAAAACAAGAAATTAAAAAAGATTATTCTTCCTTTGCAGGAATTTCAAAGTTGCCTGACATATTAAATGGAGACCTGAAGTTGTCTCGAGAACTAGATTTCTTATCCGATAATGGAGATTATGAAGCAGAGTTTTTATTGCTCATCTTAAATTTGTCAGATAACAAAGCCCAAAACGATGAATCTTCGATCATAGGGCTTGAGAATCTAGGAAAGAACTATCCTCTTGCTAATATTATGCTCGCCTCATACAAAGGGTGTTTAATAATCAGCAATTCCTCTTGTAATACCAAACAGGCACTAAAGCATTTACCTAAAAATACCCCCGAATTAAATAACCTTTTGGAGGCAATGTTGCTAGTTAAGGAGAAGCGATTTACTGAAGCAGAGACAAAGTTACAAGTTGTCAGAGAATCCTCTTCAGTTGTTTCTAACTTAAAGGGTGAAATTTTATTTGGAAAGGCAAAACTCAAGAGGCAAAGCCTATTTCAGAAAAAGCCTACTCTCAAGATGTATTAACTAATACATCTGCTCATATTAATTTTAGCATTTACAGTCGACAGTGAAAAAGAAAGAAATAAATTAATTAATGAAGCAGTATCTCAAGGATCATTAAGGGCAAAAAAATTCTTCCATATATTTCTTTTAATAAAGATAAAAATGATTTTATATCTGCTTGTGCAGCCATTAATGTCTGTGAATAAGTCTGAAGCAAATATGTTATTGGCTCTGTATGAATATAACAAAGATCCTAAAAATTTAAATGCAGTTCGAAAACATACAAAACTATGCAAACAGAATGTAAATTACAAAATCTTAGATTCTTTGATGAATCCTCAATCAAGCAACATATCTTCAACGGATCTTAGATGTTAATTTGTTGCCAGAGCTAAAAGCCCAAGCCATCTTAAGCTAGGAAAATTTTGCTTATCAAGAAACTCTAGTCAATCAATATCTCATTTCATTGAGGCTAAAAAATTGGGTTCACAAGACTCAATAGCTGTTCTTTGTTATGCCTATGCTTTTAGAGAGAAATGATGCTAAAGCATTAAGTGAATGCGAATCAGGTTATGCGGCTGGAATTAAAGATCCATTATTGCTAAATACTTTGTCACATATGTTCTTCTTCAGATATTTTTACAAATATAAAAGAGATGATTATTCTAAAATGAAATCACTTTTAACTGAGTCTTGTAATTTAGGAAGTGGTGGTGCATGTTGTAACCTTTCTAAATTTGAAAAAAATTCTTCTCTTAAGAAAAAATATTTAACAAAAGCTAAAGAAAGTGGAGTCAGACAATGTTCAATGTAATTAAAATTGTTTTTATTTTTTATTTATGGCTACCACTTCGTGGATCAGTGCTCAAGATTTGAATTTTAAGGTTTCCTATCAAATTTATGAGAATGATCAATTGCTTACATTTTTTGGTTTATATGATAATAGTGGGCAATTAGTCGATGATATTTCAATAGAACAACTTGGAATTGAATTTAATTCAAAAATAGCTCGACCTAATTCGCTCTCAAAGTTTTCCTCAGATATTTATGGAACTAGTTATTTATTTTTTGGTCGATACATCAAAATCAATTAGTAGTAAAAATTTTCTGTCATCAAGCAATCAATTTCTCAGTGGATAGAAAATCTTGGTTATGCTGATATGGCAGCTATAGTAGCTTTTGGTGATTCGGTTGAAATTATTCATGAGTTTTCCTTTGATAAATCTTCATTACAAGAAAGCATAAAATCAATAGAAAGAGATTCAATGAATACTAGATATGTTGACGCTTTATTAGCCTCATATGGTCTATTCACTGAAAACAATACTTCAATTCCATATAGAAGAGCAGTCATAACACTCACAGATGGACTAGATGATCCCGACCTATCTTTAACTAACAGATTAACTTATAAGAAGTAAGTTCTTTGCTTCAACAAAGCATGGTTCCTTATTATATGATAGGTTTTGCTGAAAGGTCTTCTGCGAAAAATTGAAGGCAATTAATGAAATGAAAACTCTTGCTTCGCTTACAAATGGATTCTTCTTAAATGCAAATATAGTTGGTATTGACAATGCATTTAAACAAACTAAGTCGAGCATAGAAAATGTTTATCTTTTAAAATCATCTTGCTTTTCTTGTGATCTAGATTTTAGTAATTTCTATAGCACGCTCTACCTAGACTACAAAAATATTCAGTATTCAAAGTCTCAAACAGTCTTTATAAATGATGCATCAGCCGAATCCGCTATAAAAGCAAGCCGATGTCAGCAATGAGATTTCTTTATTCTCAAAAATTTTGGAGAATATATATATAGTTTCTTTGGTTAGTTTCATACTAATTCTGACATTTCTATGGTTTTTATTTTATCGAAAATCATCAAAGGAGTTAGTTTCTGAAAACCATGAAAATGTAGATTTAGGTTTTGAGACAAAAGAAAATAACTTGCAAACAGGCATTCAAATTCAATCTCAAATACGACCAAAATTTACTTTAAAGTTAGAGTATTTTTCAAAAAAACCCTCCAAGGTCATTGAAGATAGTATTCAGGAAAGTATTATTCTTGGGCGATCATCAAAAGCAGATATAGTTCTTAAAGATTATCAAGACATTTCAAGTATGCATGCAAAGATTTATTCCCAAGGAGAATATTTTCTCATAGATGATCTTGGCTCGACTAATCATACTTTTCTAAACGGTGCGCGGGTTTATGCCAAGTGCCCAATAAGAAATGGAGATCTTCTAAAGCTTGGAATGCATGAATTTAAAATTTTTATAAAACACTATGAGGATCTTACCTATGAATAATATTTTTTTCTCACAAGCACAGGGATCTAGAAAAGAACAACAAGATTCTTATGGGAAGTTTATCTCTGAAGATGGCACCTTTCTTCAGCATGGAGGTATTTTGGCCTTAGTAGCAGATGGCATGGGTGGTCTTGAAGGTGGAGCAGAGGCTAGTAAATTAACTATTAATTCCTTTATTCATGCTTATAAACAGAAATCTACAAATGAAGATATTCCAGCTGCTTTAAAGCGATCTGCTGAGCACGCTAACAAATCTGTATATGAATTTTCTATAGCTCAAGGAATAGAAGGAAATACTGGATCTACTTTGGTTGCAGTAGTTCAATTGGGCAAACAAGATTTACTGGCTATCTGTCGGAGATAGCAGGATATATGGGGTGACAAATAACCAAGTTGAGCAACTCAGCACTGATCATAATTACGAACAAGACTTGCTTGAGCTAGTAAAAAAGGTGATTTAACTATGGAGGATGTGAAAGCCAATAAACAAAAAGCAGCTTTAACAAGTTATATAGGCTCTGAAACAATAAAAAAATCTCTCAAAAATAAAGAGCCTCTCTCTTTTGATAAGTTTAATGCTATTTTTTTATGCTCAGATGGCTTCTACAGCAAGATGTCAAATACAGAAATATTAGCGTTAATAAATTCAAAGCCGTCTTCAGAAGTTGCAAATTTATCTATAAAAACTAAGCTTCAGAAAAGTATTAAAAATCAAGATAATTTAACTATAGGCGTAGTATTCAACAACAAGCCAATAACAAAAAAAACCAAAAACTTTGAAGATGCTCTTTATATGGATGGGGATAATCCTGATACCAATTTTGGCCTATTTCATTATAAATTATAAATTAGCAGATTCTTCTGATCTCAAGTCCCAGGATGTTTTAATGGATGAGTCCTCTGTGGAAGACCCAATGCCAGAGGAACAGCTCCCTGAAAAATATAATTTTAACGCCTAGTAATGAACTAAAAATTGACAATATCGATAAAGAGGAAGAGTTAAAGGTATATCCTTCTGATAATAATCTAACTTCAGGCAAAGACGAGGTTAATAAAATGTCACCACCCAAGATGCCACCTGAAGACACCTTTATTAGAATCTTCAAAACCAAAACAGGCCGAGATCAAAACCATCAAAGATATTGTTGATTCTGGTGAACAGAGTCTCAAAGAAGAATTGTCTGTTGAAGATGCCAAGCAAGAATCAGATAGCAAAGCATCAGAAACATTATTAAATGATGGAGCTGTTTCTAAAGATTTACTATCAAAAGCTTGATGAACCAATTGAGGTTAATACAGAATCTGATGTTTCTAAATCTGAAATAGTAAACAAGACTAGTTCTAAAACTCAAAAAAAAGAAGACACTAAAAATACCACAACCAAAGAGTTAATGGAGGTAGAGGTTTGCGAAGAGGTAATAGTCGATCTTGGTATTGCAGGTGTCAGAAAAGAAAAAGTCTGCAAAATAAAAAAATCTGAAGGCGTGGAGACAAAAGTAAACTCAAAAAATAATACAAACAAAGAAAATCAGAAAGCAAAAATTCAATTGTTAAATGTAAAAAACCTGGGGACACCTCAACAGAAAATAGATTTTTTAAAAACCTGTAAAAAATAATTAAGAAATTTAAATTTCAAAAATATGTGTAATTTTTACGATTATTAAGTATTATTATTGAATGAACAAAATTATAGTTGGATCAATAAATGCTCTTATAGGGGCAATTTTTTTTTAATTGTTTTGATTGTTGCCCAATGCAAACATTCAAAACATGATGGACTCCTCTGTCCGCTTATTATGTGAACATCCTGTCGGTGAAAGTAAAAGAACAGTAGATGTAAGCGGATCAGCATTTTTATTAACAAGACAACTCTAGTTACAAATGAGCATGTTTCACCCATTGGCTCAAGATGTTTAATTATTACTAAAGATGAAAAAGGCGAGCCTGTTACGATTAAAACTAGGCAGCTATGGACTTCTGAGTCTCCAGATGTAGCAATTTTGAGTGCAGACCTTCCAGAATCTATGGAATTTCCTGTATCGGCAATTTATCAGTCCAAAATAATTTCTGGCGATGAGGTTTTTAGCGTTGGGTATCCAACCACTGCTGGAACCTCAACAAGTTTATATGATTACATCAAATCAACAGGAAATGATTCTTCAATTGATGGTAATTACAATCTTTTGGTAGGGTTTTTAAAACCCCAAATCTTTAAAGGCGTTATTAGTTCTGAGTATATTGTAGAGGGAGTATCTTACATACAAACAGATGCTGCTATAAACTCAGGTATTTCTGGAGGTCCTTTTTTTTTATATTCAAATAGTGGTCAGGTTATTGGTTTAACTACAATGCGTGATACCGACGCTCAAAATGTTGGATACTCAATTAGTGTTCAAGAGTTGATTCCTATTCTTAAAAAACTAGAAATTGATTTCACCCTTGAGTCATCACTTATGCACTATGTAAGACTTTTTAATTCTTTGGCTAATGGTTTTATCGCATACATTTTAGCTCTGATGTTTATTTCAAGTGGTATTTATATTATGTTATCAAGACCTGCTCTTGAAACATCTAATCAAAGCCCCAACGACGTCTCTAATCCTATTCAGCCTCAACCCGTGGTGAAACAGCGCCAGCAGCAAGGAAGGATTGTTTTCCAAAATATGTCTGTTAACCCACCAACTCTAAATTTTGCTACCAAAGTTTTCTTGGTCGAGATCAGCAGTCATCGATTAAATTTCCATCAGATTGGCTTTTTATAAGTAAGTTACATGCCATGATAGAATTTGATTTATCTACAAAAACTTTTCTTGTTAAAGACCTTAAATCAAGAAATGGAACCTTTATAAATAACAAGAGAATGAAAGAGGGAACCACTGAAAGAGTTTCATCAGGAACAAGTTTATATTTAGGCAAAGAAAATGCCGCTTTTACTTTAGAAATTATTTAGGAGGACTTATGGCAGTTGTTAAATGTGGTGCATGTAGTAAATATTATAATGATGGACAGCACTCAACCTGTCCCTCTTGTGGGGCCTCTCCAGCCCAAGTAGCTCCAGAAGAATTTGAAGATACTCAGCCTCTTAATAATTTAGGAGGTTTTGCTACTGAGTCAGTATCAGAGCCTACTTCTCTTGGAATGTATGCGCAACAATCCGAAGTGAGCGATGATAATTCTTTTAATACTGACGATCTTGATACTACTGTGGCTTTGGACCAAGAAGACGATGGAGATGATGAGGTAACCGTAGCCTTATCTTCAAAAGCAATTGGTATTGATCCAGTATGCGGTTGGCTTGTTTGTGTTGAAGGCCCAGATAAGGTAGAGACTACAGAATAAAATCAGAAAGAAATTTTATTGGTAGGTCTGCAAATCAAGATATAGTTATTTCTGGGGATCAAACCATCTCCAGAGAAAATCATGCGTCTATTACACAAGATCAAAAACTCTTATCTTTACAATTAATACCGGTTCAGGCAGAGGTCTGGTATATTTAAATCAATCAGTAGTTGAGACTCCACAACAGTTAAGTATTTATGATGAGGTTGAGATTGGTGATACAAAGCTAATTTTTATTCCATTTACAACTGATAGGTTTAAATGGGAATAAAAAAGTTTTCTAATCCTAATTCTACTAGTCGGTATATATTCCCTGTAGTACAGTTCAAAACTTTTAAACGTTTGCTGATAACGATACTAAAAAACCAGAGGCTATCTGTTGTAATAACTATTGAAACCTCCTCTATTTCAAAAAGCCGTATGCAAGATATCTAATAATGATGGAGATACATATTTATGGATACTCCCTAGTAGTATTAATATTAGATCATCAGAATCTGATTTCAAAGTTACTTGTTTTGTTGAAGAAGTCAAGAATTTATGACAATGTATTACCAATGACTATGTGGCTAAGCTAATGCAAATTATCTTAAAACATGATTTTTACTTGCCCATTAACTGATGAGGAAGTTATTGTTAAAACAAAAACTTGAATCCACCTCACTTAGCAGACACAGAGTTGCCTATCGCTACTAGGAGGAGCAATTAGAATCGCTACAAGAAGACAAATTGAACAAGACTCTAAGCCATTAGTTGATGCATCTAAACCTAAAATTACTGATGAAGTTATAGTTTCTAATAAGACATAGATTAACATTTCAAATCAAGGCTATTGAACAATTAAAAGATTTATATGATAAAAAAGCTTATTTCTAAGGATAGTTTATGATACAAGAAATAGCTATAATAAAAAATAATCAAAAAAGGAGGAGTAAATATGGACAATTTTGACAACTACCTTATAAAGGTGTACAACTTTTTGAAACAACCATTCAAGGCATTAGAAATGTTATAAGTGTATCTTTTGTAAATGCGCTATTTGAACTTTTTGAGAGATTGAATGCTAGCTATTCTTTGTAATCAACCTTCGTGCTTCTTGCAGCTACCATTAAGGCCTATGTTGATTATGGTATTGATATGCTTGTATGGCTTATTTTGAGCCCTATTTTGTTATTACTTTTCTCATTTCTATCTAGAGGGTTTTCATGATGCATGTGAAGCGCTTATAAAAAACAATCCCTATATTAGCAACCAAGCCTATTTAACTTTTACAGCGGTATTTACTTTTCTTTCATCTGTCCTTTTATTCTTAACTGGTATTTATGCATTAATTGAAGATCCAATGGGATTAGGTCCGCTTGGAAATTCTGGAATTATAGTTTTTTCGATATACCTTTTAGTAACTACGGCACCCTTATTTAATCCTTCTTTGATTAACTTAAATGTTTCAAAAGAGAGCTCTGCTGCAGATGATTTGATAGGCCTTATTTCATTAAACTTAAAGTCATTGCTTTTTCAAGAAAAATTACTTAGTAGAGTTTTAATCTTGATAGCATCTCCTGATGTTTATTTGGGGCATCTTTGATTCAGATATTGCAATGTTTTTTTGGTGCATTAGGCATGCTTTCTTTGGAGTATCTTTTTTCCTTATTGCCTATTTTAGTATTTATTTTTCTTTTATGCAATTTACTCTGTATTTCAAGCAATACTTCATATACCAAAACTAAACAAATAACAGCTTTATATATATAAAACAATGCTCCTTAAAATAGGAGTATTGTTTTGTATAAGTATTTTATTTACACTTAATAATGTCTAAATCCTTCCCTAACCTCCCTTGTTTTAGCACTATTTTTAGTCTCATGCGGTGGTGGCGGGAGGCGGAGAGGCTCTGATCCTGGAGGTGGTTCTCTGGTGGTGGTTCTGGTGGTGGTTCTGGTGGTGGCGGTTCCATTCCCTTTCCTACAGTTAGTATCAGCTCTGATGTTGAGGAGGCTGAGGTCAATACACAGTCACCTTTTACTTGGTCATCGACTGATGCTAATTCTTGCACTGCTTCTGGAGCTTGGTCTGGAGCTAAAGGTGCTAACGGTTCTCAATCTTCTTCAGTCCCTCAAGCCGGAACCAATACTTTATTCCTTGTCATGCTCTAACGCTAGCGGTTTCTGCTTCAAATTCAGCTAGCGTAATAGGGTATCGAATATTTTCTGGTAAAACCTTGACGGTTATATAAGCGGAGCAGAAATCTTTATTGATACCAACGATAACAAAATCCAAGATGAGGATGAGTTTGCTACTACCTAGTGCCACTGATGGTGATTTTAATCTTCGATATACCAACGGTACTTTGATAAGCAAAAACGGTACTGATGCAGACACAAACACTTCTAACCAACTACACACTAGAACATAAACTTTCCAGTTATACCGAATCTAAAATCATTTCTCCTATTACCTCACTGGCTGCTTACTTTGAAGACGCAAATAATATTAATGCAGCTTTAGGTATTGATAGTACTTTAGATATTACAATCACCGATCCCATACCCAACAAAGAGGATAAAGGCGCCAACAGTTATTTGTACGAGAAGGGGCGCAAGCAACAGTCTTAGCTTTAGCACTAATATAGCTAATAAGGGATTCAGTCAAAACCAAGATATTGCAACCGACACAACCTTTGACATGATAGCCAAAGAGTTAGAGGCTCAATACAACAATACCAACATAAATAGATATTGAAGGCGTGAAGACTTCCTTGCCAAAGTGGTTGACCGCTTGTCAGCAAGCTTAGACACCAGTATTGCCGATGCCAACAAAACCACTGTTTCACGAGCGCTAAGCAATTTGTTGCCCATTATAGAAGTTAAAGATAATGCAGAAGTCACAGTTGCAGCTATGAAGTTTGGTTTAAATCTGTTTCAAGAAGATATTCCAAAATTAGCTTCAGGAACCGCTTCTGATACAGTATTTAACGCCTATCAAAATAATATTCTAAGTTACATAGCAACCGACCAAGGCGTGAACGCAGATGAATTAGCTCAAATATCACAGCCATTGATGATACTGTTAGCGTCGATGAAGACAACGAGGGCAGATTCAATGTGCTCAACAACGACTCTTATCTTACAGCTTATGAAATTGGACTTACTATAACCTCTGAGCCAAGCAACGGCACTGTCACAATAGACAACGGAACACTTGTGTATCAACCTGAGCTTAACTATAACGGCAGTGATAGCATTACTTATCAGATTACTCAGGGCAGTAAGGTTTCTAGCCGCAGCGGTTAACATTACTATTAATCCTATCAACGATGCTCCAGAGCTTAATTTTGCTTCGAGCTTTGCCATAGATGAAAATTCTACCTTAGTAGGGGTCATGAGTGCCAGTGATGCTGACGGAGATGACTTAGAAATCTCGCTCTCCGGGAGGTAATGCTGAGCTCTTTACTATTGATAGTAATACCTTTGAGTTGAGCTTTAAAGAGGCGCCTGATTATGAAAGCGGCAATACTTCTTTTACCGTAACAATCGTGGCTGCAGATGCAGAATTTACTGTAAACAAAGACGTTACCATTACGGTTAATAACATTAACGACAATGCACCCCTCATCGATGGTCCTACAGAGATTACCACTGAAGAAAATATTTATTCTGACTTAGGAATTTATACTGCTTCTGATGATGATGGAATAGTCTCAAGTTTCAAACTAGGAGGAACCGACAGTGATAAATTTCAAACTTCATCAGACGGTATACTACACGTTTTTTATTGGGCCAAAACGACTACGAACAACAAATAACTTACGACATTGACGTTATAGTAAGTGACGGTCTCAATGAAGTGTCACTACAAGTGCAGATAAGCGTTTTAAACGTAATTGAGCAAGTGGGTCAAAGATTTAACTTCCAATAAAAGCAACTCACGATACAAGAGGTAATGACTATCTTGCATTTAGTAATGATGGAAGCCAAATAAATGGTATAAATATTAAAGAAAACGAAGAGAATTTTGGAAAAATGAAGGAAACCTAATTATCAATGGATTCAACAGTGGGTTACAGAACATGGAAAAAACTATGCAACTAGTCCAAATTCTGATTATGGAAGTGGAGGTGGAAATGATATAAGTGGTGATGGAGTAATTATTGCATTATCATCAAACAATGGTAGATGCTCTTCATCAGAAAATTATAGCGGCAGTAAGGGTATTTGAACATCATAATCAACAATGGAGTCAGTTAGGTTCTTGCATAAAACCAACAAAATATAGGACTGATGGATTTGGCGCACACATTTCATTAAGTGAACTTGGTAATAGTTTTGTTGTTAGTGAGTATAATGGGGCACTTATATATATTTGTTCTGAATGAAAATAATCAAATGGATTGGATTAATCAAAATTTTTATAGAAGCTTCTAATTCATCATCTTCTACTATATCTGTTGCTATGTCTGGAGATGGTCAAGTTGTGGCTGTTGGTGATAACTGGTCAAGTGATGGTGCTGGGGAAGCAAGCGTCTATAGAAGAGATGGATTAAATTGGAATAAGATAGGTCAAACCATTACTGGAGACAGCTCGAGTCATGGATATGGATTTATATTAAAACTAAATTATCAGGGCGATGTGTTGGCTGCATCAAATAATGGTAATGGAAATATAAATGTTTATAAATTTACAGGTGATACATGGGAGCTCAAGGGATCTCAGTATGTTGTGCTGATGGAATAAATGCGAGTAGTCCTACTGACAGAATTAATGAGGATACAGAATAGACATGGATAGAAGTGGAAACAAGCTTGTAGTTGGTTATGTATGCTGAATCAAGCTCAGGCATAGCTAAAGTTTTTATATTTGAAGATGAGGATTGGGTGTCTGATAATAATTTAGATAAAATTGGAGAACGTGATATAGGTGCCAAGCAATCATTGAAAGTAGCCATTGACCCAATTGGAAACCATATAGCTGTAGGCTCCAATAATACAGGTACAAAAATATTTGAAATTGATGCTATTAATATGTAAAGCCAAATATAGCTTTTAATAATGATTTTAAAATTTTTTGAAAATAATAAATTTGTAAATAATTTTAATGGTTCTGGGATTCAGGCTTATTTAAGCGGACCAGATTCAAAGTTATTTTCTCTAAATCAATCCGATGAGCAATGGAGTATTGATTTTAAAAAGATGCTCCTAACTATGAGAATCCTTTGGATAAGGATTTTTCAAATACTTATGATATTACTGTAAAACTAGAAACGGTATGTTTGGAACCCTTACGATGTAACCGTTATAGTAGAAAATGTTGATGAGGTTGAGCCCGATGGCTATATCTGGGGACTTTCTAAGGATGAAAACTTTGGAAGAGATATAGAGCTTTCTGCTGATGGAAATTTTCTTGCCAGTATTCTCACCTGGAGCAAAAATAAATCAAGGTGGTGATACTCGGAAGTGTCAAGCATTTCATAAAATCAGAAGCTAACTGGAATCAAATAAGTCCTACAATTTATGGAGATGGCGTTTTTGATAAAATCACAAGAGTGTCCCTAAGTAAAGACGGTAGAGTATTAGCAGTTGCTTATGAATCAAAGGTAAATATTTATAAATACGATGATTCTAACAACTATCTTAGTCTTCAAACAATAATACATAATGATATTTGTGATGTTGATGTTAACGAGGATGGTAAAAGAATTATTATCGGTCATGGTTGCAGCTCTTCAATCAATCCTGGTGCTGTTTCAGCCTATCATTCAGAAAATCTAAGGTCATGGTCGAATGTAGTAATGAATACCTCTTCTTGTGGTAAATATGCTGAGCAAGTGTTGCGATAGATTCATCCGGTGATTATATTGCATACTCCTCACCGAACAGTTGGAAGCCTTGGAATTATTTTCAATGGATCTTCTCAAAACAATACAGGCTTAGGCTGTGTGAGGCTGATGGAATGGAATGGATCAATACTCTACATAGCTCAATATACTAAATAATTATGCTGTAGATGGATTTGGTTATTCGCTTGATATTAGTGATAACAAAACAATTATTATTGGCTCACCGGAGAGAACAAATAGGTTAGAAGGTTATCTTAACGTTCCAGGAAGAGCTATTGTTGTTGAGTGCCCATTCAATGAACTTGGTCCAAACCCCATTCCATCATCATGTGTTATTAAGGGTAATCCAATAATTGGAAGTTTTAATGATTCGTACCCAGTAGGTTCAAGAGGGCTCAAGTGTTTCTATTTCAACTTCGATGGAAATATTATTGCAGTTGGTGAGCCTGGATTCCCTCTTTCTCAATCAAAGGCAGAGTTAGAATCTTATCTTACGATGGCTCAACTTTTAATGAACAAAATGTAATTGAAGGCCTTTCTAATTTTAATGAGTCGGTATCAGCACTTCATTGTCTTCAGATGGTTATATTATTGTAATTTCTGACCATTTTGATGATACAAACGGGAATAATTCATGGCACTGTAAGAGTTATACCTGTTGCTGATAGAGGCATTCTATTAACTGGCATATCTGCACAAATAGATGTCTTTGAGAATAGTTCTTTTGTGAGTTATTTTACTATTTATAATTTCAATTCTTCAGATTCTCCAACTATCTCTTTAAGCGAGATGATGCTGATAAATTTGAATTACCCTCTGATACTGAGCTTGCTTTCAAAACTGCTCCCGATTTTGAATACCCAGAAGACTCTAATGGAGATAATGTTTATAATTTAACACTTACTGCAAGTGACGCTTCAGATTCATCTTCAATAGATATTGAAGTAAGTTTCGTAATGAGAATGAAATTTCTATAACTGGCATATCTGCACAAATAGATGTCTTTGAGAATAGTTCTTTGTGAGTAATTTTGAAACTAATTTCAATTCTTCAGATTCTCCAACTATCTCTTTAAGCGGAGATGATGCTGATAAATTTGAATTACCCTCTGATACTGAGCTTGCTTTCAAAACTGCTCGATTTTGAATACCCAGAAGACTCTAATGGAGATAATGTTTATAATTTAACACTTACTGCAAGTGACGCTTCAGATTCGATCTTCAATAGGTATTGAAGTAAGTTTTTAAATGTGGGCGAAGAATCAGATCCTCCTACTTTTTCAGAATTTACTTTTCTCAACAACCAGTGTTGATGTTTTCTACCGAAGCCAAAGACATCACCTTTACCCTTAGGGTTAAAGATGAATCCGGTATAGATATTAATGACGATAATATCCTTATCCATACTTAACACAAGATGGTTTTTCTACTGATAATATTAATACGGATGAGGGTAAAGATGCTCTGGAAGCTAATATCAGGTGATACTAAAGATGGTGTATGGGAACTTACACTTACTGTTCCCCAGGGTAAAGCTAGTGGAAAATATTATTTTGTACTCTGGAACTTTTTATGATGTAAATGGCGTAGGATCTCAGTGCTACAGTTTTTCAACAAATGAAACCGGTAATAATGGTTGTGGATCATCAATACAGTATTTTACCGTGGATAATGGTAAAGAATCAGATCCTCCTACTTTTCAGAATTTACTTTCTCAACAACCAGTGTTGATGTTTCCACGAAGCCAAAGAGCATCACCTTTGCCCTTAGGGTTAAAGGTGAATCCAGTATGAATGTGTAACCAATCAATATCTTATCCATACTTAGTACCAAATGGTTTTTCTACTGATATTATTAATACGGATGAGGGTAAAGATGCCTGGAAGCTAATATCAGGTGATACTAAAGATGGTGTATGGGAACTTACACTTACTGTTCCCCAGGGTAAAGCTAGTGGAGAATATTATTTTTACTCTGGACAATTTTATGATGTAAATGGCGTAGGAGCTTAGTGCTACAGTAATACAACAAATGAAGGCGGTAGTCTTGGTTGTGGATCATCAGTGCAGTCTTTTACCGTGGATAATGGTAAAGAATCAGATCCTCCTACTTTTTCAGAATTTACTTTCTCAACAACCAGTGTTGATGTTTCTACCGAAGCTAAAGACATCACCTTTACCCTTAGGGTTAAAGATGAATCCGGTATAGATATTAATGACGATCAATATCCTTTATCCATACTTAGTACCAAATGGTTTTTCTACTGATATTATTAACTACGGATGAGGGTAAAGATGCCTGGAAGCTAATATCAGGTGATACTAAAGATGGTGTATGGGAACTTACACTTACTGTTCCCCAGGGTAAAGCTAGTGGAGAATATTATTTTTACTCTGGACAATTTTATGATGTAAATGGCGTAGGAGCTTATTGCTACAGTAATACAACAAATGAAGGCGGTAGTCCTGGTTGTGTGGATCATCAATACGATATTTGCCCCGTTGGTAATGATAATAATAAGTGTTTACATTATAAATATATCACTTTATTACGCCATAATGTCTAAATCCTTCTAACGCCTCCTTATTTTTGCACTAGCACTAGTCATGCGGTGGTGGCGGAGGCGGAGGAGGAGGCTCTGATTCTGGCGGCGGTTCTGGTGGTGGTTCTGGTGGTGGCGGTTCCATTCCCTTTCCTACAGTTATTAGTATTAGCTCTGATGTTGAGGAAGCTGAGGTCAATACACAGGTCACCCTTACTTGGCCATCGACTGATGCTAATTCTTGCACTGCTTCTGGAGCTTGGTCTGGAACTAAAGGTACTAACGGTTCGCAATCTTTTTCAGTCCCTCAAGCCGGAACCAATACTTATTCCTTGTCATGCTCTAACGCTACCGGTTCTGCTTCAAATTCAGTTAGCGTAATAGGGTATCGAATATTTTCTGGTAAAACCTTTGACGGTTATATAAGCGGAGCAGAAATCTTTATTGATACCAACGATAACAAAACCCAAGATGAGGATGTGGTTTGCTACTACCAGTGCCAATGATGGTGATTTTTAACCTTCGATATACCAACGGTACTTTGATAAGCAAAAACGGTACAGATGCAGATACCTTAACACCTCTAACCAACTACACACTAGAACATAAACTTTCCGGCTATACCGAATCTAAAATCATTTCTCCTATTACCTCACTGGCTGCTTACTTTGAAGACGCAAAATAATATTAATGCAGCTTTAGGTATTGATAGTACTTTAGATATTACAATCACCGATCCCATACCCAACAAAGAGGATAAAGGCGCCAACAGTTATTTGTACGAGAAGGGCGCGCAAGCAACAGTCTTAGCTTTAGCACTTACTAATATAGCTAATAAGGGATTCAGTCAAAACCAAGATATTGCAACCGACACAACCTTTGACATGATAGCCAAAGAGTTAGAGGCTCAATATAACAATACCAATGCTAGAGTAGATATTGAGCGTGAAGACTTCCTTGCCAAAGTGGTTGACCGCTTGTCAGCAAGCTTAGACACCAGTATTGCCGATGCCAACAAAACCACTGTTTCACGAGCGCTAAGCAATTTATTGCCCATTATAGAAGTTAAAGATAATGCAGAAGTCACAGTTGCAGCTATGAGATTTGGTTTAAATCTGTTTCAAGAAGATATTCCAAAATTAGCTTCAGGAACCGCTTCTGATACAGTATTTAACGCCTATCAAAATAATATTCTAAGTTACATAGCAACCGACCAAGGCGTGAACGCAGATGAATTAGCTCCAAATATCACAGCCATTGATGATGCTGTTAGCGTCGATGAAGACAACGAGGGCAGATTCAATGTGCTCAACAACGACTCTTATCTTACAGCTTATGAAATTGGACTTACTATAACCTCTGAGCCAAGCAACGGCACTGTCACAATAGACAACGGAACACTTGTGTATCAACCTGAGCTTAACTATAACGGCAGTGATAGCATTACTTATCAGATTACTCAGGGCAGTAAGGTTTCTAGTGCAACGGTTAACATTACTATTAATCCTATCAATGATGCTCCAGAGCTTAATTTTGCTTCGAGTTTTGCCATAGACGAAAATTCAACCTTAGTAGGGGTCATGAGTGCCAGCGATCCTGACGGAGATGACTTAGAAATCTCGCTCTCAGGAGGTAATGCTGAGCTCTTTACTATTGATAGTAATACCTTTGAGTTGAGCTTTAAAGAGGCGCCTGATTATGAAAGCGGCAATACTTCTTTTACCGTAACAATCGTGGCTGCAGATGCAGAATTTACTGTAAACAAAGACGTTGCCATTACGGTTAACAACATTAACGACAATGCACCCCTCATCGATGGTCCTAAAGAAGTAACTATTGCTGAAAATTCAACTACATTTATTGGGAATTATGATTATTCAGATGCCGATGGAGATGGCTTATCTTTTCTTTAAGTGGGGCCGATAGTGCATATGTGACATTTAGAGAATTTGCTGGTTATATAAGCGTTAATCTTAGAGAGCTGCAGATTTTGAAGAAAAATGGAAAGATTGCATTTGAATTAGTTGCAACTGATGGTGTCTATGTTACTGAATTTTCAGTGGTTGTAACCATTACTAATGAATTTGAAGAATTAGTTTCTTTTGGTAGTATCGACAATCCTATAACTACAAACGCTGATGGAACTTTTATTGCTGGCGATGATCTTAGTATCGGCAGGGGAGTATTTTATATGCTATTTCCTGGTGAGACTAGCTGGGATGGATGGTATGCAAGAGATTATGGAGGAGACACAAGTATAGCTGCAAGCTCAACTGGGACAGAGTTTGTTACTGGTGAAAAAAATGGATCCTGCACAACATCTACAGGAGGCCAAGGATCCATGTCAATTTACATGTATTCAAGTTATAGGTCTTATCCTGATGAACAATGTTTTTCAGATGGATTGATTACCGGAAATGCTGTTGACATTAGTTACGATGGAAGAAGAATAGCTACTCATGTTTATTCTAATAATGATCATGGGGTAGCAATTTATGATTATTCAGAATCTGGTAATAAGTTTTTTTGAAAAAGTTCAAACTTTACAAATAGGTGGTAATGGATTTGAGGGTAATGGCGTTGCATTAAGTGGAGATGGCTCCAGGGTTGCTTGGGCTTCTATAGATGAAATATCAGTATGGGAATGGGGCCAAGAAGCCGGACAACAATCAAATATTTATATAAACAGCTCAGAAGCCTATAGTGTTGATCTAAACGAAGATGGTTCTATATTAGCTTACTCTAATAAGACTAATGGTGAAGTACAAATAATGGATATTTCAGATAGCAGCACTGTTAGACAGATTGGCTATCTAAATCAAGATACGTGGACTGCTGAACCTTTCAATATGACTGATCAAGCTAATGGGAGACTTGATTGGGAAAGAATACAGGTGAGCTTAGATCAATCAGGAACTTTTTTGGCTATTGGATTTCCATATGCTGATAATCAAGTCGCGACTCTGGAAAAGTCGCGCTTATAAGTACACAGATGGAAATTGGGATCTTTACCATGTTTATAACAATGAATCTAGTGATATGGAAACGGAACATGGTTATGTTGCTCTAACTAGCGATGCTTCAAAAGTTGCGATTGGAACCAACAATGAAAACTCTGGATTTTTTGAGGCATTTCCAAATAGAAACAAACAACCAAAATTTGATTTAAGTACTAATACAGAAGATTTTGTTGTAAAAAGAAAATACTACTAGAGTAACGCAACTACTTGCAACCGATGAGGACGGAGATGAAATAACATATTCTTATCATGGAAAAGATGCAAAATTCTTTACGTTCAATAATGGTTTTTTAGAATTTAAACAACCGCCTAATTATGAAAATCCAAAATCAAGGGATGAATCAAATACATACTCAGTAACCCTTAAAGCTCCGATGCCAAGAACCATGATTTTAGATTCTTTGAAATTGATGTTGAAGATGATTCGAATGAATTCCCACCAGCTAATCAAATATGGGGACCATCAAGACAATATGGATTGGGTTCTATAGATATGGAGATGTCAAAAGATGGTAAGCGGTTAGTTGTGTTAAGTGATAGGTCAAATACTAGCAGAATTAAGGGTATAGATATCTATGAATACGATGGGAATAATTATAATCTTTATCACTCAAGAAGTGAGTAACGCCGTAAGCGTATCAATAAGTGGAGATGGAACCCATATTGCTTTTGCGGAAACTGATACAAATGGAGCATTAAACTATTGTGACATTAGAGATCCTGATGATGTAGATTGCTACTCTATATATACTGATGGGGAGTTTAATGGTGAGGTTAATGATATTGATTTGAATTTTAATGCTTCTGCAGTAATTGCTGGGTTCTGCAACAAATGATAATAATCAAGGTCGTGCATTTGTATGGAGGCGTAATGAAATAAAACACAGTGCTTGGGATGCAAATTTAGGTGGTGGAATTGAATTTAAAGATGTTGGATATACCGGAAAGCAAGTTCAAATTAGTGATGATGGAAACAGGGTTGCTGTAGTTGCAAATAGATTTAATGATGTTGCTGGAAATCCGGCTGTTAGGATTTATGAGTATCAAGATGATACCTCATACCAAGAGGTAGATATCATTAGAAGTGAATATCAAATGAATGGTTTTGGCGAAAGCATTAGTTGGTCATCTGATGGAAGATTTATTGTTGTTGGTTCACCAGATCCTAGATCAAATAGCCGCTAAAAATACTGCTCCAGATTCATTAAAAAAAGGGGCTGTTTATGTGTATGATTGTTCAAATAGTACTCCAAATAATAATTCAGCATGCACTCAATTGGGAGATATTATTCTTGGAGATTATGAAGAAGAATGGTTCGGTTGGAGAGTAGCAATTAATGATACAGGAGATTTAATTCTTGTATCCTCTTTAAAATATCCTCAAAGTGATAGCTCGGGTGAAAATCGAAATGGAAGAGTGAGAGCTTACTCATACGCAAATGGGAGCTGGTCACCAACTGGATATGAATATATTGGCAATGAAGATTATAGTGCAGCCGGTCAAGAACTTGATATGAGTGCTGATGGTGCTCTAGGTGTTTTCTCTGAACCCTACGATAGTTCAGGGGCATATAGATCTGGAACAATACATCTAATTTATGCCGATGATATAGCTGGAACAAATAATTAAAATCGGTAATATTTTATTATGCAGGAATATTATGGAAGCTGTCATTGCGGCAATGTAAATTTTAAATTTTTATCTGAAAGTAAAGTAGAAATTTGGAAGTGTAATTGTTCTATTTGTAATATGTATGACTACCAACACCTTTTTTATAAAACATGAAGATTTTACACTTTTGGGCAACCATGATGGTCTTGCCACATATACTTTTGGTACTCAAAATGCAAAACATCTTTTTTGTAAAGCTTGTGGAATAAAAAGTTACTATCAGCCTAGATCACATCCTGACATGTACAGCATTAATTTGAGGTGTGTAAAAAATCCACCTGATGTCTACAACGTTGTTGAATTCGATGGAATTAATTTTGAGGATAGCATTAAAGAAGTTTAGTTTCTTTTGTTTGCTAGCTTTATTACTGTAATGTACAACAGAGGCGGTAAAATAATCCAAGGAAGTTGGGTTTGAAACATTACAGATCTTCCATTAAATTCAAAAATAATCGGGTTATAAATATTCCCTGTCGGAATTAAAGGCGCCCATGATAAATTTGTTCACCTAGCTGGTCATAATAAAGAAAAAGCTCTACTAGAAGATTTTGTCCGATGCACCAAGCTAGTAAAATAAGAAATGGCCCCAACGCCACTTTAAAAAAATGCTTTGTTCTTTATTGTTAAGCACCCACATTAAATACAATCACCGAGGCAAACCCCAGCATCTGCCAGTGAATTGAGAATCCAATTAAGATGTAGTGGAATCCATTGGTTGAGGACATCAGCTCTTCTTTCAATTACAGACTCGCCATTAATAAGCCCATAGGTAAACCAGATTTCCCAACCTATACCCATTAAGGGTATCCCAGTTTGAGTAATTAAGAGATCGATCCATTTCATAAACAGAATTAATAAGCCCATAGGTAAACCAGATTTCCCAACCTAAAGCGCATACTAGAACGAACTTGCATAATTTAGATCTACTTTATCGGCATTTCCTACAAAATGAATCGATTTCCTCCAAAGACATTTTTTTTAAACTAACATACTTCTTTTACTTTATTAAATATTTGGCATACTAGTTTGAATGAATCAGACCAATAACTCAAAATCAAATATGCAAAAAGTTGCACTTACTTCCTTAGCAGGAACTAGTATCGAGTGGTATGACTTCTTTTTGTATGGCGCCTCCGCTGCATTTAATTTTTCCTACAGTATTTTTTGGAGAAACCACTCCTTCAACAGCTTTAATTTTATCTTTATTAACATTTGCAGCTGGATTTATTGCAAGGCCTATTGGGGGAATAATATTTGGTCATTACGGAGATAAAGTTGGAAGAAAAAAAACACTGGTTATTGCATTGGTTTTAATGGGAGTATCTTCAACTCTTATTGGTTTGCTTCCAACTTATGCAATGATTGGCGTTGCAGCTCCAATACTTTTAACGACATTGCGTTTTGCTCAAGGTTTAGCAATTGGAGGTCAATGGGGCGGCGCTATGCTTTTAGTTACTGAAAGCGCTCCTGCAAATCAAAGAGGATATTATGGAGCTTTTGCTCAAGCAGGGGTTCCGGTGGGAGTTATTTTGGCTAACTTAGCTTTCATTGTTACAAGTTCAATGGTTTCTGAAGAATCATTTTTTGCATGGGGTTGGAGAATTCCATTTTTAGCAAGCGCTATCCTAATTGGTATTAGCATGTATATTCAATTAAACCTAGAGGATACAAAAGCTTTCAAAGAACTAGAGGCATCTAGAAAAGTTGGCACAAGTGTTGAAATCAAAAGCTCGCCTATTATTGAAGCGATAAAAAAATATCCATCTAAAATAGTTCTTGCAGCAGGGGCATTTTTGTCTATTCAGGTTACTTTTTATATCCTTATAGCTTTTCTTCTTGCTTATGGTGTCGCTAGTGCTGAAGTTACAAGAGATGATATGTTGATTGCTGTTTTGATTGGTTCAGGAATAATGATTCCTTTTCAATTCTTCTTTTCAGCCTATTCAGATAGACATGGAAGAAGAGGAGTATTTATGCTTGGAGCAATTCTTACTGCTGTATGGAGTTTTGCAATATTCCCCTTAGTTGATACAGGTAATTTTTGGTTAATAGTTTTGGCTATAAGTCTTGGATTAGTTTTTGTTTCAATGATGTATGGCCCACAGGCTGCATTTTTACAGAACTTTTTAGTACAGAAGTCAGATACTCTGGAGCAACGTTGGGTTATCAATTTGGAGCCATACTGGGTGGGGCATTTGCTCCTACAATAGCAGCTTTACTATGGAATGATTACGGAATTATTTGGGTTTCAGTTTATATAGCTTTTGCCTCATTATTAACTTTAATATCGGTATTATCTTTAACAGAAACTTATCAAAGCGATTTAAATCAAGATTCTATTGAATAGCTATAGCACAAGAATTTAAAAACTTATATCATTATATTTAACTGCAAAGGGGTGGCTTAGCCTGAGATCTTTTGAAAAGAAACTCTTTGAACCTGATCCATACAATAATGGCGGAGGAATTGCATGAACACCATTAAAACTTATTTTTTTTCTTTTTTTTTTCTTTTCAATTTTTTTAGTTTCATCTGATGTTGAAGAGGTTATTGTTCAAGGTGACTGGAGAGACACAAAGTTAATTGAAGAGGACTCAAGTGTATTAGTACTAACCTCAAAAGAAATTGATTCTGCTCCAATAAAACATTTTGAGAATTTATCTTATCTAATACCAAACTTAAACTTTGCAGCCAGCGACTCAAGAGCAAGGCATTTTCAAATAAGGGGAATCGGCGAAAGATCTGGCTATGAAAGGACGCCAAATTCAGCAGTTGGTTTTTTAATTGATGATATTGATTATTCTGGCCAAGGCGGAATTGCAACAACTTTTGATGTTGATCAGATTGAAGTTCATAGAGGGCCTCAAGGTTCAAGAACAGGACTTATTTATATAAAAACTAAAGAACCAACAGAAGTATTTGAAGGAATTAGTGAAATAACAACAGGCACCTATGGAACATTAAACAGTGGTGTAGCCTTCGGAGGACCATCACAGATTGATGATTTAACATACAGAATCGCTTTAAGGAAAGATTACTCAGATGGATTCAGAAAAAATTTATTTTCTGGTAAATCAGATACCTCAAAAAAAGATGAATCTACTTTTAGGCTTAAAGCAAATTGGAAAGTTAATGCAAAATCAACCTTCAAGGTTTTAGTAACTCAAATAAATCTCGATGATCCTGCTGATATTTGGACAATTGACGGCAGTTTAAACACTCTTTCTGACAGACCGGGCATGGATTCTCAAAAAACTAATGCTTATGGCATAAAATTCTTTCATATCACGGAAGATTTTGAATTTCAGAGCTTAACAAGCATGACAGATACCGATGTTGTGCTAAGTTATGATGCAGATTGGGGCAATCCTTCAACTCATTTGCCATATATTTATGATTATTTTTCTGAGACCTTAAGATTTAGAGAGACTTTTAATCAAGAATTTAGACTTCTATCAAATAAAGCTGATTTTAATTCCAATAAAAGATATGAATGGGTTGTTGGAATGAATTTCTTTGAATCAAATGAGAAAAATTTAAAAAAAGATGATGGCATTTATGGTGACCCATCAGATCCATATAGTCCTTATGTGAGTGAAAGCTCATCATCAAGTAAATTTGATATTCAAAACTTTTCTATTTATGGAAAATCTTGGGCTTGATTCGAATTCAAAAAATAACAATCTTTATTATGATCCTGAATTTTTAACTAATTATGAAATCGGACTTAATTCAAAAATTGAAGAATTAAATTTGAATTTAGCTGCTGTAATTTTTTCTCTCAGATAGAAAAGATCAACAGGTTTTAATATCTACTCAAGTAGATCCAAACGATCCAAATACATTTACATTTTTAACACAAAATGCAGCAGAAGGAACTAAACAATGGAATAGAGCTAGAAATGGACTTTCAGTTGTCTGAAAACTTAGACATGTTTCTTAATTTTGGTTTACTCAAAACTGAGATTAAAAAGTTGGAAATCTCGACCAGAAATTGAAGGTAGAGCACAAGCTCATGCTCCTGAAAAAAGTTATGCCATTGGTCTCAATTGGTACCCTTCAGAACAGTCAAGTTTGTCATTTGATATCGTGGGTAAAAAGTAGCTTTTACTATTCTGATTCTCATGACAACAAATCAAAATCATATTTCTTAACAAACATAAACTATAGTTATTTTCATGGTCAATGGACGTACTCCATTTGGGAAGAAATATATTCGATGAGTACTATTCAACAAGAGGTTTTTACTTTGGAAATGAGGCTCCAAATT
>JAYQKD010000004.1:0-31631 GCA_038142505.1 Gammaproteobacteria bacterium | reverse complement strand
TTAATTATGGAAGTGATGGGTCTTCAACTACCAAGTGCATCATTTTTTCAACCTAACACTAAAGAGAGAGAATTATTAATAGATAAAACTGTCGAATGCATTTTAGACCTAAAAGAAAAAGATATAAAAATGGGTGAAATGCTTGATTCAAAGAGTTGGGTCAATGCTATTGTTGGTTTAATTGCTAGCGGCGGGTCCACAAATTTAGCAATTCACTTAATAGCGATGGCTGAGGCTGGTGGTTTTAAAATAACTATAGAAGATATTGATGAGATAGCATCTATCACACCAATAATTGCAAATGTATATCCCAATGGAACAGCTGATGTAAATGAATTCCATAACTCAGGAGGTGTTGCAGCATTTATTGGATCTCTTCTTGATGGTGGTTATTTGTTTGATGATGTTCAAACTCTTCTTGGTTATGGGTTAGGTGTATATAGAAATAAATTAGAGATTCAAGATGAAAGTCTAATATGGAAAGATAAATCAATAATTTTAGATCAAAGCATTATTAGAGATATTAATAATCCTTTTAGACAAACTGGTGGATTGAAATTAATGAATGGAAACCTTGGCAAGGGAGTCATTAAAACCTCTGCATTAAAAAATCCTGATAAGGTTATTAAAGCTCCTGCAGTTGTATTTGATGATCAGGAAGACGTTTTAAAAGCATTTAATGAAGGTGAATTAAATAAAGATTTAATAATTGTAGTAAGAGGCCAGGGTCCATCAGCAAATGGTATGCCAGAGCTTCACAAGCTGACCTCACCATTAAATGTTCTTCAATCAAAGGGCTTTGATATAGCGATTATTACTGATGGAAGAATGTCAGGTGCTTCTGGAAGTGTCCCGGCTGTAATTCATATTACTCCAGAAGCAAAAAACTTGGGTGCTATCGGTCTTATAAATAATGGCGATTTAATTGAATTAGATATTAAAAAAGGAACCTTTAAGCTATTAGTTGAGAATAATATTCTTGAGAAAAGAACTCATGCAGAAATTAATCATAGCCATCAAGGAATTGGTAGAGAGCTCTTTAAATCATTTAGAGAGAAAGTTGGTTCTGTAGAAACTGGAGCATCTATTTTCTAATGAGTATATTCAATATTATTAATGAAACTAAGTTAATTCCTTTAACAACTATAACTTCAAGAGAGGATGTGGAACCCTTATGTGAGGTTTTGGTTGAAGCTTCAATTCCGCTTATAGAAATTACATTAAGAGACAAGAGAACTCTAGATATAATTGATGAATTTAATAAATTTCCTGAAGTTCATTTAGGAGTAGGCACCATAAGATCTAAATCACATATTGATCTTGCTATTAATGCAAGCGCTTCATTTATAATTACTCCTGGCTATTCTGAAAATCTTTTAAATTATGCAAAACAAAAGAATATCCCTTTAATACCTGGTGTTCAGACACCATCAGAAATCATAAAAGCCAATGAAGCTGGTCTGAGTACTCTTAAATTTTTTCCAGCTGAGCTCTCAGGAGGTGTAGATAGACTTAAAGCCTATAAATCAGTATTTTCTGATATAAAATTTATTCCAACAGGTGGAATTACAAATGAAAATGCATTAAGTTATTTGGCTTTAGATAATGTAATCGCTGTTGGAGCATCAGCTTTAATATCACCTGATTTAGTTAATTCAAAATCATGGTCTGAGATTAAAAATAATTTAAAAGAATCAAAAGAATTAATTAATAAAAGTTAACCTAAGGAGAGGGTAATGTTTAACACATTAGATTGGATTATTGTAGGTCTTTATTGTATTGGTATTATCTCTCTAGCAACATATGTTTCAAGAACATCATCAGGTAAAGAAAGGACTGCAGAAGATTATTTTTTAGCAGGTCGCTCTCTTCCTTGGTGGGCAATTGGCGCATCATTAATAGCAGCAAATATTTCAGCAGAACAAATTATTGGCATGTCTGGCCAGGGCTTTGTAGTTGGCATGGCAATTGCAGTTTGGGAATTAACAGCAGCAATAGCTTTAATTGTGATGGCAAAATTTTTTCTTCCTTTATTTCTTGAAAAAAAGATTTATACGATGCCTCAATTTTTAGAGGAAAGATTTGATAGAAGAGTAAGTTTAGTTCTTTCTTTCTTTTGGCTTACTGTCTATATCTTTATAAATCTAACAACAGTACTTTGGCTTGGCTCAATTGCTATTAACACCTTAACAGGTTTATCTTTAGTTAATGGTCTAATTTTATTAGCATTATTATCTCTAGCTTACTCTCTGTCTGGAGGCCTTAAAGCTGTTGCAATGACAGATATTGTTCAGGTTGTTCTCTTGATATTTGGGGGTCTTGCTGTTTCTTACATAGCATTGAATACAATCTCTGATAACTCTGGTGTTCTTAGTGGTTTAACTATTGTTTACCAAGAACTCCCAGAAAAATTTGATATGATTCTTTCGCCAGATAATCCATCTTATGAAAATCTTCCAGGCATATGGATATTGCTTGGTGCAGGGGTATGGATTGGTCATTTTGCCTATTGGGGCTTTAATCAATATATAACTCAAAGAGCACTTGGTGCTAAATCAATCAAAGAAGCTCAAAAGGGTGTGATGTTTGCTGCATACTTAAAGTTATTAATGCCTTTGGTAATTGTGTTGCCAGGTATATGCGCAGCAATTTTATTTCCAGTTCTCGAAAAATCTGATCAAGCTTATCCAACCATGATGTCTCTTTTACCAAATGGGCTATTAGGTTTAACTTTTGCAGCTCTTATTGCTGCAATTGTTTCATCGTTAGCCTCTATGACAAATAGTATTAGTACTATTTTTACTATGGATATTTATAGAAAGTTTTCTAAGAATCATGTCTCTGAATCAAAATTAATCAGCATTGGACGAAACACTGTTATTGTTTCTCTATTAATTGCTGTAATAGTTGCAAAGCCACTTTTAGGTAGCTTTGATTCTATATTTCAATATATCCAAAACTTTACTGGTCTTTTTACACCAGGAATATTAGTTATATTTTTAGTTGCCTTATTTTGGAATAAAGCTACAACTCTATCTACATTGGTAGCAGCAATATCTTCATTAGTTTTATCTGTTTTTATAAGTTTTACTTTTCCAGAATTACCATACATACATAGAATGGGAATAGTTTTCTTTATCTCTGGATTTGCATGTTATATGACAGCCTTAATTCAAGGATATCAAGTACAGGCTAAGGCTATTGATTTAAATGGAATAGATTTTACAACTTCTAGGTCTTTCAATATAAACACAATAATCGTAGTAAGTGTTTTGGCATTTATCTATATAACTTTTGCATAAACAAGAAGCATGAAGAAAAATATTTATCTACTTACATACATTTTGCTTATTACATCATGCGATAGTCATGACTCTTCATCTGTAGCTAGTACAGAAAACGTTGATTGGTCGAATGATAAATATTGCTCTGTTTCAGTTGATACTAAATTTATAGAGAACTTAATTGAAAATATGACTTTGGAACAAAAGGTTGGACAAATTATTATGCCTGATATTGATGAAGTTACACCTGAGGACGCAAAAAAATATCAATTAGGAACCTTTTTAAATGGCGGCGGTAAATTTCCTAATAAAAATAAAAATAGTTCTGTTGAGGATTGGAAAAAGTTAAGTGAAGAGTTTTATAACGCATCTCCAGTTGTTAATGGTGTTCTTATACCAATTCTATGGGGGACTGATGCTGTTCATGGACATAATAATGTAATTGGAGCAACGATCTTTCCTCACAATATTGGTCTAGGGTCAACTATGAATCCAGACCTTATTAAGAGGATTGGTGAGGCTGTTGCAAAAGAAGTGCTTTCAACAGGTATACCTTGGACTTTTGCACCAACCATTGCTGTTCCACAAAATGATTTATGGGGAAGAACGTATGAGGGTTATTCTGAAAATCCTGAATTAGTTTCTTTGCTTGGAGAAGCAATGATTCTTGGTCTTCAGGGAGAGGGTGATAGCTTCTTGGATGACAACCATGTCTTAGCCACTGCAAAACATTTTCTTGGAGATGGTGGCACTAAAGATGGTATCGATCAAGGAAATACAATCATAAGCGAACAAGAACTGAGAGATATTCATGGAGAACCTTACTTTGCTGCAATAGGTTCATGTATTCAAACTGTAATGGCAAGCTTTAATTCATGGAATGGAGAGAAAGCTCACGGTAGTGATTATCTTTTACAAAATATATTAAGAGAACAAATGGGTTTTGATGGATTGGTTGTTGGTGACTGGAACGGTCATGGACAAGTTCCAGGATGTTCAAAAGAAAACTGCCCTCAATCATTTAATGCAGGTGTTGATATTTTTATGGCACCAGATGAATGGAAACCTTTATATGAAAATACTCTAGATCAGGCAAGAAATGGAGAGATATCCATAGAGAGGCTTGATGAGGCTGTAAAAAATATATTATCAGTTAAATATTTATTAGGCATGTTTGATGGAAGAAAGCCACATTTATATCCATATAACTATATTGGAGATAACAAACACAGAGCAATTGCAAGACAAGCTGTAAGAGAATCAATAGTCCTTCTTAAAAACAATAACAACACACTTCCTATCAAATCTGGAAAACACATCCTTGTTATTGGGGATTCCGCTAATAAAATCACAAAACATATGGGTGGGTGGACTATTACTTGGCAGGGAAGAGAAAATCAAAATAGTGAATTTCCAAATTCTAAAAGTATTTATGAAGCTATCAAATTAAAGGCAGAAAATAATGGTGGTAGTGCTGAATTCTCAAACTCTTCTGACTATGAAAAAAAACCTGACGTAGTTATTTTTGTTTATGGTGAAGACCCTTATGCTGAAGGTGATGGCGATAGAAAGCATATATTTTATGAAAATCAGGATAAAAGATTCTTAAAATATATGAGAGAAATTGCTGATAAAAAAATTCCATCTGTTTCTTTATTTATCTCAGGAAGACCTCTGATTGTAAATGAAGAAATTAACTTATCAGAATCTTTTGTTCAGTTGTGGCTACCTGGAACAGCTATTGAAGGAATTACAGATGTTATTTTTACTAATAAAAATAATGAAATAAATTTTGATTTTAAAGGAAAATTATCTTATTCGTGGCCTAAGTTTTCATATCAAACAAAATTGAATTATGGAGATGAAGAATACGATCCACTTTTTTCCTTATGGTTTTGGATTAACTTATGCTGATGAAAATTACCGCGATTCTATAAATATTAAAGAGACTATCCCTCAAAGAGATGAGATTACTCTTTTCTTAGGTTCTGCATATCCATCCTACAAAGAAATAATTTCATATTATGATTCTGATAAAAATGAGCAGATATACGAGGGCATAAGTGCAGACATTTATAAAAATGAAAAAGCTGGAATTTTAATATCAAAGTTTGATTATAAAAAACAAGATGATGCAAAAAGAATAGACTTTTGTAAAAAGAACACCATGAAATTTTGGGAAATATCTAGCGGATCGAGTGAAGATTTATCGTATATGAAAAATGGATCCTTGGAGCTAATTTTAAAACCTCAATCATCATCAGATAAAAAAATTGAGCTAGTTATACAATGCTCTAAAAATGTAAATCAAATAAATATATCAGGAACAAAAGAATGCTATAAAGCATTTGATTTATCTAACTTATTAAAAGATGAGGCACTTGGTGCATGGAAAAAAATTACAATGCCTTTTAGTTGTTTAAATAATGATAATTTTGAAATATCATCTATAACCTCAAGAGCAAAACTAGCAACTAGTGGTGACTGGGTGGTCGATATTCACTCAATCAAATACTTAAATAATATGGAAATGAAGACCTGCAAATTATTATCTGAAGATTATGAGTAAAGTTTTATTAATAGATATTGGTGGCACAAATTTAAGATACGCATATTCCGATGGCGATTTTTCATCTCTAAATGAAACAAACAAAATTCAATTGTCTTGTATTAAAGGCTTTGATGAAATTCTAACTAACTTAACAAAAGAGAAGGATGTAGATTCATTGGTTATTTCAGTGGCTGGTCCAAAGATTAATGGCTCAATTACTATGACTAATAGAGATTTTTCTATCAATGAACAAGATATTAAAAATACTTTTAAGTTCAAATCATGTCATTTATTAAATGATTGGGAATCAATTGGTCATAGCTTAGCTGCCTATGAAAGCTCAGATATTGCGATCATTAAAGATGGAACTGAGTTTAATGATAATAGCTTTTTTATTGGACCAGGTACTGGCCTTGGAGCTGCATTATTGATAGGTGATGACGATGTTATTCCTACAGAAATAGGTAATACAACAGGATTAACTAAGGCTTTATTGAAAAATTATGCAATTGATAATGCAGATCATTTCAGAACCCTAGAAGACGTTTTATCAGGCAAAGCAATATCTGACATCTATGAATATAAAACTGGTCAAAGATTAAGCTCTGAAGACATTGTTCAAAGATATGGATCTGATGATGAAATGGCTAATTATGTTATTGATGGCTTTATTAAATCTTTAGCTGAAACTATTTCAGACATGGCTCTTACATTTATTGCAGGAAGAGGTATCTACATTGCAGGCGGACTAATAAGATCAATATTTCAAATTATGGATAAAGAAAAATTTATTGAGTACTTTTATGGTGATAAAAAATTAGTTCATTTACAAATTTTAGAAATGATAAAGATTGGTATTGTTGAAAAAGAACATGCCTGTCTGCACGGAAATTTAAACTTTTATAAAAAACATATAAATAAGGCTTAATCAAATCATGAGCAAAATAAAAGAGTTATATCTTGGCGATAATCTTATTAATTCCTCAGACATAGAAATATCTGGAAAAGAAGTTGTTATAAATAATGAAAACTTTTACAAGATTTCAAATGTAAACAAAATGAGACCTTTTTTTATGAGCATTGTGAGTGCTTATGATCATTGGTTATTTATTTCATCCTCTGGCGCCTTAAGTGCTGGAAGAAAGAACAGTAATAATTCACTATTCCCTTATTATACTGATGACAAGATATCAGAATCCTATGAGGTAACAGGCGGTAAATCTATATTCCATATTAATAAAGGTGGTAAAAATTTCTTGTGGGAACCTTTTACAAAGTCAGCAGATCTTATCTATAAAACTGAAAGAAATCTTTATAAAAATTTAAGAGGAAATAAGGTTATTTTTGAGGAGATTAATAATACGCTAGGTATTAAATTTTCTTATCAGTGGACAACATGTGACAGGTACGGTTTTGTAAAAACCTCTTCTTTAAAAAATCTTAATAAAGAAAACATTTCTGTATCTATATTAGATGGGTTTCAAAACATCTTACCTTGGGGTCTTAATGAGGGAATTCAGGCAAATACTAGTAATTTAGCAGATGCTTATAAAAGAAATGAACTGGATTCAGAATCAAAAATAGGTATTTTTGCATTGAGTGCAACTATCGTAGATCGTGCAGAGCCTAGTGAGGCCTTAAAAGCTAATATAGTTTTCCATCTTGGTCTTGATAATGCCAAGGTTTTACTTTCATCAGGCCAACTTGATCAATTTAGAAAAGGTCATGAAATAAAAGAAGAATCTGATATAAAAGCTGAAAGAGGAGCTTATTTTATAAATTCTGAAATTTCTTTAGCATGCGACGAAAAAAAAGAATGGTTGTTTGCTGCAGATATTAATAAGTCTTCTTCAGATATAGCGGCTCTTAAAAAAGAATTAATCACAAATAATGAATTAACAGAAAAAGTAAATAATGAAATTCTTAATTCATCTAATGAATTATATAAATTAGTAGGGTCATCTGATGGTATTCAGCTTTCAACTGATAGAAGAAGAAATATAAGACACTTTGCAAATACTCTTTTTAACATTATGAGAGGAGGAATCTTCGATAAAGATTATCAAATTGAAAAAGATGATTTTATAAAATATATAACCAATGCAAATGTTAAATGTGGCAATAAAATGAGCTCAACATTTATCTCATGGCCTGATATTTTTGATTTAACTTTTTTAAGAGATTCTATTAACAAGAGCAATTCAAATACTTTTAAAAGGCTTGCTACTGAATATTTACCAATTAAATTTAGTAGAAGACATGGTGATCCAAGTAGACCCTGGAATAAATTTTCAATAAATACTCGTGATGATATGACAGGTAAGAAGGTTCTTGATTATCAAGGTAACTGGAGAGATATTTTTCAAAATTGGGAGGCTCTAGCTTATTCATATCCTCAATTCATTGATGGAATGATTTATAGATTCCTTAACGCTTCAACCTTTGATGGCTATAATCCATACAGACTCACTAAAGATGGATTTGACTGGGAGACTATAGAACCTGATAACCCATGGTCATATATTGGCTACTGGGGAGACCATCAAATTATCTACTTATTAAAATTTTTAGAAATCTCTGAAAATTATTTTCCTCAAAGACTTAACTCATTTCTTAATAAAGATGATTTTGTATATGCCAACGTTCCCTATGAGATCAAGGACTATAAATCTATTTATAAAGACCCTAAAAATACCATAGATTTTAATTTTGAGTTAGCAGAAGAAATTGAAAATAACAGACTAAAAGAAGGCGCTGATGGAGCTATTTTAAAAAACTATCAGGGTTTCATACACGAAGTAAATTTTTTAGAAAAAATTCTTTCAACCGTCTTAGCAAAGCTATCAAATTTTGTTCCTGGTGCTGGTATTTGGATGAATACTCAAAGACCTGAGTGGAATGATGCTAATAATGCACTTGTTGGAAATGGCGTTTCAATGGTAACTCTTTATTATCTGAGACGCTTTTTAAGTTTTTTTGTAAAAGTTCTTAATCAAGATAAATCTTCTTCATTTGAAATTTCAACAGAGTTATTTCATTTTTTTGAAAAACTAAACTCATCTTTCAGCTCTATTGAATCTGATTTAAATGACAAAAAAAGAAAGCAATTTGTGGATGAAGTAGGTGAGGTTGCAGCTGAATATAGAGACAGAATTTATACCTCATACTTTTCTGGCACCAAAGACTCTCTAGATAGGAATAGAATTATTCATTTTTTTGAAACTGTTCTTAACGTCCTTGATAAAACAATAGATTCAAATAAAAGAAAAGATGGTCTTTATCATGCATACAATCTTAATAAATCTTGAAGAGCATGAAATTACAATAGATAGACTTTCTGAAATGCTTGAAGGCCAAGTTGGTGTCTTAAGTTCGGGTTATCTTTCTCAGGAGGAGTCTTTATCTGTATTAGATAGCCTTAAGAAAAGTGATCTATTCTGGGATGAGCAATACAGTTACATTCTTTACCCTAATAAAGAATTATTAGGATTTATGAATAAAAATATTGTTCCTGAGGCAGAGTTAAAAAAATCAGATTTACTTAGTAATCTAATTAAAGATGGCAATAAGCAAATCATAGAAAAAGATGTTAATGGTAAATATCATTTTAATGGATTATTTCATAACGCTAGCTGCTTAGTTGAAGAGCTTTCTAAATTACCTCCTAAATATCAAGAGCTAATGGTTAAAGATAAAAATACGGTTCTTGAAATATTTGAAAATGTTTTTGATCATAAATCCTTTACAGGGAGATCAGGGACTTTCTATGGTTATGAAGGTTTAGGTTCTATTTATTGGCATATGGTATCCAAACTTTTATTAGCATCTGCTGAAGTTACTCAACAGTCTATTCTTGAGAAAAGTGATCCAAAAATGATAGGAAGATTTTTTGATCATTATTTTGAGATTAATGAAGGCATTGGTGTTAATAAGTCACCAGAATTGTATGGTGCTTTTCCTACAGACCCATATTCTCATACACCAAGAGGAAGAGGTGTGCAGCAGCCGGGTATGACTGGTCAGGTAAAAGAAGATATTGTTAGTAGGTTCTATGAATTAGGTTTTTTTGTAAATGATGGAAGGGTTACTTTTGATCCAACAATATTAAGAAAGTCAGAGTTTATTGAAGAAGAAAAATCATTTAAATATGTAAATTTAGATAATGAAATAAATTATATTGAGCTAGATAAGCATTCATTAGCCTTTACTGTTTGTCAAGTGCCAGTAATTTATAACTTATCAGATAAAGAAAATATAAGAATTTCTTATATGAATAATTCTGAGAAAATAATTAATGGTCATGAATTAGATATTGAGAATTCGGAAAGTATTTTTAACAGAACTAATTTAATTAAGGCTGTATATGTAAGTATTGTGAAATGAAGAAAATAAGATACTTTATTATTTCTTTATTTCTACTTGCTTCATGCAGTCAATCTGGAGACTTGAGTATGGATAAAAGTGCAAAAGAGTTTATAGGAAATCCTGATTATCCTGCAATTTCTTATGGAGGTTACAGAGAAAAATCACGTGAGCAGCAACCTACAATTAATGAAATCAAAGAAGATCTCCTTATTATGCATGCTCAAGGGTTTAGAGTTTTTAGAACCTATGATTTCATCATCCTTTTGCAGAAAATACACTAAAAGCTATTAGAGAAATTAAACAAGCTGATTCAGATTTTGAAATGTATGTAATGCTTGGTGCTTGGATTCAATGCAAGGATGCATTTACTGAAAATCCAATAAATGAAGAAGAAGATTTTGAAGGCAAACAAATTTGAGATCAATGAAGCAGTAAGACTAGCAAAGAATATCCAGATATTGTAAAAATAATAGCAGTTGGTAATGAGGCTATGGTTCATTGGGCTTGGAGCTATCATGTACCACCAAAATTTGTTCTAAAGTGGGTGAAATATCTTCAAGAACTTTAAAAGCTAGCGGTGATCTAAATGATGATTTATGGATTACAAGTTCTGATAATTTTGCATCATGGGGTGGTGGCTTCAGATGACTATCATAATGATGATTTAGATGAGCTTATTAGATCGGTAGATTTTGTATCTATGCATACTTATGCTTTTCATGACACACATTACAATCCTAGTTTTTGGAATCTTGATGCCATACCAGAAAATGAAGATAAACAAGATACTATCAAACAGGCTATGAAAAGAGCGGTTGATTATGAACTCAATCAGTTTGATAGTGTAAAAAAATACGTACACGAAATAGATCCTTCAAAAGAAGTTCATATTGGAGAAACAGGTTGGTCTAGTGTTGCTTCTGACCTATATGGCTATGGGGGAACTGAAGCAGCTGATGAATATAAATTAGGTTTGTACTACAAAATGATTTCAGATATTTGTTAATCAAATCATTACTTGTTTTTATTTTTCAGCGTTTAATGAACCATGGAAGGATTCAACAAATGAAAATGGATCTGAAAATCATTTTGGACTTTTACAGTAGAAGGTAAAGCTAAATATCCATTATGGGAGCAAAGTTGATAATGGAGTTTTTGACAATTTGTCTAGAGGCGGAAATCCAATAGTAAAAACTTTTAATGGAAATTTTGAAGCTTTATTAGAAACTTCAAACATTCCGCCGATAACAATTAACGAAGAATAATCATGAAAAATAGTTTTATATTTACTTTTTTACTCTTTTCTATTTTTTCATTTGGTATTGAAGTTGAGATTAAAGACAACAAAATGATTGTTGATGGAAAACCATTTTATATGAAAGGAATTTGCTATCATCCTGTAAAAATTGGAAAAACAAAAAGAAGTTTTGAATCTCTTACAGAAGACTTAATTCTAATAAAAGAAGCTGGTATTAACACTCTAAGAGTTTATGAGCCTATTGATGATATTGAAGTGCTTGATGAGCTTCAAGCTGCTGGAATTAAAGTTGTAATAAGTTTTGGATATAACCAAAAAGGGCGATTCGATATTGTTTCAGGCACTTTTATAGACTATGTAAAAAAATATAAAAATCATGAAGCCATCCTCATGTGGGAACTTGGCAATGAATATAATTATTACAACCTCAATGGTTTGGTGGCGATATCAATAACTGGTACAAAGCAATGGAGTTGGTATCCAGAATGATTCAAATTGAGGATCCAAATAGATTGGTATCTTCTGCTCACGGTGATTTGCCGAGCAAAGATGCAATCAGTATTGCATCTAGCATTCAAGTTTGGGGAATGAATGTATACAGATGGGATGAGCCAGAATCAATCTTTAACGAATGGAAAGCAATTAGTGACAAGCCTATGTATTTTGCAGAGTTAGGTGCAGATAGTTATATGACTAAATCAACAGAAAAGTATACAAAAGGTGAGAACCAACTCGCTCAAGCTGATGCTAATAAAATAATTTTAGATAAAGTTTTATCAAATAGTAATAAGAATATTGGATCATTTGTTTTTCAATTTACTGATGGTTTATGGAAGGCTGGTAATCCAGCCAAGCAAGATACAGGTGGGTCTGCACCAAATAGTGACGGCACTCCTTATGATGGAACGGCAAATGAAGAATTTTGGGGAATAGTAGATATTAATAGGAATAAAAAAATAACCTTTGATGTTGTAAAAGATGCATATGTAAACTTTAACATCAATTAAGTATATGAATTCAAGGGGGAGTTCATATGAATAATGAAGAAAAAATGATGAATAGTGTTCCAATGGGACAAAAAATAGCTTTTGGTTTAGGGATGTTGGCAAATCAACTATTTCCTGCATTGCTATCAATATTTATAGTGGTTTTAATCCAAGATCTTGGTTTTAGTCCACTTTTATATGGAATTATTGCTTTTATACCAAGATTTATTGATGCAATTACTGACCCTTTGATGGGCTTTATTTCAGATAATACAAAATCTAAGTGGGGCAAAAGAAGACAGTATGTTTTCTTTGGAGGCATATTGACTGGAATAGCCTTCATTTTATCTTGGCAACTGTATGCAGAGAATGGGCAAACTTTTAATTTCTGGTACTTCTTGCTCTTTAACCTTCTTTTTTATCTTGGCATAACAATCTTTGGAATTCCATTTGTTGCAATGGGTTATGAGATGAGTGATGACTTTCATGAAAGAACAAAAATCATGGCAGTCTCACAATTCATAGGTCAGTTTGCTTGGGTTTTAGCTCCATGGATATGGATAATTATTTATGACCCTACTATTTTTGTTGACCCTGCTTCAGGAACAAGAATTCTATCTATAGTTTTTGGAATTATATGTACTTTGCTTGCAATAGTTCCTGCTATTTTTATAAAGAGTAAATCCACACTTAATGATGATCATTTAGTTCCAATTACAAGAAAAAATATTGGAAATAGTTTAATTAATATTATTCATATATTTAAAGATGCATGGAAAAACATACCATTTAGAAAGTTATGTATAGCAACTTTCTTAGTCTTTAATTCTTTTCAAACAATCGCAGCATTTTCATTTTTTATTATTGTTCATTATCTATTTTTAGGAGATGCATCTGCAGCTAGCCCATGGCCAACATTGCATGGAAGCGTGGGGGCAATTGTCACAACATTTGTTGTTATACCTATAGTATCTAAAATGGCACAAAAAGTATGGAAAAAAAGAAACTTTTATTATTTCACAAAGTATTTCTGTGATTGGATATATTTTATTTTGGTTTCTTTTTATTCCTGGAAAGCCATATATGTTTCTTTTTGCATTACCATTCTTTTCATTTGGAATAGGTGGTCTCTTCACTTTAATGATGAGCATGACTGCAGATACTTGTGATTATGAGGAACTTGAAAATGGTTTGCCAAGAAAAGAAGGATCATTTGGAGCAATTTATTGGTGGATGGTTAAACTTGGAACAGCGCTTGCTGGATTGTTATCAGGATTAATTATGTATTACGTTGGATTTTCAGCTGATGCTTCAACACAACCTGAGGGAGCTTTAACGGGCTTAAGAATAGCATATTCTACTATTCCAATTATTGGCACATTAATTGCCATCTACGTTATGAGTGATTATGAAATTAATGAAGATAGGGCTGCAGAAATAAGAACACAATTACAAGAAAGAAAAGGAGAAATGAACTAAAAATGTCGTTAAGAGATGAAAAAATTAAATCTTTATTAGGAACTAATCTTGATGATTTATCTGAAGAAGAATTAAAAAAACTTTGTAATAAAATTCTTAAAAGTAAAATTCATGGTATTTGTTTTAGCTTATACGAGGGCTCTCAACAACCAGGAGATATAGTCTCAGATAATCAAATTATTAGACGTTTAGAAATATTAAAACCATATACATCATCTATAAGAACATTCTCTTCTTTAGATGAGCATGCTCGCATTGTTGAAATTGCAAAAGATATGGGTTTTCAAACTCTTGTTGGTGCATGGCTTAGTGATGATATGCAAAGCAATGATAAAGAGATAGAAGGTTTAATTAATTTAGGCAAACAATAATCTTGTTGATGTTGCTGCTGTTGGTAATGAAGTAATATACAGAAAAGAGCTAGAAGAAGTCCAACTAATTTCATACATTAATTATGTTAAACAAAATATTGGAAATATTCCTGTTGGTTATGTTGATGCATATTATGAGTTTAGAGATAGACCTAATATAACTAATGCATGTGATGTGATTCTTGCAAATTGTTATCCATTTTGGGAAGGTTGTGCAGCAGAATATTCATTGCTTTATATGAAAGATATGTATAACGAAGCTATTAAGGCATCGAATGGTAAAAAAGTCATTATTACTGAGACAGGATGGCCTAGCAAAGGTAGTGATCTATGGGGGGCACATCCATCTTATAGTAACTACTTAAAGTATTTTATTAATGCTCAGCTTTGGTCAAAAGATCAAGGTATTGATATGTTCTATTTTTCATCTTTTGATGAATCATGGAAAGTAGAAGCAGAGGGTGATGTTGGAGCCTATTGGGGTCTTTGGGATAAAGATGAGGTAATTAAGTTTTAAAATATAAAAACTTATTTGTCACAGTACTTATTTAATAATTTTTGTGTATAATTGCATTCCATTATGGCAGATAAAAAACAAACTAAAGTATATTTAATACCTGAAGGTGAGACTCGTGATAGTCATACATATCACTACACAGCTATTAAAACTAGAAAATTTACTCTTGAAAATAAGAAAATGAGAATGAAGAAATTCAATCCAGCAAAAAGAGTGCACGAATGGTTTGTTGAGGCTAAATTACCTCCTCACAATTAAAATTAGTCTTCTAATCTCAGTTTAGTAGAAGATATATCATCCCTAAAACTTGCTTCATCAAAACCAGTACATCTGTGTTTTATACTTTCTGGGAATAACTATATCTCTTAAAGATATAAATTTATCTTTTACCATTCGACCAAACACTAAAAAATGAATATTATGATCGTTAAACCTTTCAACATGATTTAACATATCTTTTTTATTTAGATAGAACTTCTCATCAAAACTCTCATAAAAGTATCTGCACCAATAATAAATACACTATTGGGAAACATTTCAGCCTTTTCACTAAATCTTCCTGCTGATGTCATAACCCAACTATCATTATCATCAAACTGATCAAGTGTTCTTTTGATTTCGTAAAAAGTTAAGGGAGGCTTATCAGCATTTTTAGCACATATCTCAAAAGTAGCTCTCATACCTGTTCTTTTTTCAGCCATTTCTCTCATTTTTAAGTGACCATCATGTAATGGGTTAAATGATCCTGGAAATATTAGTTCTGGTGTAGTCTTGTCGCTTGAAACATAATTAATCTCATTATTAAGTAATTTTTTCCATGACTTTTCAGCAGTTATTGTTTCAATTTCAACCTTCTCTTGATGCTGGGGGTAGTCTTTTTTAATAGAACATGTCTCTGCAATCAAACTTAAAACATATTCTGTAATTAACTCTTCTTCCTCCTCTCTGGTTCTTATATTTTTTTCTAGCACGCATGAAATCGTCTTAGTATATGAGTCAGTTTGCATAACTATAAAAAATTTATGATCGCCAATTTTTTTGTATGTAGTTGCAAGGCTTGCAGTCACGGCAATTCCAATTAAATATTTAGTTTTTGTATCAGGTTCAATTTGAATTGATTTTTTGTAAGCATTAGCAGACATACTTAAACAAGTATTAAGAGAACAGTAATGGTCCGGTTTCTTGTTTAGGAATAAATCCATTGATTTTTTTGAATAGGGTACGTAAGTTTCAAGTATGGTATTACTTGCTCCAGGAACTTTTAGTAATGATGAGATTGCATTAGTACCACCACCACTGGATATATAGGTAATCTTATATTTTGACTCATGTATTTTTCTTATAAGATCTGTTCTATCATCCATGGTAATTCACTAAATTTAGTTGCATTTTAACCTATTAAATAATTTCATTGCTAAAATGGTTTCATGAAATATTTTGCCCAACTATTATTGCTATTAGTTTTACCAATATATATAAATGCAGCAGAAATTAAACAAACAACCTTTGCATATTGGGATAAACCAGATGTAGAGATTTTTTATATTACTCCTGAAAATATTAATAAAGACACTAAAGTTATATTTGTAATTCATGGAAATAGTAGAAATGCTGAAGACTATCTAAGCAGCCTGGATACCTCATGTTAAAAATAAAAATGTTATTGTTGCTGCACCTCAATTTAGAAAAATAGATTTTAGATATTTCTTTTTTCTTAGAAATGGCTGAGTCCTCAGGTAAAGTTAATAAAATAAAAATGAATATATAAATAACTCAATTTCATTATTTTTTAATTACATAAAAAGTAAATTTTCTTTAAGCACTGAAACCTATAGTATGTTTGGTCATTCTGCTGGAGCTCAATTTACGCATAGATATATGCTCTTAAGCATGGATAACAGAATCTCAAATACTGTAATTGCAAATGCTGGTTGGTATACATTTATAACAGATGATGAATTTCCGTATGGAATTAATAATTCTCCAATAAATATTTCTAATGAGCAGATTAAATGGTTTATGTCTAAGAAGGTAAATTTACTTATTGGAAGTGATGATATTGGTTTTAAAAGTGTAAATTCTTCTAAAGGGAGCAAAACTTCAAGGGCTTAACAAGAGTAGATAGAGCAAATAATTATTTTGATTCACTAATTATGAACGCTGAAAATAAGAATTATGCCTTAAGATGGAATTATAGAGTTCTTGATAGGGTTGATCATGATTTTAAAAAAGTAACACCTTATGCTGCTCAAATTCTTTTAAGAGATATAGAAAATATCAATTAATTAGTATTCTTTGATAAAAATTCTTGAGCTCTTTCTGTAATTAATTTTTTTTTTTCTGGATTAATTTTATTTAATGCATTTACCATAAGAGATAATCTAGGATTTGTTTTAAAAAAATTAATATTCTTTTCAATAAAATTCCAGTAAAGACCATCTACAACGTCACACCAATCACCTTTTTTATAATTTGACATTCTAAGCATGTAACTTGATCCACAAATATAGGGTTTTGTTGAAAAAATACCACCATCAGAAAATGTTCCCATGCCATAAACATTTGGGACCATTACCCAATCAGCTGTATCAACATACATTTCCATAAACCATTTATAAATAATGTTTGGATCAATACCAGATAAATTCATCAAATTAGATATTATCATTAATCTATTAATGTGATGCGTATAACCAAGCTCAATAGATTCTTTTATTGCTCCATCAAGAGGCGGAATACCTGTTTCTCCTGTATACCAAGAATCAGTAAGATCTTTTTTATGATTCCAAAAGTTCTGCTGTTTGTACTGAGGCATATTATCCCAATAAACACCCATTATAAATTCTCTCCAACCTAGAACTTGACGAATAAAACCTTCAACAGAATTTAGAGGTATCAATCCGTTTGATTCATGATATTTTTTTTCAACGATCTTGAATGCAACTTAAAGGATCTAATAGGCCAGCATTAAAATAGGTGAAAGAAGCGAATGAAACATAAACGCATTATCTTTATTTATTGCATCCTGAAATGCTCCATAGTTATCTAAATAGTTATCTAAAAAATCATTAAATATCTTTAGAGCCTCTTTATGTGTAACAGCCCAATTGAAATTTTCTAAATCTCCATAAGAGTTAACAAATATTTCTTGGACTTCAATCATTACCTCCAATGTAATTTGATCAGTTTTTATCTTTGATCTCTCAGGGATAGATGATTTTAGTTTTGAAATACCTTGACGATTTTCTTTGTCATAATTCCAGCTACCACCAATAGGTTTTGCATCCTCCATTAGAATATTATTCCTTTTTCGCAACCATCTATAATAAAACTCTTGAGTTGTTGATTTTTTATCTTTAGCCCAGTACTGGTAGTCTGAAGGTGAGGTGATAAAATTTTTATCGTCATATACATTTAGCTCAACATTCGATGATTGGCAAAAATTTTCAAATTATTTATAAAGTGTCTAAAGGAACTAATTTGAAATACTAATTTATGCTTGTGATGAGAAATTTCATAAAAAGTATCAACAGGTTCATATAAAAGTAATAAGTTATTATCAGTTAGATGATTGAATACTTTATTGTCTCTAGACAACTGATCTGGAAAAATTAAAACTAATGATTTCATCAGATTTTATTCTTACAAATAAGAACGTATAAGTATAGTTTTTGGATTGAATTAGTGAACTCTTAAAGAGTAATTAATTGTGATCGAACAACCTTACCATCAATGTCTTTTAGTTCTATTTTGTAATTTTTTTTATCTAAATCAATTGAAATAAGACCATAATTTTCTCCTGAAAACATATCGCCTATCATCAATGGATCTGTTTCTTTTGGTCTTCCTAGACGAGATATATTTGAGATTGTTTTATTAAGCGAAGATGAAGTAATTTCATAAAAATTTTTATCTTTATAAATAGCACCTTGATGTCTATCACCTCTTTAACCTTCTTTTTTATCTTGGCATAACAATCTTTGGAATTCCATTTGTTGCAATGGGTTATGAGATGAGTGGATAATTATTTATGACCCTACTATTTTTGTTGACCCTGCATCAGGAACAAGAATTCTATCTATAGTTTTTGGAATTATATGTACTTTGCTTGCAATAGTTCCTGCTATTTTTATAAAGAGTAAATCCACGCTTAATGATGATCATTTAGTACCAATTACAAGAAAGAATATTGGAAATAGTTTAATTAATATTATTCATATATTTAAAGATGCATGGAAAAACATACCATTTAGAAAGTTATGCATAGCAACTTTCTTAGTCTTTAATTCTTTTCAAACAATCGCAGCATTTTCATTTTTTATTATTGTTCATTATCTATTTTTAGGAGATGCATCTGCAGCTAGCCCATGGCCAACATTGCATGGAAGCGTGGGGGCAATTGTCACAACATTTGTTGTTATACCTATAGTATCTAAAATGGCACAAAGGTATGGAAAAAAGGAAACTTTTATAATTTCCCAAAGTATTTCTGTGATTGGATACATTTTATTCTGGTTTCTTTTCATTCCTGGAAAGCCATATATGTTTCTTTTTGCATTACCATTCTTTTCATTTGGAATAGGTGGTCTCTTCACTTTAATGATGAGCATGACTGCAGATACTTGTGATTATGAGGAGCTTGAAAATGGTTTGCCAAGAAAAGAAGGATCGTTTGGAGCAATTTATTGGTGGATGGTCAAGCTTGGAACAGCGCTTGCTGGCCTGTTATCAGGATTAATTATGTATTACGTTGGATTTTCTGCTGATGCTTCCTCACAACCTGAGGGAGCGCTAACGGGCTTGAGAATAGCATATTCTACTATTCCAATTATTGGCACATTAATTGCTATCTACGTAATGAGTGATTATGAAATCAATGAAGATAGGGCTGCAGAAATAAGGTCACAATTACAAGAAAGAAAAGGAGAAATGAACTAAAAATGTCGTTAAGAGATGAAAAAATTAAATCTTTATTAGGAACTAATCTTGATGATTTATCTGAAGAAGAACTAAAAAAACTTTGTAATAAAATTCTTACAAGTAAAATTCATGGTATTTGTTTTAGTCTTTATGAAGGCACCCAACAACCTGGAGATATAGTTTCTGATGATCAAATAATTAGACGCCTCCAAATATTAAAACCATATACATCATCTATAAGAACATTCTCTTCATTAGATGAGCATGCGCGAATAGTTGAAATTGCAAAAGATATGGGTTTTCAAACACTTGTTGGTGCATGGCTTAGTGATGACATGCAAAGCAATGACAAAGAGATAGAAGGGTTAATTAAGTTAACAAACAATAATCTAGTTGATGTTGCTGCTGTTGGTAACGAAGTAATATACAGAAAAGAGCTAGAAGAAAACCAACTTATTTCATACATTAATTATGTTAAAGAAAATATTGGAAATATTCCTGTTGGTTATGTTGATGCATATTATGAGTTTAGAGATAGACCTAATATAACTGATGCATGTGATGTGATTCTTGCAAACTGTTATCCATTTTGGGAAGGTTGTGCAGCAGAATATTCATTGCTTTATATGAAAGATATGTATAACGAAGCTATTAAGGCATCAAGCGGCAAAAAAGTTATTATTACTGAAACCGGATGGCCCAGTAAGGGTAGTGATTTATGGGGAGCACACCCATCTTATACTAATTACTTAAAATACTTTATTAATGCTCAGCTTTGGTCAAAAGATCAAGGTATTGATATGTTCTATTTTTCATCTTTTGATGAATCATGGAAGGTAGAAGCAGAGGGCGATGTAGGAGCCTATTGGGGGCTTTGGGATAAAGATGAGGTAATTAAGTTTTAAAATATAAAAACTTATTTTCGAAGTACTTATTTAATATTTTTTGTGTATAATTGCATTCCATTATGGCAGATAAAAAACAAACTAAAGTATATTTAATACCTGAAGGTGAGACTCGTGATAGTCACACTTATCACTATACAGCTATTAAAACTAGAAAATTTACTCTTGAAAATAAAAAAATGAGAATGAAGAAATTCAATCCAGCAAAAAGAGTGCACGAATGGTTTGTTGAGGCTAAATTACCTCCTCACAACTAAAATTAGTCTTCTAATCTCAGTTTAGTAGAAGAAATATCATCCCTAAAACTTGCTTCATCAAAACCAGTACATCTGTGCTTTATACTTTCTGGAATAACTATATCTCTTAAGGATATAAATTTATCTTGCACCATTCGACCAAACACTAAAAAATGAATGTTGTGATCGTTGAACCTTTCAACGTGATTTAACATATCTTTTTTATTTAGATAAAACTTCTCATCAAATACTCTCATAAAAGTATCTGCACCAATAATAAATACACTATTGGGAAACATTTCTGCCTTTTCACTAAACCTTCCAGCTGATGTCATTACCCAACTATCATTATCATCAAACTGATCAAGAGTTCTTTTGATCTCATAAAAAGTGAGAGGGGGTTTGTCAGCATTTCTAGCACATATCTCAAAAGTAGCTCTCATACCTGTTCTTTTTTCAGCCATCTCTCTCATCTTTAAATGGCCATCATGAAGCGGATTGAATGAGCCAGGAAATATTAATTCAGGTATAGCTTTATCACTTGATACATAATTAATTTCATTATTTAACAGTTTCCTCCAAGATTTTTCAGCCGTTATGGTCTCAATTTCTACCTTTTCTTGATGTTGAGGAAATTCTTTCTTAATAGAGCAAGTTTCTGCAATCAAACTTAAAACATATTCTGTAATTAACTCTTCCTCTTCCTCTCTGGTTCTTGTATTTTTTTCTAGTACGCATGAAATCGTCTTAGTATAAGAATCAGTTTGCATAACTACAAAAAACTTATGATCGCCAATTTTTTTATATGTAGTTGCCAAGCTCGCTGTTACTGCAATACCAATTAAGTACTTGGTTTTTGTTTCAGGCTCAATCTGTATTGATTTTTTATATGCATTAGCAGACATACTTAAACAAGTATTAAGAGAACAATAATGATCTGGCTTTTTATTCAAAAATAAATCCATTGATTTCTTTGAGTAAGGTACGTAGGTTTCTAATATGGTATTACTTGCACCAGGTACCCTAAGAAGGGATGAAATGGCATTAGTTCCACCGCCGCTAGATACATAAGTAATTTTATATTTAGACTCATGTATTTTTTTTATAAGATCTGTTCTATCTTGCATATGAATTAATTAAATTTACGTGCATTTTAACCTATTAAATAATTTCATTGCTAAAATGGATTTATGAAATATTTCTCAAAACTCCTTTTGCTTTTAGTTTTACCAATGTATACAAATGCAGCTGAAATACATCAAACAACTTTTGCATATTGGAATAAACCTGATGTTGAGATTTACTATATTACTCCTGATGTCATTAATGAAAATACTGAAGTAATATTTGTAATCCATGGAAACAGCAGAAATGCTGAAGAGTATCTTTCAGCTTGGATACCTCACATCAAAAATAAGAATGTCATAGTTGCCGCACCCCAATTTAATAAAGCTGATTTTAGATACTTTTTTTTATTAGAAATGGCTGAGTCTTCAGGCAATGTAAATAATAGATGAGAGCAAATATATAAATAACTCAATTTCATTATTTTTTAATTACATAAAAAGTAAATTTTCCTTAAATATTGATACCTACAACATGTTTGGTCATTCTGCTGGTGCTCAGTTCACTCATAGGTATATGCTTTTAAGCAAAGATAAAAGGATATCAAATGCTGTGGTTGCTAATGCTGGATGGTATACATTTATAAACAATGCTGAGTTTCCTTATGGTATTAAAAGCTCACCAATAATTATTTCTGATGAAGATTTAAGATGGTTTATGTCTAATAAAGTAAATTTACTTATCGGCAGTGAAGATATTGGTTCCAAAAGTGTAAATTCTTCTAAAGGAGCAAAACTTCAAGGCATAACAAGAGTTGATAGGGCGAATAATTATTTTAATTCACTTATTACTAGCGCTGAAGATAAGAATTATGCTTTTAGATGGAATTATAAAGTTCTTGATAATGTTGATCATGATTTCAAGAAAGTTACGCCTTATGCAGCAAACATTCTTCTAAGAGATATAGATGATCTAAACTAAACAGTATTATTTGATATAAATTCTTGGGCTTTTTCAGTTATAAGTTTTTTTCTCTCAGGATTAATCTTATTTAATGCATTTACCATAAGAGATAGATCGGGGGTTTGTTTTAAAGAAATTAATATTCTTTTCAATAAAATTCCAATACAACCCATCAACAACATCACACCAATCACCTTTTTTATAATTAGACATTCTTAGCATGTAACTTGAACCACAAATATAAGGTTTTGTTGAAAAGATCCCTCCATCAGCAAAAGTGCCCATCCCATAGACATTTGGTACCATAACCCAGTCAGCAGTATCTACATACATTTCCATAAACCATTTATGAATACTGTTAGGATCAATACCAGATAAATTCATCAAATTAGAAATTATCATTAACCTATTAATATGATGGGTATAACCTAACTCGATTGATTCTTTTATTGCGCCATCAAGAGGAGGTATTCCTGTATCAGCTTTATACCATGAACTAGAAAGTTCTTTTTTATGATTCCAAAAATTCTGTTGTTTATATTGAGGCATATTTTCCCAGTAGACACCCATAATAAATTCTCTCCATCCAATAACCTGCCTTATAAAGCCTTCAACTGAATTAATTGGTATGTCACCATTAGAATCAAAATATTTTTTTTCTACTTCCTTAATACAAGAAAGTGGATCTAATAAACCAGAATTAAAATATGGAGATAATAATGAATGAAACATAAAAGCATCATCTTTATTTATTGCATCCTGAAATGCACCATAGTTTTTTAAATAAATATCTAGAAAATTTTTAAATCTTTTTTTAGCATCTTCATGAGTTACCGCCCAAGTATAATTTTCTAAGTCACCATATGATTTTGAAAAAATTTCTCCAACCTCAACCATTACATCAAATGTTATTTGGTCATTTGTTGTTTTATTTCTAGTTGGTATTTCTGATTTTAGTTTAGAAATACCCATTCTATTTTCTTTGTCAAAGTTCCATTGACCACCAATAGGTTTTAAATTTTCATCCATAAAAATATTTAGTTTTTTTCTAAGCCAGCGATAATAAAACTCCTGAACTGTAGATTTTTTATCTTTTGACCAAAACTCATAATCTGATGAGGTGCTAATAAATTTAGAATCATCATAAACTTCTAATTTAATGCCCTCAGATTGGCAAAAATACATTAAATCTTTTAATGTTTTATAGTCTGAAGGCTTCTCCACATATAAAGATGAGAAGGGCCATTCTTTATTTAAGTCCTTTAGGTATGACAAGAGTTTTTTGGGCTTTTTTGAGATCTTCTCATGTATGAAGTTTTCATGTTTCAAATTATTTATAAAGTGTCTAAAGGAACTGATCTGAAATACTAATTTATGCTTGTGATGAGAAATTTCATAAAAAGTATCAACAGGTTCGTATAAAAGTAATAAGTTATTATCAGTTAGATGATTAAGTACTTTATTGTCTCTGGACAACTGATCTGGAAAAATTAAAACTAATGATTTCATCAGATTTTATTCTTACAAATAAGAATGCATAAGTATAGTTTTTGGTTGAATTAGTGAACTCTTAAAGAGTAATTAATTGCGATCGAACAACCTTACCATCAATGTCTTTTAGTTCTATTTTGTAGCTTTTATTATCTAAATCAATTGAAATAAGACCAAAATTTTCTCCTGAAAACATATCGCCTATCATCAATGGATCTGTTTCTTTTGGTCTTCCTAGACGAGATATTTTTGAGATTGTTTTATTAAGCGAAGATGATGTGATTTCATAAAAATTTTTATCTTTATAAATAGCACCTTGGTGTCTATCACCAGAAATTACAAGAACAGGCGTATTTAAGAAATTAAGCAACTCTCTTAATTTGGAATGATCTTTTGGAAAATTTGACCACTTTTCAAAACGATGTTGTGTTGCAAGAAGTTGGATAGACGTAGCAATAATAATGAGATTAGCTTCAGTATTAATTGTTTTAATGAGCCAGGACCACTGATCATCTCCAAGGATAGTTGCATCAGGATTGATATTTTTTAAGTAGACAGCGTTTATGCCATTTGTTTTTTCTAAATCAGATCTAAAGTATCTTGTATCCAATAAAATAAGATTTATTTTAAATCCATCGATATCTAGTATTTTGTTTGTATATATACCTTCTCTATATCTTCTAATATCTTCTTGAGAAACATCCCAGAAGTCTAAGTACATTTTTTGCGCATCTGACTTTAATGGATAAGAGCTACCTCCATCGTTTATACCAAAATCATGATCATCCCAAATTACATTAATATCTTTTTTAAGAAGCCAATCAGGGCAACATTTTTTTTTGCTCAGCATAGGCTGTTTTCATAAAATCAAGACTCCCTGAAGGCACGTCACCGTAGACATTATCACCAAGAAATATAAAAGAATTTATATTCTCTTTCTTTATAGAATTCCAAATTGGTTGAGGATCTTCTTGATCAAGACAAGAGCCAAATGCAATCTTATAGGTCTTGGCTATGGTAAAATTACAAAATAATAGTGGAATTAAAAGGGCTGCAAGGTTTAATTTTTTTTTCATAATTTAAGTATAACAATATATAAATGCATAAACTCTTAAATATTTTTTTAGTGATTATATTGCTTTCTGCTTGCAGTAAGAATGATTCGACTAATGAAATAAAATTGAGCTCATTGGTTAAAGCTGATTTTTCTTATACTCAAGATTTATTTGACTGCACATTAAACGAAAATGAGTCTTTAATTGGATTAGAATCTTTTTTTTTCAAAAAATATTGAAGAATATAAGAATATAGCAGAGTTAGAGAATCTTAATATTTCAATATTTTTTCCTGAGAATAATACAAATATAACTACTTTTATTATTTCAATAATTTCTAATAATAACCCACTGGGATTAAAGAAATTTATTGATGCTGTTAAGAGTGACGCTATAAATGAAGTTGCCTCATGTTCTTTTGCGATATTTCAACATAAAGGCATAAATCTTAAAGAAGAACTTATTGAAATAATAACTCTTTTATCAATGCTGAAATTTTGAGATGCAAATATAACGACACTTATAATTTTGGAACATTTCAAATATCAATAAATAGATTTATTAATAACTTAAGAACAATAGAACTACCATATTCAATTAGCTATCTTGAAGATAATTCAAAAAATGATAGTTTTATATGGATAAATTATTTTTATACTGAAGACTATGAAGATATATTATTAAAAAATTGGGCAAATAAAGAAGACTCCGCAGAAATACAAAATGAATTTTCTACAAATGCTATATGCATTGATTCTAAAAAATATAAATCTTACAAACTCATTTAAAACAAAAATATCGCATAGTTTATTCTTAAAAATATAGAGATATTAAAGTTTTTTTTTATTATAATGTGCGCAAGCGGGTATCGTATAATGGCTATTATAAGAGGTTTCCAACCTTTTGATGAGAGTTCGATCCTCTCTACCCGCTCCAAGTTTATTTATATAATAACAACATCCATAGTTACTGAATTCTTCACAACTTGAAATTAATTAAAAAAAAAAGCAGGTTAAAAACCTGCTTTTTAGCGACCTAGGGGATTTTTGAATTTAAAGAGGATATTCAAAGGTCTTATCTATAAGACCAATCCAAATAAAGAAAGTTCAAAAAATTTTATTAATAAATAAATTAATAATCCAATTATGAATCCTGATCCTAATGGTAATTCCTTTTTTAAATCATATTTACCAATTAACCCCACAAATAATGTTGCTAATGAGCCTATAAAAATAACTGGTGCTAAACTAATTGGACCAACCAAAGAACCTATACCACCTAGAAGTAAAAAATCACCTCCACCAATTCCATCTTGTTTTTTTAAAAATTTAAAATAAAAGTTTATAAGCCATAAAACAGAATAACCAAAAATAAAGCCATATAAAGAAAGTTCAAATTGTGATGTTCTTAAGATATTAAAAGTATCTATATTAAATATATTTCCATAATATGCTGTGGATAGACCTATTATTGAAATCGATAAATTTAAGTAAAAAGGTATATAAAATTTTTCTATGTCACATACAAAAAGAATATAAAAAATAGAAAATAAGATATAAATTAAAATTGAAAATAAATTTATATTAAAAAGAAAGTATATTGATAAGCCCGCAACTAGATGAACGACTTCATGAAGAGGGTATTTATAGGAAATAGCTACTTTACAGTTAATGCATTTACCTTGTTGAATTAAAAAACCAAACAGTGGGATTAAATTTATTAAAGAAATACTTTTCTTGCATTCAGGACAATGAGATCTTGGGGTAAATAAATTAAGCTTAGCATCAGTAAATTCCATTAAGATTAATCTATATATAACAACAGAACTAAAGCTTCCGATAGAGAGAAATAACAAGATTAAAAAAAATAAAAAAATTAATTCCATCAATAAAAAAATTTATTTTCTAGTAATTCGAAAACAAACAAATAATAAAATTAAAGCTGGAATAGCATACATACCAATTATGGCAAGCTTATCAATCATATATTTCTCCTGAAGCAAAGGCATCTGGTCTTCTAAAATCTCCATATCCATAATATTTACCATCTTTAAACATAATTGTTTGAAGACATGTGGCTGGATCAATTACTTTAACTTTATAGTTAAGGTTTAAAAGTTGTTGCTTGATATTATCGTTTAATGAAAATTCAATTTGAAGGATATCTGGCTGCCATTGATGATGAATCCTTTTAGATTTATTTGCTTCTTCAAGATTCATTTCAAAATCTATAATATTTAAAATTGATTGAAGTACTGCAGAAATTATTCTAGATCCCCCAGGACTTCTTCCAGTAGTAAAAAATAATTCATTCTCTTTCATTACAATTGTTGGTGTCATAGAGCTTAAGGGTCTTTTTTTTGGCTGGATTTTATTGGCCTCAGCTCCAAGAAGACCAAATTGGTTAGGTATCCCTGGTGACGCTGAAAAATCATCCATTTCATTATTCATTAATATTCCAGTTCCTTTTATAGTAACTCCTGAGCCAAAAGTTGAGTTTAAAGTATAAGTTGACGATACAACATTTCCATTTTTATCAGCCACTGAAAAATGAGTTGTTTCATTACTTTCATTATCATCAAATGAACCTGGTAATATTTTTGATGAAGGTGTTGATTTACCAATTTTAATTTTATTTTTAATACTTTTGGCATATTTTTTATTAGTTATTTCTAATATTGGAACATCAAAAAAATCTGGATCACCTAAATGCTTTGATCTATCAGCATATGCATATTTCATAACCTCAGCTAATAAGTTTATATAGTCAGTAGTATTATGTCCTATTTGTTTAAGGTCATAATTCTCTAAAATATTAAGCATTTGAATTATATGAACTCCTCCTGATGAGGGCGGACCCATAGTAATAATTTTATTGTTACGATAATCTGATATAAGAGGTTTTCGCCATTTTGGTATAGTTTTTTAAATCATTTTCAGTAATCAAGCCACCATTTTTTTGCATTTCATCTGCAATTTTTTGTGCCACTTCACCTTTATAAAATCCATCTTTACCTTTTACCGCAATAAGCTTTAAAGTATTAGCTAAATCTTTTTGTACAAGCTTGCTGCCTATAAAATTAGGATTATGTTTCATAAATATTCTATTAGTTGGCTCAAAATATGATAATTTTTCTCTATATTTTGATAGCATATCTCCCATATATGGTGTAATTTCAAAGCCATTTTCAGCATAGTAAATCGCATCCTCAAGCAATAATTCCCAATCTAAAGATCCGAATTTTTTATGAACTTCCCAAAAACCAGCTACTGTTCCAGGAACCCCACTTGCTAAATATCCAAACGTAGATAATTTACTAGTATTAAAGGAACCATCTTCATTTAAATACATGTTAGTAAATGATTTTGCTGGTGCCATTTCTCTGTAATCTATGGAATAGTTTTTATTAGTTCTTGAATCATGCATGACCATAAATCCTCCACCACCAATGTTTCCAGCTCTAGGCAGTACAACAGCTAATGTGAAACCAACTGCAATAGCAGCATCATATGCATTGCCACCTTGGTTTAGTATTTTTTCTCCAACTCTTGTTGCAAGGAAATGTTGTGTTGTAACCATTCCGTTTTTACTTTCTGCAATTTGTTTTTGAGCAGGAATATATTTTGATGGATTGACTGTACCAATAGGTTGAAAATCTTTGGCATTTACAATTATGGTTAATGCAAACATAAAAAAGCAGATAACAAGCATCAGCTTTATATGTTTAAAACTTATTTTTAATTTAAGATTATTTGTCATCTTTATTTTATAAATATACTAATAAGAAGGTTTCGTTATAATAACTTCTTTCTAATTAATATATATAAAAATTATTATGAAAGATTTATATCAAGAAATTTTAGATCAACATATTGCTCCAGGCCAAATGTTTGAAACTAAAGACGTTGTTAACGAAAATGGAGTTACTTTTAAAGAGTACATCAATCTACCAGATAGTCTAAGAGGTTATCTAGATTTTGCATTAGCCCATGCAGAAAAAGAATGTTTAATTTATGAGGATGAGAGATATACCTATAAAGAGGTTTTTGAAAAAAGTGCTCAAACTGGTAATGCATTAATCACAAGCTGGTATTAAAAAGGGCGATAGAGTAGCTATATGCATGCAAAACAATCCTGAGTTTGTATATTCTTATTTTGGAATTGTTGGCATTGGAGCTGTATGTGTTCCTTTAAATTCATGGTGGGTTCCATCAGAAGTAATATATGGCTTAGAACATTCTGATGCTAAGTTATTGATAGCTGATTCCAAAAGGTTGCAAGGTTTAGATTCGTTACCGAATGTTAAAAAAATAGTTACTAGCTACACACCAGATTCTTCATTTACTTCTTTTGATGAATTTGTATCTGAGCATGATAAAACTTTTCCAGAAGTTGAGATTGGTAGAAATGATCATGCAACAATTTATTACACCTCAGGATCAACTGGAAAGCCAAAAGGAGTTTTGTCATCACAAAAAGCTGTTTTAGCAACTATGTTTAGTTGGGCATGTTTCTCATCTGTAATGAATCAGGTTGAAGCTCAAAGTAACCCTGATGCAGCAGCTATAGTTAGCCCAGAGTCTGTAATTTTACATTGCGTACCGTTATTTCATGTTACTGGCAGTCATGCAGGACTATTAATGTCTGTTTTAGTAGGAAGAAAAATTGTCATGATGAAAAAATGGGATGCTGGATTAGCTCTTCAAGTTAATTGAGCAAGAAAAAGTAACAGATATAACTGGAGTTCCTACCCAAACTTGGGAATTATTAAATCATCCTGAAAGATTAAATTATGATCTATCTTCTTTAAAAACTTTAGGTGCTGGTGGTGCTCCAAGACCTGCTGAGCATGTTAAACAGTTAGATGCTGAGTTTGAAGCAAGGCCCGCTATAGGTTATGGCTTATCTGAAACTAATGCATTGGGTGCCTTGGGTGGTGGCGATGAATATGTAAATCATCCTGATTCAACTGGAAGAGTTGTTCCACCTCTTACAGAAATCAAAATTGTTGATGAAGATTGGAATGAATTACCTGAGGGAAGTATTGGAGAAGTAGCAATCAAGTCACTAGGAAATATGATTGGTTATTGGAAAAATCCTGAAGCAACAAAAGAATGTATGAATGATGAAGGTTGGTTTAGATCAGGTGACCTCGGTAAATTTGAGGGTCCATTTCTATATATCTTAGACAGAGTTAAAGACATTGTTATACGTGGTGGTGAAAACATTGCCTGCCCAGAAGTAGAAGGCGCAATATACGAACATGATGATATTCTTGAAGCTTGCGTATTTGGAATTCCAGATGAAAGGCTAGGTGAAATTCTTTGCGCTGCTATATATTTAAGAGAAGAATCAAAACTTACTATTGATGAGCTTCAATCATTTTTATCATCAAGGCTTGCAGCCTTTAAGATACCTGTAAATATTCAGTTTATGAAAACCAACCTTCCAAGAGTGGGCTCAGGTAAATTTGATAAACCCTCATTAAGAGAATTATTTATTAGTAATTAAAAATAGCTAAAAATACTTTATCTTTTTAAAAAAAAGAGTATAAATATTGAGGGATAACTAAATAAGAGAATATGTCTCAAAAGATTTTAATAATAGAGGACGAGCCTGATATAAGAAAAACCCTTGAATATAATATTAGTAGAGAGGGTTATGAGGTTATTTCTGCATCTTCACTGTCTGAAGGCAGAGAAAAGCTGGAATCAGCTTCTTTTTCATTATTGTTGCTTGATTTAATGCTGCCAGATGGCTCTGGCTTAGATTTATGTCGAGAGCTTAAACAAGATAAATCCCTATCTTCTATGCCCGTGATAATCCTTACAGCAAAAGACGATGAAGTTGATAAAGTTGTTGGTTTTGAATTGGGAGCAGATGATTACGTCACAAAACCATTCAGTGTTAGAGAACTTATTCTTCGAGTAAAAGCTGTTTTAAAGCGTGGTGAAAAAAGTCCGATAATATGGAAGTTCAAAGGCAATTTGGAGAATTAAAAATAGATGTTGATTCTCATGAAGTATTTGTTAATGATGACCAAGTCAGCTTAACTGCCTTAGAATTTAAGTTATTACGTCAATTGGTTGATAGAAGAGGTAGAGTTCAATCAAGAGATCAATTGCTTTCAGATGTTTGGGGTTATAGCTCTGATGTAACTACAAGAACAGTTGATACTCATATTA
>JAYQKD010000003.1:0-317772 GCA_038142505.1 Gammaproteobacteria bacterium | reverse complement strand
CAAAGATTCAAACTTGAATTTTTATAATTCTAAAAAAAACTAATAGATTAAAGATCTTTTATAAAAAAAATTTATTAATTTATTGTTATGAACCACCACATTCCAGAATGTATAGAGCAATAGTAATGTACTTGGTGTGCTTGAGCTAACCGCTATTGTTGTTGATCCAGTAGATTTAGCAACGTCACTTGTATATTCACTTCCAAAACCATGCGTTCCATCTGCTGTCTGTGAAAATCTAAATGGATGACCTGATGGATGCACAAATGTATAAGACTTTCCTCTTTCAAGAGTCAAAGATGGTTTTGTTCACCGTTGATAACATAAACATTACCTGAACCATTGTTATTTGGTGCTACAGTTACATTTATTGATGTTTCAGAGGTGCTACATGCATAATTTCTAGTTGCAGAATGATTGTCATTAGAATTATTAAAGAAGTCCAAAATATTTGTTAACTTTGTAATATTTGTTCTGTTTGCAGTAGCTGTATTAATAGTAAATTTACCATAACTAGATGCCTTCTCTTTATTGTTGAAGAATTCAGGAGGATTAGTTCCAACTGAATTCCAAGGACTATTAGTGTCTACAGTACTTCCATAAGAACCAACAGTATTCCATATACTTGATACGCCAACAGAACTTCCATATGTGCCTGATTCATTACATATTGATTCAGCATTGTTAGAACCGCACCATAACAACCCAAATATGTTGATTGTGATGAATCACCGTATAAATAGTAAATGTCTGAAGATGAGGAATTATTGTTAACTACCTCAAACTCTGCAACTAATGGTGTATTTCTTGCCTAATACCATTTTCATCTTCAAATCTTTCTTGAACAAGTGTCCAAGTTCCAGATATTATTTTCTGGAATGGTTGCTGTTCCTTGTATAGTGTCTTTTTTGTCGCCATTAAAAGTTAGATTATGAGTTTGATTGGTGGCATCATGCCATTAAAATAAGTTCCAAAAGGTCGGAATTTTTGATTGATCGACACCTGTTTCATCAGTAACTCTAATTGTATAAGTTAAAGTAGCATCTCCATTTGTAACATCGGTGAAAAGGTTCAATTGTATATTCTTCAACAACTGGTTCGTTAGTTTTATTTCTCTACCTACTACCTCAAACTCTGCAACTAATGGTGTATTTTCTTGCCTAATACCATTTTCATCTTCAAATCTTCCTTGAACAAGTGTCCATGTTCCCGGATGATTTTCAGGAATGGTTGCTGTTCCTTGATCATAATCTTTTTTATCGCCATTAAAGTTAGATTAATTGGTGGCATCATAACTTCCAAAAAAAAATAAGTTCAAAGGTCGAATTTTTGATTGATCGACACCTGTTTCATCAGTAACTCTAATTGTATAAGTTAAAGTAGCATCTCCATTTGTAACATCGAGTGACGAAGGTTCAATTGTATATTCTTCAACAACTGGTTCGTTAGTTTCTATTTCTCTGCCTACTACCTCAAACTCTGCAACTAATGGTGTATTTTCTTGCCTAATACCATTTTCATCTTCAAATCTTCCTTGAACAAGTGTCCATGTTCCAGATATGCTATTTTCAGGAATGGTTGCTGTTCCTTGATAAGTGCCATCTTTTTTATCGCCAGAAATTAAAGTTAGATTATGAGTTTGATTGGTGGCATCATAACTTCCATTAAAATAAGTTCCAAAGGTCGGAATTTTGATTGATCGACACCTGTTTCATCAGTAACTCTAATTGTATAAGTTAAAGTAGCATCTCCATTTGTAACATCCAGTGACGAAGGTTCAATTGTATACTCTACAACAACTGGTTCGTTAGTTTCTTCAACTACATTTGTGACATTTACTGTTATGTCTTGAGTAGATGAGTTAGCGCTATTGCTGGCTGTAACTGTTGCTGAATATGAAGCTTTAGTTTCATAGTCTGGAGCCGAGATAAAAGTTAAAATCCATCTGAGGTTATTGATAATTCATCACCAGAAATATTAAAGACAACCTCATCTCTCTTCATCTGTTGCAGTCACAGTACCTATTGATGTTTGATTTTCAGGTACATTAAAAATAGCTTCAGAAGTAAATACAGAAATCCCTCATTAACATTAATAACATTAATAGTAATATCTTGATCTGTACTATTAGCTCCATCACTAGCTGTAACAGTTGCCGTATAAGTTGTTTTAGTCTCATAGTCTGGCGAGGATGCAAAAGTTAATAAGCCATCAGAATTTATTAAAATTTCATCACCTACAAATAGTGAAAGCAATCTCATCACTATCCACATCAGAAACAGTAACGGTACCTATATCTGTTTGATTTTCCTCTGCGCTAAAAATTGGTTCAGAAGTAAAGATTGGAGCATAAATTATGTAGTCAGAAGTTAAAAATATTTGAATTTGAATATAATAAATTAAGTTATATTATTTGTTGCTTGTTGGCCCTCAACACTTGAAACAATAGTATATTCTGATCCTGTAGATGAATTTTCATGTGTTCCGTATTCAAAATAATCATTACTCTTATCATATTTGATATCTATTTTTGCTGACTCAAGTTGCTGACCATCAGCATTTCTTTTTGTCCAAAATATTGAGATTTGATCTGTTGAGGACTCTGTTAATTTTGCTCTTAAGTTTTCAATGTCCTTAAAGGTTCTAGGAACAGCAGCTATTTCTTGTATTTCTATTTTGATATATGTTGTTGACCTTATTTTCAAAAAAAGTTGAGTTTTGATATATCGGATTAGTGATTCTTATATCAATTTCTTCAAAAAATCAACACCGTCATTGTATTTATCTACCAGAGCAACAAATAAGGCTTCATTTTTGTTTGCTAATACACTTGAACAATCATCATTATCATCAGATCCATCAGACGCTCCAGTATTATATCTATCGTTAGTTACAAAATTTTCTCTGGTGTTTACTGGGGTTAGATATAACCAGTTCTGATAAATACAAACTCTGTCTTTAGGATTTCCATTAATATCAAAATCTACTCTCTGCTCATCTTCAATAACTAACTGATAGTTATAATTTTCTGGATCATAACTATTATTTAAAAACGTACTTGTTCTGGTATATCTTTTTGACGCATTTCTCAAAGCATCAAGACTTCTTGTATCCGTTATACAGTTCTCAGAATTAGTAAAGCATGTGTAATGTTTTATTTGCCCATCACTATTAACCTTAGCGCCATTGGCTATGATTTTTTCTTGAATGAACCATCCAAGTTCATTAGGATCAGTTTCATATATGGCATTAAAACTTAAAGGTATTTCTTCAACATCACTTGTAGAAAGAATTGAATTAATGGCATCTTCTTCAATTATTACTTTTGTATTAATCGCTTTTCCATGAATATCAGAAAGCTCTGAATCAAACTCATCTGAAAGTTCTTTAAAGTAAGGAAAAAACGCTGCAAGTTTTTGTGCAGATGTCTCTGTAATACTTGAGCTTGAATTGTCTTCAATGAAGTCTACTAGTAAATCTTCAAACGATATGTCTAGACTAGATTCAATAGAATTCGTTATCTGTTGTAACTCATTAGAAATATTTAATGCAACAGAGTTGGCAAGATCACCGCAACCCTCTGATGCATCAATTTCATCAACAATATTTGATGCATTAATACCTTGAACAACAGCATCACTAAGTAAACTGGTAAATGGAGTAATGTATATTGCAGCATTTGCATTAATTGAATCTTCTATTGAAGGAAGAATCATCTGATATGCATTTGAAACTTCACCAAGGGACGAATCAATTGCACCAACAGGAACTTCGGCTATTATCGGTCTTTTTTGCAAACAAGCAGCAAGGCTTTCATCATTAATATCTATGTTGAATGCGCCATCTGAATCTGACGTTGCAGAAAACTCACTATCATCTTTTGTAAAATTGAAATTTTGATCAATGAAAATTTCAGCTCCATCAATATATCCATCAATTACTTTTCCTGAAAATACATAATTAATGTCTAAGACAACTATAGAAACATCCTTAGTAACTGTCTCTGTACCATCTGTTAACGATAGAGTTATGACATATGAATTCTTTGTTTCATAATCTGGCGCTTCTTTAAAAGTTAAAACATTTTCATCAGATAAATTAAAGCTGTCAGCATCTGTTCCACCTAATGTTAGCGTTAATTCTTCGTCTACATCTGAAACTGAAACAGTTGTTACTGCTGTTTGGTTTTCTTCAACTTGAATAGTTGATGCTATATCAATAGACGGTGCATCGTTAACTGGTTCAATCGTTACTGTTACATCAGCACTTGAGGTTTTATCACCTTGAGTAAGAGTATATGAAAAGGAATCACTGCCATTATAGTCAGCATCTGGAGTATAAGTTATTAGGTTATTAGATAATAATGTTGATCCGTTAGTGCCATTAGTTGCTGACAATGAGAATGGTGAAGAAGTAACATAAGAGTCATTTAACAGAAAATTAATTTCTACAGCTGTATCTTCAGAAGTGGAAGCGCTATCTGCTATAGCGCTGATATCAGGTGCTATTTCGCCTGAATCTATGCTCTGATCTTCTGCTATGTAATTGAGAAGGTCTTCGGTATAACCAATAACAGTCTCAGTAGTTGCAGTTCCATTAGCAATTGCCTGGATATCGGTTTGTAAAGTTGAAACCGCAAAACGAATAATACCTGTGGTTAAATCGTCTGAGGATTTGACTTGAATAATTGGCAGCATTCCTGAAAGCGCTTTAGTAACATTTGCTTTAGCTGTTTCATCAATAGTTACTGATTTTGCTTCTATTACATTTTCTAATGCTTTAGTTACAAAAGCTTGTGTTTCAATATCTACTTTGGTTTCAGTTTCGGTATATTCTTTTTCTATCTCTTCAGTGATAGCTTTAAAATAGTCCTGAGTTGTTTCGGTTATGGTATTTAAATTATTGGTTATGTTTTGCAGAGCAAAAGCAAGAACGGTTAACTTGATTCCCCTTCTCATATAAATAATCATTAATACCACCATCGCCTTTGTTAGCAACCGGATCAAAAGTAAAAACATCAATAGAAGCATCAATTCCTAAAGCTGCATTAACCAGAGAAGCATCTTCCATAAACGCTGCAACTGAGGTTACTGGAGTAACAGCTTTAAAATCTGTATGTCCAGTTAAGTTTATGAGTAATTAAGTAAATTATCTAAAAGCGTTTGTGAATCTAAATCAGTTCCACCGATAGATACCAAATTACCGTTGGCGTATTTGATAGTAAATTTACCTTCATTATCTGAAGTAGTTGAATTTTCATTTGAATCTAATATCCAATCATCATCTTCATCAATAAAAACTTCTGCTCCTGAAATATATCCGTCAACCACTACACCATCAGTATTTCTATAACCCTCAACAGTAACAGATGCAGATCTTGAACCTCCATCACCAGAACAAGAAATAGAAAAACTATTATTACCTGCTGTAGTAATAGTTACTGCCTCTGAACCAGAGGTACCTGTTTGGCTAGTCCAAGATGCTGAACAAGACGTAGCATTGGTAGAAGACCAAGTAAGTGTTGAAGTGCTTTCTAAAAGAACTGAGGTTGGATCGGCTGATAAATTGACTGTTGGAGCTGGAGTTGAGGGAGTTGTTGGAGCGCTTCCTCCCTCCTCCGCCTCCGCCACCGCAGGAGACGATAAATAAAATACTAAAAGTTATGGAGTAGTAGTTTTTTATTCAATTCAATTCAATTTAATTCACTTTATGTTTTAAATTAACCCATATTGGAATAAATACAACCCATAATGGAATAAATTCTTAGAAAGATATCTTTATTGATAAAAAATGGTAGAAACCTGCAAAAAAAAATAGTTATATTAAATTTTTTTACACGCAGTTAATGAAGACGCATTAATTCCATTGAAAGATTTCAATCTGCTTTTACAGGAGACGTATGTCTATGGAAGCGTATTTGAAATATCTAGAAAATCTTGAGTTATCAGATTCTGATAAACTTTTAATAATTAAACAACTACAAGCATTAAGTGAGAGGTTATTTGATGAATACTATAAATAAAGAAGGTGTTATATACACAAGAGTTTCATCATTGAAACAAGTCACGCAAGGCAGCGGATTAGACAGTCAGTACTCAGCCTGTCTGAAATATGCAAAAGAAAACAACATTAAAATCATTAAAACATTTAAAGATGCTGCTATGTCAGGTAAATGAGCTGACAGACCAGGTCTTGAAGAGATGATTGATTTTATTAAAAAAAGAGATGGGAATATTTTTTGTTATATTTGATGATATATCCAGACTTTCAAGAAATGTAAAGGACTATCATTTATTAAAAGTAACCATTAAACAATATGGCGGAATCTTTATTTCATTAAAAGAAGATCTTGAGTCAGGTAATCCAATGGCAGAGTTTCAAGAAAATATGCTAATAGTATTAGCTGATTTTAATAGAAAACAAACTATGAAATTTAAATACAAGGATGCGAGAAAAACTTCAAGCTGGCTATTGGTTATTTAAAGCTCCTATTGGCATGAGATTAGTAGATAAGATTTTATATCCAGATAATACGAATTCAGTTTTGATTAAAAAGATTTATGAAGATTATGCTCTTGGCAGATATATAACTTATGAGAGTATTAAATATTCTAAAGAAGCACAACAATTAATTAATCCTTATAACAAAAAGCCCTATCAGCTTAGTAATGATTTAATTAAAAAAATTCTTACTAATAAACTCTATATAGGAATCATTGATTATCCCAAATGGGGTTTTAAAGACATTAATGCCACACATGAAGGATTTATAGATAAAGAATTGTTTTATAAAGTGCAACAAAGAATTAAATCTAAGAAAAGAAAAAAATATAGCGTTGTTGGAATTGAGCACTTCCCTCTTAAAGGCGATATTGAATGTGGTTCATGTTCAACTAAGTTATTAGGTAATTATTCTACTGGCAGAGATAAAAAGAAATATCCTTATTACAGATGTGATTCATCCAGAGATATATGTGATATTAAACCTAAAAATATCCGAAGAGATGATATCCATGATGAATTTATTGGGCTTTTAAAGAAGGCTCGTATTAATAAAGATGTGTTAAAACTAGCTGATAAGATTATGGAAGACACTTTTAATAAGAATTCTAATTCCATAATCAAAAGAAAAAGTTCTCAAAGACAAAATTATTAAGTCATCCAATCAGTTCATATTAGAAACCATATGCCATTCAAGCGCTCTCCCAGCTGAGCTATAGCCCCAAAATAGATCACTATTATAAGATAGAAAATAATATTTTTTATGAATTCTATTAATTGTTTAGATCAGGTGGGATTTCTGTAACTGGAGGAAAGGACGAGAGGTATGGATCTTGAAAGCCGCTTGGATCAGATAAATTGATTGGATCTCTTAAGTCATCATCAAGTAAAAATTCTTTTTTATCTTTAAAACGGACATTATATTTATGATGAGCAAAAACTCTCTCTTGATTAACTAAAGAACAGGATTCGCCAAACTTATTTTTAGGAGGTGAAAATTTTAAGTATCTTGCAGCTGCGTATGAGCTTTTTTTAAAAAAAGGACATCTTTTAAATAAAATACTGCCATCATCCCTTCTGGATAAGGCGCATTGTGAGTCAACTGCTTTGATATTTGAAACAGATCCATCTTTATTGATATCAAAATTTACCACTCCATATCCTTGTCTTGATGAATATGTCGATGAGGCTTTCATGGTTTGAATTAACTTTGTTTTGCATCCCTGATCATTTTCATATGTATCTGAATTTATAAAAGGTGTTAATAAATATGCAAGAACGACTAATGCTTTCATGCTTGTAGTATAAATGATTGGCAAACTCCAGGCGAAAAAAAACAGAGACTAGCTCTGTTTCTTTAAGTTCGAGATCCTTAGGGGTCCAAAGTGAGATTTTCTCTGGCTCCTTGAGTTCTTTCTCTTGAACTCTTGGTGGGTTACTAAGATCTTTTTTATAGTCGACTCTAAGCAACGCTTTCACCCTATGGGCTCTTCCTTCTTGACCTCTCTAACTCCCGTCTGCAGTTGATTGTTAGTCGGAATCAAGTTGGTCTATTTAATATACTCTTCTTAGAATTTAAGTCAACACTTTTATTTAAAAAAAAATAAAGTTTTTTATATTTATTCTAGATTGATGACAGTCCCAGGAACAACTGAGGTAAATTCTAAGTCTTTGTGTTCCATCATAGCTTTTTCAAGTCTTATTTTTGGTTCAATAGTATCTTCATCTGTTAAGACAAAAGTAGCCCAATGCATGCCAAAAGATTTTTCAGCTTCCAGATCTAACATTATCTGTACTGCATCCTCTGGATTTACATGACTTTCAGCCATAAACCATTCCGGATCATAAGCTCCAATGGGAATAAAAGCATATTTTGGAGATCCTAGTTTAATTTTAGTATCAATAAAATCTTTTGAATAACCAGTGTCACCTGCATGGTAAAGGGAATAATCCTTATGCTTGAAGAACCACCCGCCCCATAAGCTTTTATTTCTATCAAATAAAGATCTTTTAGACCAATGCTGCACAGGTGTAAATGTAATTTCAAACCCCTTATGCTCTATTGATTTCCACCAGTCAAAATCATACACATTCTTGATTTTTTTTTTTTTTAAGTTTTTTTCATCACCAGCTGGTACTAAAAAAATAGCTTTAGGATTATTTTTAGAAAGCTTTTTTAATGATCGAATATCTAAATGATCATAGTGGTTGTGACTTACTGTGACAATATCAATACTGGGTAATTCATCTAAAGGTATAGCTGGAGGTATTAATCTTTTTGGACCAATATTTCTTAATGGTGATGCTCTATTTGAAAATATAGGATCAGTAAGAATCGTTACTCCATTCTTCTTAATCAAAAAGGTTGAGTGCCCTATCCAAATTGCATAATTATCATCCTTTGATAAATCTAAATTCTGCCATTCTGACGAAAGTTCAATTTTAGTGATTACTGGTTCAATATCAGATCTAATCCACTTCAACATATCACCAAATGACTTATCAGATGCAACACCATTAGTATTTTTATATTCTGCAAGCATTAATTCAGAACTTAACAATAAGATTACAAATAAAAATTTTTTCATATTCATTAATTAAATAAAGCCTCTAAAGCCCTTTTGAACTCTCAATTTAAAAGCAAAAAAATTGTCCTTTCCAGATGCTTTTATTCTTTTAAGTTCAAATGGTGTATTGCTGTTAGCTACTCCCTCATCTGTGGTTACTGCTGATTCAAAATTACTAGTTTTTATAATTTCAACATCTTCAGTATTATATATCCCAAAAGGATATGCAAAGCTTGAGACCTTTGTATTAAAGGTTGTTTCTAGAATATTTTTGCATTCAATCATTTCATATTTTTTATCTTCTATGGAAGTGTTTGGTAAGAAGGGATGAGTAATTGTATGGCCGCCAAGCTCAAAGACTCCTGAATCAATCATTTCCTTTATATTGTCATCAGATAATTTTTCTTCGTGTGCTAATACGCCAGTATTATGTTTTGGATTCTTTTTTACAGACCAATCATTTTGATGTCTATCAATAACCAAATACAAAGTAGCGCAGGCATCATACTTTTTTAATAAAGGCATTGCATGCGAATAGTTATCTAAATAACCATCATCAAAAGTAATTGCCACAACTTTATTTTCATCCTCATGATTTTTTAATTCAGACATCTTTATGAATTTCCATCCGTTATCTTTAAAGTACTTTAAATGTTTTTCAAACATCTCCGGAGAAACTCTTAAACCAGATTTTTTTCCCTGTTCAAGCTGCTCTGAAATCATGTGATACATCATGATTCTTGTTTTTTTCATACTTGTTTTTGGATACCACCATGCGTATTTCAAAGAAAAAAAGAATTAATATAAGGTCAAAAATAATGGCTAATGTTATTAGCATGAGATTATTTCTTTATAAAAATTTATTGTAGATTGACACATATTTGATTTTAAGAACTTTGTATTTTCTTTAATATTCTGATTATTTCCATCGAGAATTGATAAAGATTTATACAACAAAGATTTTGAATCATTTGGCTCAATAGCACCATAAGGATATAACTCTTCTAAAATTTCTTTGACTCCACCTCTATTGTAACCAATAGATGGGATTCCAATTGATAAAGGTTCTAAAATACTTCTGCCAAACGATTCAGGCTTATTTGATGTATTAAAAACTATATATGATATTGCATAAATGTTTTTAATATCTTTTCTGAAGTTTAGAAAGTAAATATCTGATTCTAAGTTTAATGAATGAATTAATTTTTTAAGATGATCTAAATATTTCTGATGTTTATCTTTGGCCTCTCCTGCGATCAATACTTTTATCTTATGATTAGATTGGTTTTGGATATCTTTAGCTAAATTAATAATTTTTTCAAAATCTTTTAATGGTGATATTCTTCCTGCAATAGTTAATAACTTATGATTTTTAGTTTCTGGATATTCTGTATACCATTTATCTAACCAGATACTTGATGGTTTATAGCCAGTAAAATATTCTGTTTTATCTATCCCTCTATATATTAGTTTTATATTCTTAGATTCTGTATTTTTATAATTATCTACTAAATAGCTGTATGCTGAATCTGATACTGTAATAATATTTTTTGGTTTTGACATTACTGCGCTGTAAAAATTTACAGAATAAAGACCATGAATTGTAGAAACAAGTTTGGGTTTTTTGTTTTCCGGTATTTTATTTAGCGCTTTCCAAACTATCCAGGCGGGCATTCTAGATCTTACGTGCAATATGTCAGCATTCATCTGTTCAATCCATCTTGCTAATGGTCTGATGTATCTTAAGGTAAAAATATTTTTTTTATGAAGATCCCAATGATGATGGTGTGAACCTTCGCTGATTAATTGATCTACCAGCCTTCCACCAGCTGAAACAACATGTGATTCATGGCCAGCATCTACTATAGCTTTAGATATTTCTATAACGCCTTGTTCAACTCCTCCACTTTCAAGAGTTGGAACAAATTGGATAACTTTCATAAAAAGATTTTAACATCTATGCATAAGGTATCTAAATACTGACTATCCAAGGCCTTCAACAATAGTAACTAGTCTATTTGCTGAATTCTTTACATGAATCAAGCTTCCTGATATTCATCAGAGTTATAGCAAAATAAAGCTTCATCAAAATTATTAAACTCTATTAATACAGTTCTGTCGAAACCCTCTCCCTCAACTTCAATTTGCTTTCCGCCTCTTACCAAAAATTTGCCGTTATATTTACTAACTATTGGTCCAGCTAAGTCAATATACTTAGCGTATTCATCCTGATTTAAGATATTGCCTCTAACAACCCAATAAGCTTTCATCTTTAAGACTTAAAATTAAGCCTGGTTTGATGAAGTATTGGTTCGGTGTAACCACTAGGTTGTGTTCTGCCTTTAATAGCAAGATTGCAAGCTGCTTCAAAAGCTAAGCCATCATAAGATGGTGCCATAGCTTTATATAATGGATCTGAATTATTTTGATTATCTACAACTATAGCCATTTTTTTCATAGCTTCTCTTACCTGATCTTCAGAAATTAAATTATGATGAAGCCAGTTAGCTATATGCTGACTTGAAATTCTACAAGTTGCTCTATCCTCCATAAGGCCAACATTATTAATGTCAGGTACTTTTGAGCATCCAACTCCTTGATCAACCCATCTAACTACATAGCCAAGAATGCCCTGACAATTATTTTCAAGCTCAGCTTGAATTTCTTCTGCAGATATTTCAGAAGGGCTTTTATGGACAGGAATATCTAAAATAGCATCGAGACTTGCTTTTTCTCTATGCATTATTTTTTCTTGTTCCTCACTAACTAAAATTTGATGATAGTGAATTGCATGAAGTGTTGCAGCTGTTGGAGATGGAACCCAAGCACAGTTTGCACCAGCTTCAGGATGCATAGTTTTTGTATTATACATTCCAAGCATCTCATCAGGCATTGGCCACATACCTTTACCTATTTGAGCTCTTCCTTTAAAACCTGTTTCTAAACCTATATCAACGTTCCAATTTTCATATTGAGCTATCCACTGATGTAGCTTCATATCAGCTTTAGTGATCATAGGTCCAGCTTCCATGCTTGTATGAATTTCATCACCTGTTCTATCAAGGAAACCAGTATTAATAAAAATAACTCTGTCTTTAGCAACTTCAATACATTCTTTTAAATTAACTGTAGTCCTTCTCTCCTCATCCATAATTCCAACTTTTGCAGTTAATTGAGGTAATCCTAAAGCATCTTCTACGGCTGAAAAAAGATCGCAGGTAAATTGCACCTCTTCAGGACCATGCATTTTTGGTTTAACAATATAGATACTTCCTGTTTTTGAGTTTTGATATTTGCCATTTTTATTTAAATCATGCATCGCTATACAAATTGTAAACATTGCATCAATAATACCTTCTGGCACTTCATTGCCTTCAGAGTCAAGAACGCCAGGATTTGTCATAAGGTGGCCTACATTTCTAACGAGCATCAAGCTTCTGCCCGGAAGAACTAAATCTTTACCCTCTGAAGTGATATATGCCCTGTCTGGATTTAATTCTCTTGTTATCAAAGATCCATTTTTATCAAAAGATTCTTTCAAATCTCCTTTCATTAATCCCAACCAATTTCTATATACAGCTGCCTTGTCTTCACCATCCACTGCTGCTACTGAGTCTTCACAATCTTGTATTGTTGTAATGGCTGACTCCATCAAAATATCTTTAATGTTTGCTTTATCGGTTTGACCAATAGGATGATTAGGATCAATTTGAATCTCAAAGTGTAAATTATTATTTTTAAATAACAGATCAAATGAATCATTACCGTTATCTTTATAACCGACGTATTGTGTAGGATTCTTTAGACTTACTTTACCCACCTCAGGAAGAAGTGCTTGAATACTTCCATCAACAAACTCAAACCCTAAAACATCTTGAAAGCTACCTTGCTCAAGAGGAACTGTTTCATCCAAAAAATTCTTTGCAAAATATATAACCTTATCGCCTCTTACAGGATTATAGCCACCAACTTTTTCAGCTCCATCATCCTCGCTAATTACATCTGTACCATACAGAGCGTCATATAAGCTCCCCCATCTTGCATTTGCAGCATTAAGAGCAAATCTAGCATTCATCACAGGAACAACAAGCTGAGGACCAGCTATAGTTTTAATTTCAGGATCTACGTTATCGGTAGATATTGTAAAATCTGGGCTTCTAGGAGCAATATAACCAATATCTGTTAAAAAAGTTTTGTATTTATCATAGTTAAAATCTTCATCTTTATGGTCAATGTGCCAACTGTCTATCTTGGATTGAATATCTTCTCTTTTTTTTAATAATGCTTTATTTCTTGGAGAAAATTCATTCACTATTTTTTCAAAAGAGGACCAAAAATGCTCTTTTGTTATATTTAAACCTACTATAACTTCATTTTCTAAAAAATCTTTTAAATGTGATGAGATTGTTAAAGATATTGAATCAGGGTTAGTTTCAACCGTTTCCGATTCTTGGTTATTAAAAAGAGTGGCTAATTTTTTTAATATGTTCATGAAAGAATTATATCAATCTGAGCTAAATAACCAATACTAAAAAATTGGCAATCAATATCTATAATCTCTTATCTCTGACTCTAAATCATAATTCCATACTTTTTTTCTAATAGACTTCATTGCTAATGAAGGTAAATATCTCATAACACAATTTCTTAGAAAGATTACAAATGGATTGGAAATATGGTTAAGGTAACCCTGTCTTAGAGATAGATTTGTAACAGCTTTTATTCTTTTAATTCTAATATTCTCATAAGCTTTCTGAGCCTTATTTATATCAGCGTCATATTTAATTAATAAATTTCCAAAAGCATAGGCATCTTCAAGTGCTAAACATCCACCCTGACCAATGAAGGGCACTATAGGATGAGCTGCATCGCCTAATAAAGTAAGATTTTTATAACTAATATTTTTTAAATGCGGTCTTATGAAAACACCCCATTTAAATAAATTAGTGCTTTCATTAATAAAAGAATATGAGTCTTTGTTAGCAAGAATTAAATCATTTTTAAGCTCATTATATGTGCCTGATGATCTCCATGATTCTTTATATTTTTTTTGTGTTTTTATTGCTGCAACAAAACTAATTTTTGAATCAGATATTGGATAAGTAACAACATGATGGTTAGGTCCTAAAAAAGTTTTTGTATTTTTTTGTTTTTTTCAACAATAGCTCTCCAAACTGAATATCCGCTATATTCTGGATCCATTTGATATTCAACTTTTTTTCTGCAAATAGACTTAATTCCATCACAAGCTGCTATGTGTCTAACATGATATGTTTTATTATCTAAGAAGTGGAGTTCTAATTTTTCAAAGTTTGTATTGCATAATTCGTGATCAAACAAAATCTCACCATTCATAGATATATATTTTTCATACAAAGATTTATACAAAACTTGTCTGGATGTTGTTACTACATCTATCTTAAAACTAGTGATCTTTTTATTGCCCGAATAAAAATCTGCTTGTTTGGGATTCGAGGATGCAGCAACAACTTCATCATATAAATTAAGATTTTTTAGGATTCTGATTCCATTTGGAGAGATTGATATTCCAGCACCATAGTCACTAATATCTTTTGATTTTTCAAATATTACTGCAGGAATATTTGCTTTTTTTAATATACATCCTAATGCCAGTCCTGAAATGCCTGCTCCAATAATAGCTATATGATTAGAATAATTATTCACAACATTATTATGCATCAAATAAAAAAAATGGGAGCAACAGCTCCCATTTTAAAAATGTTCAACTTTATCCAGGTGTTCTCATTACTGTACCAATGTATGACCTTCCATTTGTACAAGAAAAACCTTTTAGGTTTGAGTTAGCTTCTGACTGAGCTATTTTTTCCCAAAATAGTTCTGCATTAGCACCTGTTTCTGATATTGATGATGAATACATCAATCTTACAAAATCAACACCATCAGGTAATTTTGCTCCAGCTGTAGGAACAATCATTTTTCTTCCAGTAGTATCACCAACAGACTGAGCATAGATGGAAAAATCTTTGTAAAGATCATAAACCTTTCTCATAGTGTAACCCTCTTCTAGGCTACAATCTGAATAAGTGGCATACATAACATTCCCAACAGACATACTCGCAGGCTGAGATACAGTCCACTGCCATGTATCAACTTGCTTTGCATTAGTTACAGGTAATGACTTTATTAAAGATAAGCCTCCACCAGTGACCCATCTCTCCATTCCAGTGAATTGCTCACTTGGAGTTGGAAATGTATTTACCCACATAGCGTCTAAAGCTCCCATATTTGAATGAAATTGGGGTGTCAGTATAGCAACAGTCATGTTGTCATAAACATCACCTTGACCTTCAGCCCATTTAGCAAATTATCCATACCAGGCTACAAGATCATCCATATCCTTTCCTTTATTAAAGGTTCCCAATAGTATTCTGCTTTATTAGCTTCTGGTTGATATTTATGAGATGGCTCATCTTCTTGAGCAAAAATAGCAAACGACATTGTAATTGCTAACGTAAATAAATATTTCATATTTCCTCTCCCTATTTATGAATATTTAAATATTACATCAAATAATTAATAAATAAGGAAATATTATGTATAAATCTTATACTTAGTTTATTTTGCCGTTGATATCGTAGGTATTAATAAAGTCCCAAATGATATTTGAAGCACTGATACCAAAATTATCTTCTCTTGGCCACGTATGCCACATACCATCAACTATATATAATTCGACTTGATTATTATTTAGGCACTCATGAAATGTCTGATGCTCAACTGAATACCCAAGATCAAAAAAATCAGTAACACTTATAACTGGGTCAACTAGGCATGAATTAAAAGATCTCCAATATTCAATAACATCATAAATACTTTCCATACCAAGTGTAGAGTTACCATTTAGTGGTACAGTGCCATCGAGAGTTCCATGAATCTGAAGTATTGAAATTGGATGAGAAGGATTGCAATTGTCATATGTCTGAACACTCATTGAACCTGTAACAGATGCTATGGCTGCAATTTTTGAACTTAAATTACAGGCTAAGTGATAGCTCATAAAACCACCATTAGACATACCAGTAGAATAAATTCTATTAGCATTAATATTATATTTACTCGATATAAAGCCTATGATTGTGTCTATAAAATCTACATCATCTACTGTACTGCCAACTGTCCAGCCTCCTGAATTCCAATGAGATGCACTTGATGTTAATACTGTATTCAAAGGTGCTCCTTGAGGATGTATTAAAATAAAGTTATTTTCTTTAGTATTTGCAAGATCTCTAAAGTCGGCATACTGCATTTGGGCTAGCGCGTTACTTCCATAACCATGAAGATTAAATAGTACAGAGCTAGCACCTTGTGCCTCTGGATGAGGAAGATGAATATAATAATATCTTAATAAATTACCATGATTGAATTCACACTTAAAAACTCTATCTTCAAACTGCTCACATTGCTCATCTTCATTATTATTTTGATTATTATCTGTATCAATTACGGTATCAATAAATGAATCGTTGCTGCTACCTCCACCACTGCAAGATGTGATGATAAACAAAGCAATTAATATCCTAAGCATGAGCTCTGAGTAACTAAAATTACTTCAAAGATAGCAGTTAAGAAATTAATAGTAAATATGTACAAACTAGAAAGTGGTGCGGTACGCCGGTCTCGAACCGGCGGCCTTCTGCTTGGCAAGCAGACGCTCTACCAACTGAGCTAGTACCGCATTGGTTGGGTAATATAACCTCTAAGAAGAATGCTTTCAAGCACTGAATTTTTAAATAGTGATCTTATAAAATAGGAATAAAAAGTATTACTTTAAGTTGATCTTTGAAACCTGTTTAAATCCAAATTCATCTTGAGAAAGTAATACTAATTGAGCTGCGTTAATGTTTATCGGAATTGCAATTTCAAGATTTTGATCAACGTAACCACCAAAATCATGACTATGTTCATAGCCAATATGATCGGCATGAATATAAAACGGATTTCCAAGACCAAGGAGCATAACTTGATTACCCTTGTCATTTAAAACTTGAATTGCATATCTATCTTTTTTTGAGATAGTGCTGAACTTTGTCATGAGACTTTTATTTGGTTTTCCAACCTTTACAGATTTTAGAGTCAAGTTATTAAATGAAGCAGAAATTTCATAAATATTTGCGTCTCTATGGCATCAGATATATTTTCAGATGAAATTAAGCTAACTGAGCTTTTATTTAGATCAGCATTTAAATTTAAAAAAAATAATGAAATTACTAAAAAACCTAATTTTACCATTTTGCCCAATTTATCCCCCATGAAAAACCTAATGGTCCATCCATATATCCGTAATCAAAATTACTATATTCTGATGGATTTGGTTCTGTTCGAAAGTCGTTACAAGTTCCAGCTGATTGATCATAATCAGCACACCATACAAAATATGATTGAAATAATCCCTCATAAAAATCAGTATTGTCTAAAACATCATCTGAAGCTATGACTGTTCCAGTTAAATCAACGGCTTTAGCTGTATAAATTTGCACTTCATTATTTGCTGGCCTGTTAAATGTAACTGTTTTTTGATTTTGAAATGCAGTTTGCTCCTCTCCATTTACATACCACTTTAGTGTAATTTTTGATGTGTCATAATTTGCTAAAATTGTCATTTGCCAACCATCATTGTTAGCAGTAAAACCAAAATCAACATCATCAAATGCATCATAAAATCCTTGATTTTGAATAGAGCCAATTGCAAAACCTTCTACATTTACTGGACCATATCCTCCGCTAGTACAAGAATCCATTATTGAACAAAATGTTGGTCTATAGTTATCAAAATCACCGTAATAATTACCTTCAAACATTCCAACTTTAGCGCATTCTGGATTTTTACGAACAAAATTACCCTCAGCATCCCAGACATTAGCAAGGCATTGACAATCAAGACCATCCACATATTCATCAGCATCTCTATCATAAATTCTTCCATCACTGGTGTTGTAACAAACCTTAATATCTCTTCCTAGAACACTTAGAGGATTTTCAATATGATGATTCCATTTTACTAACGAAACTGTTGATTCAGTAGTTGTATTAACATTTAGATCAGCATAGGCGCTTACATCTCTGTCATCATCAGTTCTATATTCATCACCCATTTCACCGTGTGCATGACCGAGTTCATGCATTAAAGTATTGCTAGTTCTCTCAGGATTATTGTCTCTTATTGGCTGAATATTCCTGTTACCAAGATTTACTCCTCTTCCTTCAATTTTAGTTAAGGTAGATATTAAATGATTTCGATAGCTATATTCTGGTAAAAATTCATTAAATAAATCTGTATCCATGTCCCCAATACAATAAATATCTTCATCCCAGTCATAACATCCTGTTCTTACTCCAAATGGTGATGTGCCGTCTGGATCAACTGGTTCAGCTGAAAGAATATTAAAATAGTTTGGATTAAAAAATTCTGAGGCATCTGAATCATTTAACTTATTAACAGAGGCAATTAAAGCCCTTCTATATAAATCAATATCAGACTCTCCATCCAATGAATCTCCTACAAATAAATATGTTGTTCCAGCAAGCGAATTTGGACCTCCAGAAAGATAATATATTTCATAATCCTTTGATGTTTTTTCACCGCCATCAAAGCCATCTTCTGGATCGTCATCCTGTTCAATGGTTATAGTTCTTCTACTTCCTGCAAACCATGATTCAAAAGAAATTGCATTAAAGTCTGTGCCGTCAGATGCTCTTATTTGTGCATTATAAAGACCACCATTTTCAAGAGAGGATAAATCAAATGTAACTTCACCATCTCCTTCAATACTGGTCGATTCATCAAGAACAAAAGTACCTGAAATAGTTTCTGAGCCTAGCATCAAATCAAAAACAATATCTTCAATTTCATTATCTGCATCTGAAACACTAATTTTAAAACTTTGTGATGTCTCATATACAAGCGTATCTTTTGAAAAATCTGTAAATCTTGTAAACATAATTTCTGGCTCATCATTAACTGAATTAACTGTGATATTAACTGTTGCACTTTGAGTAACATTTTTTTCAACTGCAGTTACAGAGTATTGAAATTCATCAGAACCAAAGAAATTTGTATTTGGATTATATGTTATGCCGCCATTAGAGGATAAAGTTAGAGTTCCATTTGAAGGACTTGAAGTAATTGAATAATTTAATGTAACAGTTTCATTTGCTGTTGCGTTTAATGACCCTGTATAGGATGTATCTTCATTAGTAGAAAAAGATGTTAGCCCAATTGTTAATGAAAATGGCACTGGTGCTGGTGTGGGTGTTGATCCTCCACCTCCACCTCCTCCACATGAAGATATGATAAATATTATGCTTAATATATATAAATTTTTCACATAAAAATTATATCAGCATAAAAAAAAAGAGGGCAAAAAGCCCTCTTTTTTTTATGTGTTAATTAAAACTAGAAATTAACTCTGAATCCTATTTTATATATAGGACCATGGTCTTGATATAAGAATGTCATTTCTTCATATCTTGAATATAAATGAACATCCTCATCAGTTACGTTAATTCCTTCTAAAAATACTGCAGCTTTATCTGTTAAGTTGTATGTAGCATTAAAGTCTACAGTACTTCTTTCAGTAACAAATAATGGATTGTATTGGTCGTAGCCTGTGAAGTATTCACCAGTTACATTGTAAGCAACCCTTGCAGATATTTTTTCGTTTTCATAGAAAACAGCTAAGTTTGCTGCATCACCGAATCCAGGAAGAGCAAATTGCTCAGAAGCATCAGCTGCTGGATAAGGATCAACATCGGTATCACCATCTATCATAGTAACGTTAGCCATCACACCCCAGTCATTGTCAAAGAGATGTTGAACTGCAAGCTCAACCCCTTCTAAAGTACCGTCATACTGGTTTATAGGTTTAGCTAAGTTAAATATATATAAAGGATCATCAGCATTACTTTGGAAAACAGCATTACCATTTCCTGGATCAGCAAAACAGTCTGCTGCACCATTACATCCAAATGTAAAACCAGTGTTGTTTAACCAAGCCCAATCAACTGATTTGACCATCCACAAGCCCAATAACCTTGTGGAGCTGTCCATTGACATAAAGCATCAGCATTATCTTCAGTAGCTAAAGCCGCTCTTGGTCCTCTTGTTATATCTGTAACACCATTGAATGAACCTTGTTCAAAACCAGCACCATGATAACCTTCAATTTCTTTTACAAAAACGTTAACCGCTACATAACTACCTTCTTTATAGTAGTACTCGTATGCTAAATCAAAGTTTGTTGATTCATATGGTTCTAGAGCTGGGTTATCAGTTCCTAAGGTTGCTGGATACATCCAGCTAAATGCAGCTGGAGTAGACACTGAAACATCCATTTGCTCAAGAGCTGGTCTAGCAATAGTTTTACTTGCTGCAAACTTTATAACTCTGTTTTCAGCATGTTCAAAAGTTACGTTTAAACTTGGTAGTACATAATCATTTGAACCCATACCTGTGTAAGTTGCAGGACCAGTCATTAGACCAACTTTATCTCCATATGAGAATGCACCTAAACTCCATACTGTGTTGGTTGGAACAGTTGTATCAGCAGTCGATGTTCCTTCCTCATCTTCATATCTAATACCAAACTGTGCTCTAAGTTCTTGTCCTTTATCAGTAACAGTTTCAAAATTAAAGTTTACAAAGAAAGCTTCTAACTCTTCTTTAATAACTGAAATTGAATCTCTATCACCATAACAACCTTGAAGTTGACCCCAGTTTGAGGTTGGTGTGTCATAAATATTATTGCTCTTAAACCATTAGGATTACCATCTGCATCAAATGCATCATTTCTATAGCATGATGATGGCCAGTCTGAAGCAGGCCCATAAGCATTCCACCATGAACCATCACCAGTATTCAAGTCACCCATAAAACCAGCTCTACCAAACCAGTAGAACAAATCCTCTTGACTCATATCAAAGTAATAAAAATTACCAGCAGAACCTAAGAAACCTGGAATAGAAACTTTAGTGAAAACATCATCAGGCATCATTGCATAAGTCATGTTAACAGGGTCTCCGTCTGCAATATGACCTGTTCTCACGTAATTAAACCATTTTTGACTGTTAAATACAGTTTCTTGAGTTGAGTATCCAAAATCAACTGAAACTAGAGACTCCATGAATAAACCTTCGTTATTATCCCAAGTACCAATTAACTGAAACTGATCAAGATCACTTTTTCTTTCTTGATAATTTACATAAGCTTCTCTAGGACCAATATCACTTGCATCAAACTCTGACACTCCAAATCTGCACCTTGGAAGTTTTTATCAACTTCCCATTGAAGATTACCATTTAACAGATTGAGTGAAATCAAATGATTCTGTTTCTGAAACAAGCTGATGCTTCATTTACAGGCCACCAGTCCCATGCAGCCCAGCAACCATTACCAAAAGTAGCTGAACTTGTAGCACTTCCACCAGGATTACCTTTGTAACCAGCTGATGAGTCATGATAATCAGCAGTCAAAGTGAAATTATCTGTAAGTCTAAATTCAAGGTTTAAACCAACTGACTTATTGTTTGTATCATCATTTGCCCATTTAAAATTATTATTAAAGATACCACCGTTAAAATATGTACCATTAACAAAAGCACTTGTAACAGCACCGTTAGCATTCACAGTCATTGCAGTTGTATCCCAACCAGATAACCATGTTCCAGCCTCAACACCATACTGTTTTGCATTGACAGATGAAATTGTGTAATCAAGAGTAGCAGTTACTATTCCCTGCTCCCATTGAAGTGTTGTTTGTAAATTTTCTCTAGTTCTTTCATTATCCATGTTCTTATATAAAAGACCGCTTGGATAAAAGAATGCGCCATCTGCTCTTGCATTATTATTAGTAACAACAGCATTACCTGGAACGTTATTGATAATAGGACTTGGTAGCCATGTTATCTCATTTGTTCCTGACTCTCTATTGTGCATTACATGGTGTGATCCAGATACTGAGAAAACCCATTTAGCATCATCACCAACTTCACCATTTCTTAAAAAGACAACATCTACCTCAGGTGTGTAGTCATCACCCTTTTTCACTGATGAGTGATTCATAGCTCTAACTGAAATACCACCACCATTTTTACCATCGATAGGCTTAGTTGTCACCATGTTAATAGTTGCACCAAGGCCACCAGTTGGAAGAATAGCGTTAGCTGATTTGTATACTTCAACAGCTGCAACACCTGATGATGAAATATCACCAAAATCAAATGATCTTCCACCAACCCATAACGGAGGAACAGTAGGCATTGACCTACCATTTAAAGTCACTAGGTTGAATTCAGGTCCTAGACCTCTAATAGTTACAGATGTGCTTTCACCGTTATCTCTGTTTGTTGTAACACCAACAAGTCTTGATAAAGCCTCTGCAATATTTCTGTCAGCAAATTTACCGATATCTTCAGCTGTTATAGCATCAACAACACCAACATTTTCTCTTTTGATAGAAATTGCATCTATTAAACTAGATCTAATACCAGTTGTTACAACCTCTTCAACTTCTGAGATCTCAGCTTCTTCAACTTCTTGTGAAACAACAAAACTCGATAGCGGTAACAACACCATTAAGGATAATAAATATTTATACATTAAGATTTCCCCGTAAAAAAAATAAACGAAACTAGGCGCATTTAACCTTCTTGTAAACTAAATGTCAAGAATTATATAAACAGGATAAAAAATGTAAATTTTTTACAAAAAAAAGATGAGAAACTTCACACCTGTCAATTTAAAATTAACAGGATTTAAAGGACTTTACTGGTGATTAATTTGGTATTAACTATCTAGAATCTTTTGGTCTAGATTCATTTACAACAAGCTTTCTTCCATCAACTTCAGTTTCGTTCAATGCAGCAATAGCAGCTTCGCCCCCATCACTCATTTCAACAAAACCAAAACCTCTAGAACGATTTGTCATTCTGTCAGTTATTATTTTAGCTGATGTTACTGTGCCGTGCTCCGCAAAAAGATTTTCAAGGTCCTGATCATTCATTCCCCAAGAAATGTTCCCTACGTAAATATTCATTTGATTCCTATTATGATAATTAAAAAAACTGTATCTTACAGCAACTAACAACAAAAGATAGCATAATTTTGAAAAAAGTTAGTCTTCTATGAAACTGACTGCACCTTTTCCATATTCAGACCACCAATCAAGCCCCATAAGATGAATTTTTTCTAAATTTTTATCTGAATCATCATCAAGCATTCTATTTATTCTGCCAATAGGTGAGTTTATTCTTAGATAGTTATCACCTAAAATATCTTGTGCAATATCATTATGAATTTCAGAATCTAACATCATCCCCATAATGTCATTTCTTAACCATCCTACCCCACCCCATTTGGATGAGGCTTCACCAGAAATTGTTTTTTTATTAATGCCTGCTCCTATGCTCATAATTTTAATATCGTCATTAATAAAAAATTTCTTAGCATGATTGAATCCAATTAAGGTTGGGTTATTTGTAACAACTCCTCCATCTATCATCCAAGAACCATCGCTCATTTTATAGGTTGGAAAATACATTGGCGCAGCACTTGAAGCACAAACAGCATCCACAAAGCTTACTTCAGGAGTATTATTGCTTGAATGAATAATATGCTTTCTTTTTTCAATATCATAACAAAGAGTGACAACAGGCTTGCTTGATTCACCCAAAGTCTTATTTCCAAATATTTCATTTAAAAGCTTTAACCTACCTTTTGTTTCATATCTAGGTCTTGCCTGAATGAGAGACGCCTGATCCCAAAAAAAAGATGAATCCATAATCCTATCTAAATAATCTTTAGACCAGTATTTTTTGAGTTCTGTAATGCTCATATCATTATATGCAAGACATGAAGCATTAAATGCACCTGCGCTAGTTCCAACAAACATATCAAATACATCTGTAATTTTTTTTCCGGTATAAGTCTCTAGTTTTTGTAAGAAGACGATTCCTGCAATAGCTCTTACACCACCACCATCAAAAGACAAAACCTTTAAAGAAGTTTTCTTTTTTTTGTTAAATATATTTGCAAATATTTGCATAAAGTAGATTCTATCTCTTTAATGGAAAAAAGATCAAAACTCACTATTTAAATATGAGTTTTTAATTATTTATTATTTCTTTGTTTAAAAGTTTGCTTGCTTGCTCAATACTTCCAGCATTTAAAGCATTTATATAACCAGCATCTGAAAGAATCTTAGTTGCTTTTCCAGATCTATTTCCGCTTCTACAATACAAATATATCTCTTCATCTTTTGATATCTTTGATGGCAATTGCAATATGTCTTGCCATTCAATATGAATAGCTCCATCTAAATGACCTGTTTTCCATTCAGCCTCAGTTCTTACATCAATTATGGTTAAAGAAATACCTGGGAGAGAAAAAATTATAATTAACAAGAATCTTAAAAACATTTACGACCAATCCCTAAGAATAAGATCAGATGCTTTCTCACCTATCATGATGGTAGGTGCATTAGTATTACCACCAACTAATGTTGGCATAATGGATGCATCTACAACCCTTAAGCCATTCATTTTGTGAACTTTTAAATTATTATCAACAACCGACATATCATCATTTCCCATCTTGCAGGTACCAACCGGGTGATAAACAGTATCTGCTGACTCTCTAATTGCTTTTTCTATATCCTTATCATCATCTAAATCAATTGGCCTTAAAACATGTTTGCTTGTGTATTTAGATATTGGTTCTTTATTCATTATCTTCATCATTTTTTTATATCCAGCAACCATGTCAGCAACATCATCAGGGTGGGATAAAAATTTTGGATCTATTAATGGATCATCTGATGGATCTGCTGACTTTAAGAGTAACTTCACCTCGAGACTTTGGACGCAATAAACACGAATGACAACTTATACCAGTTCCCCATAAAGTTTCTCTTCCATGGTCAACTATCATGCCAGGTGCAAAATGAAGCTGGATATCAGGAATATCAATATCATTTCTTGATCTAATAAAGCCTCCTGCCTCAGCTACAGTAGATGTGAACATGCCTGTTTTAGTAAGAATATATTTAAGAATTTCTAAAGGATATTTAAAAAATATAGTGCCTAGTGAAAAACCTAAAAGATTAATCGATTTATGCTTATGAACAGTTATGAAATCTATATGATCTTGAAGATTTTTTCCTACTCCAGGAAGTTCTAGTTTATGTTCAATACCATGTTTGGTTATTTCTTCACCAGGGCCTATACCAGACCTTAATAATACTTGAGGAGAACCAAATGCACCTGAAGATAATATGACTTCTTTGGATGCATTAATTGTATATTCATTACCCTCTTGGTCTATACATTGAACACCTGAAGCAGTTCCATCAGCGATATTAATTTTTGCAACATTAGTATCAGTTAAAACAGTTAAATTATTTCTTTCCATTGCTGGCACTAGGTATGCTTTAGCAGCGCTGCACCTTTGGCCATTTTTTTGAGTAGTTTGGTAATAACCAATTCCTTCTTGATTTTCGCCGTTAAAGTCTTCGTTATACCAAAGATTGAAGAGCCTGTTTTAACAAAATCATCTACAGCCTTATTTTTATGTCTTATTTTAGAAACATTTAGTGGTCCGTTTTTACCATGATAATCATCCTCAAAAACTTCGTTGTGCTCACATTTTTTAAAATAAGGTAATACCTCTTTGTATGACCATCCTTCGTTTCCTAATTCAGCCCAATGATCATAGTCCCAAGCATGTCCTCTTACGTATAACATAGCGTTGATAGAACTTGAACCGCCTAAGGTTTTTCCTCTAGGTTGAAATCCTTTTCGATGCTCCATTATTTCAGTTTCAACTTCATGAACACCACCAGCTGAATCTACAACTGAAGATGCAGGCTCTGTTACAGATACTTTCTCAAATTCTTCTTGAGGTACGGTATCATAATTCCAACTGAACCCACTTTTGTCGCCTAAAAAGCAAACCCAAGCGGAACACGAAGTCTTACGTCATTATCCTTTGATCCAGCTTCAATTAAACATACATTAAAATTCGGATTAGAGCTTAATCTGTTAGCTAACACACATCCTGCTGAACCAGCACCCAATATAATAAAATCGTAAGTTTTTGTTTCCATTGTTTATTCTCCCCCTCACAAGTTTATGATTTCATTTATAAGCTGTAAACTTTTATATGTTCAAAAATTTACACATTATGTTTACATAAATGCATATGAATTATTTTATAGGTTTTCTCATTTTTTGGGTTTTAGTAGCAATAGTTACTTTTGTCTACCTTTTCTTCGTTGATGCGCCCTATGGTCGCCACATAAGAAGTGGTTGGGGTAAAAATATTTCGGCTCGTGCTGGTTGGGTTGTAATGGAGTCACCTTGTGTAATATTGATGATAGTTTATGCCTATATAATGAGAGATCAATTATTGCTTGTGCACATAATTTTTCTTGCATTGTGGTTATTTCACTACATACATCGATCATTCATTTATCCATTTGTAATAGATATGACCAATCCAAAAATGCCAATAAGCATAGCTGCCTCAGCATTTTTCTTTAATATTATAAATGTGAATATTCAGGCTATTGGGATATTCTTCTTTGCAGAATATGCTCAAGATTGGATAAATAGCTCGGTATTTTATTTTGGGCTAATACTCTTTTTTATTGGTATGTATGTAAACATTAGATCCGATTATTTAATTGTTTCCTTAAGAAGAGAAAAAGGTCCTGGATATCATTTGCCCAAAAAATTTATGCATAAATATATTTCAGCTCCAAATTATTTTGGTGAAATTGTGGAATGGATTGGTTGGGCAATTCTTACATGGAGCATCTCTGGTTTAGTATTTGCATTATGGACTATAGCTAATTTATTCCCAAGAGCACTTGCTCACCACAGATGGTATCAAGAAAAATTTGATGATTATCCTAAGAATAGAAAAGCTATTATTCCCGGAATTATTTAAGCATTCCTAATTCCTTCATTTGATTAGCTATATCTAAAATAGATTCCTCTGCAGGTCTTGGATTCCATCCAAGTTTTTCTCTTGCTTTTGTATTTTTGATACTTCTTCTTCTGCCTAGATATGGCAGTGTTAATTTTAATTCTTTATTAAAATTAGCAAGAATTTTTGCAAGCCATACTGGAATGCCGATTGTCGGTGCTTTGTCGAAACCATTCTCTCTTAAGATTTTAGCAACATCTGTGTACCATAAATCTTTTTCAACTAAAGCAAACCTCTCACCATTTGATGCTGGATTTTGCATTGCAAGAATATGAGCTGCTGCAACGTCCCTTACATCAACATATCCAAACATTAAAGGTACAGCAACTGGCATCCTTCCGCTTGCAACCATTTCAACAGCTTTATTTGATTCGCCAATATCGCCTGATATTGATGCTCCCACAACCAAAGCAGGATTTATTACTGCAAGATCAAATGGATGGCCTTCAGTTTTCCAAAATTCCCATGCTGCTTTTTCCGCTAAGGTTTTACTTTTTGAATAAGCGCTTATATGAGGATTATCAGGATCTGACCAGTCTGATTCATCATAAACATCTTTTTTTTCTAAAGAATCAAAAATAGCAGCTACTGATGATGTTAGTACAACTTTTTTAATATTATATTTTTTTGCAAATGATAAAGCTCTTTTTACTCCATCGATTGCTGGTTGAATAAAATAAGCTTCGTCAGTTCGTTCTAGGGATATTGGTGATGCGACATGAAGTAAAAAATCACAACCTTCCATAGCTTCATCCCAACCAGCATCTTCAGTTAAATTTAATGTATAAAGATTAAGATGTTCTGTAGAGGTATTATGGTCATGAAGAGCATTAACTATTTCATCTTTTCTATCAGGAGATCTTACTGAACCATTTACTGCATATCCTTGATTAAGTAACTGATGTATACAGTGCAAACCAATATATCCAGTAGCACCGGTAACTAAAACTTTTTCCATAATTAACTCCCTCTATAAACTAATTTATAGTTAACTATATATTAATATCTATAAAGGGAGTGTATTCTTATTTAATATCTACGATTTTTTTCATATGCAAACGAGTTTCTGCAAGAAGGTCGCTCATATATTCTTGGAAAAAAATAATCTTTCCTTCTTTCAATCTCATGACCATTACATAGTTATTGTTATATTCACCATTTATGCCAGTAGCCTCACCTTCTACTGTATAAATTACCCAATCTCTATCAGCAATTCTATTTGTAATATTAATTACAATACCATTTGGAAGAACCTCGGGAATAACTTTACCAAGCCAATCACTCTCATAAGTTTGTTTATTATATTTTTGGCATATTTCACATATACCCATGAATTCGAATTGAAAATCTTCATGAAGTAATCCCATTGATACATCAGGATTGGTAAGAATGTTCTCCCAAAAAGTATCAACCACTTTAATATTAGCAGCTTCAGAGTTTTTATGATCATCAGCATATAACAATGATGAAGACATTAAAAAAATAACACTTAAAATAATTTTTTTATTCATATTTAAATCCTTTTTACGATTAACTATCTGAAGGAAACGTAGGTATAAAGTCTTTATTCTCAGACCAATAAAGAGTGAAACCATTATATAAATCAGGCTTTTCGCCACAGGAAGCAAATTCACTAAACAATGGGAACATATCCTCTCTCACTTCTGCTTCAAATGAAGCAGCAGCTTTATTCATAGCTTCTTTACTATTTGTAAAATTCATCCATAAAAAGCTAGATGGATCATTATGAAAAAAATAATTACCTAGATGATAAGATGTATCGGAGTAATCTGCATTTGCAACAGCTTCTCTAAAACCGTAAAGAAAATTTACAGCATCTTCTTTTGAAAACCCTTCATTCAATTCACAAATATATACTTCACTATAAAAATAACCTGAATCTGGTAACTCGCCATAGGTAGCTGATGGAATTGGGAAAACGCTGTCAAAAGCATTTCTTGACTCGCCATCGCAGCTAAGAACAGATTCATATTTTTCTTGCCAGGCCATTGCATCTTCATTTTCCACCCATTCTTCCCAAGCTTGGTCTGCTGACTCCTCTGAAGTCCATTGAATTTCCCACCATCCGGTATCCCCAACGGAGTTTGAGTCACCGTCTGGAGCATATCCCCATACTCCTTGAAGATCTTCAGCGCTTAAAAGTTTCTGCCATTCTGAAATCATAGCTGTCATATTCTCTGAATTGAAATCTGGTCCAGCTTTACAAGGCATAAATTCTGTAAAAAACTGATTATCTAAAGGATCAGGCGTTTCTGATGCAGGCTCTTCCATTGAACAGCTCACTAAAAAAACAACTGCAAATAAAAATGTAAATAAATTTTTCATAACTCTCCCTAAAATTTGACTACTTTCATTCTCGCACTCTATTCAATATAGTCAAATATTTATTAGGTACAGTTAATATATATAAATTATTTTTTACCAATAAAAAAGAGAGCATGTAGCTCTCTTTTTCTTATTTATAACCTTACAGATAGTAAGGAAAAAATACATCCTTTTTAGGTTTAGATTTATGCTCAGCTATACTCTGCACACGCAAATTATATGCAAGCTTATTAATTGCAATCTGCAATTTCATCTTATTACCTAGTTTAGGTGTGTTTTGGTTTTTTCGAATGTTTAAAGCATTCATAACATCTCCTTTTAAAAAGATGCGTTCCTTCGGTATCATTACCTACTTCCGTCTCTTACGAGATGAACGATGATAATGCGTTCCTTCGTCTTTCGACTACTTCCGTCCCCTTAAGGATGAACGTTTAAAAATATTATCAAAGAATATAAATATATACAAATTATATATATAAAAAATTATTGTAAAAAGATATATTATCTATACTAAATTGTTTGTAGTTACTTGATGAAAACTGTATCCTCCAATTTTACGACTGTCAATCCTGTTCAAAAATATCTTTTTTAGTTATCTTGATTAATTTTGAATATTCATGAAAAAAAATGTAAAATTATGATTTCCAATTTCTTAGGTTTAATCTCCACCATGAATCTATAAAACTAAATTTCAAATTACCCGAAGAAGAGGTTGGAAAATTTTTGCTAAATTTTCTCAATATTCACCTTTAGAATAAATCTGTTTCCATTTCTTGTCACCACTTGATTTTTCTATTTCATTGGCGAAACACCATCTAAAACATAAACCAATTACAGATTCCAGCAGCTGGATTTTTCTTAGAATTGGCTATGAAAATTCGTTTTGGTTTTTATAAAAATCGTATCATTTTGCCATATTTTACATGATAGACCTTTTTTCTATTCCTCAGATTTGAACATATCACCATCTAATGGAAAAACATCCGATCTTGGATTATTATTTTTTTCCATCCTCAACCAAACCTTCAAAAATTTTTTGGAGGCACCTCTGTTGGCCAAAGATCTTGATTATTTGAAAATTGCTGTTCTTCCTGTTCCTCTGAAAATAGTCAAAGAATATTTAATAATAAAGACAATAGACGCATAATAAATCTCCTTTAATATAATTATTAAAGCATAACAGAATTCTAGAAATGGCCTAGCCAGATAAGTTAAACCATTTATTAAATCTGGATAATTGTCAAAATAAAAAAAAACATTGATTAGAATGATTAAATCATTGAGAAATAGAATAAAAATAAAATACACCTCCAATAGTTACTTTGTTCTTTGGGTTATGTATATATTTTTCACAAGAATACTTCCCAGAATCTAATTTAGAATTTTTAACTATATTAAGTTATATCTTTTACTTTGCTGGGTTATCAATTCTTGTACTAGCTGTAAGCTTATTCAAAAAGCAAAATACAACCGTCAATCCTATAAAAATTGAAAATGCTTCTTCTATAGTCACCTCTGGTGTTTTTTGATATTCAAGAAATCCAATGTATTTAGGTATGGCTTTAATTTTATTAGGTTTAGCATCAATGTTTAATTTGATTGGAGGAATCCTTTTCACTCTTCTATTTAGTATCTATATAACTAAATATCAAATTAGGCCAGAAGAACAAGTTATGGAAAAATTGTTTGGAGAAGATTTCTTACAATATAAACAAAATGTTCTAATGTGGCTATAAATCAAAAAATTCAACCACTAGATATAAATCCGGGGTACCCGGCTAGAATTTATATTAAATAAAACCTCATATCGACAGTCCAACCTATGTAATTAAGAATAAAATCTGCCAAAAACCAGGACAAAGCAATAATAAATATTAAATAAATCATAACTAATGGGAGAACGATAATTAATTTTAGAATAGTAACTCCTTTAAGATTACTTATTTGATACTCTTCTAATTTCATTAATTTATAAACATGTGTTTTCTTTAAAAAAGGAATCATAGCTTTGTGAATTAAGTGCATAAAGTAGAGAAGAAAGAGGCTTAATATTATTACTTCTAAACTTAGAGGTGTGCACTTGTCAGACCATATTACAGCACCCTGCCACCAATTATTAGAGATTGTTTGCGATACGCATTGAAATAACATCTTCGCATAATGCCATAACAATTTGTCAAAATAAAACACATTGTTTAGGATGAGTAATGAAAAAAATATTACTATTAATAATTTCGTTACCATTAATGACTTATGCAGAATTTCAAAATATTCAACCACTTAGATATATACCCGGGGTACCCTATGGAAGGAAGAGCAAAGGTTAATCTTAAAGTTGAGGGTGAGGTTATCGCCAAGATGGAATGGACATTTTTAGGAATCATGGAAACAAAACCTCTCAAAATATTCAACCACTAGAAACATGGTATTTTTTGTTATAAAAAAATACGAAAAAGGTACAAATTAGGTACAAATAAATTTAAATGTGGGTAACTTTATTCTTTGTTATATGTAGGTAAAAAAGGTATCAATGTATTATTTTCGTAAGACATAAAAAAAGCCCACTATTGTGGGCTTCTTAGTAAATTGGCATCCCGTAGGGGAGTCGAACCCCTGTTGCCGAGATGAAAACCCGGTGTCCTAGGCCTCTAGACGAACGGGACGTGATGCGAGACGTATTATATGGAATCAAAAGCAATTAGCAAAGTAATTAATGACTATTTTAGCTTCTTATTTATTGCAGCTAAAAAACCTCTCATAAAACTTGTTTCCATTTCATCAGGCTGAAGTCTTGAGAACATTCGCTTTATTCTTGAGATAATCTTTTTAGGATTATCAGGATGAATAACATCAATGTTTATAGCTGTTTCAATAAAATGATCAATTAACATTTGTAGGTTTTCAGAATCTACTTCTGGATAATCGTGCCAGTCTCTTGCTTCTTGATTAAAATGAGATTTAAAAATTTCATAACATACTATTTGAGCTGACATAGCTAGATTCAATACTGGATATTCGGGGTTTGCTGGAATCTCAATATGAGTGTTTGCGAGCTGAAGTTCCTCATTTGTAAGACCCCTATCCTCTCTGCCAAATAAAATTGAAACTTTTTTATCTGATGTCACTTGTGTATTAATCAGAGATGCTCCCTCTTCTGCATGAACTGTCGGCCATTGAATAGTTCTGCTTCTTGAGGATGTTGCATAAACAAAGGTGCTATCCTTAATAGCCTCTTCAATAGAATTAAAAATTTGAGCATTTTCTAAGACATCGCCTGCATTGCCTGATAAAGCATTTGCCTCTCCTGAAGGGAACTTTCTTGGATTTACTAAAGATAAATTATAAAGACCCATTGTTTTCATTGCTCTTGCAACAGAACCAATGTTTCCAGGATGAGACGTCTCCACTAGAACAATGTTGATTAAATTACTTTTAAAACTCATATGCCTATTATCTCCATTTCCATTACAATAGCGACATGTCAAAACAAGCTTTGTTAAATGTTGGTCAAATTGCTGCAAGAAAAGGCGCTAGTGAGCTTGAATTTGCTGTAAAAAAAGTTCATAGCTTAGATGCCTCCAAAGGCGGGCCTGATGGATATTTAAAAGCAATTATTAGACGGGTTGAAGGAATTGTTATTGATGAGATTAGAAAGTTTTACCCAGAAGATAACTTTTTTGGTGTTGAATCTGGGTCAGAGATAAATAATTCTAATATTACATGGGTATTAAAAGCGATTGATGGTGAAATTAACTTCATCAATGGATATCCTCACTTTGCATTATCTTTGTGCTCTCTTGTTGATGAAGTTCCAACTACAGCTGTGATAATTGATCCATTGAGACGCGAGGAATTTTCAGCATCAAAAGGATCTGGTGCTGACATGAATAATGGAAAAATAAGAGTTAGCAAGCAACAAAGTTTAGATGGCTCGATGATTTCATTTTTTAAAAATAATAAAATTAAATCAGAGTATTCATATGAGTTTGATAAATCATATAAAGAGATAGCAAACCAAAATTTATCAATCAGAACTTCAGGGTCAATTGGTTTGGATCTTGCATATATTGCAACAGGAAGACTTGATGCTATGTGGGCTAATGGAGTAAAGCTTTGGGATGTAGCCGCAGGGCTTCTTATTGCAGCAGAATCAGGTGCTTTAATAAGTAATTTTAACGGAGATCCCAGTTATCTTGATGGAGATCATTTTATTTGCGCAACACCTAAAGTATATAAATCAATACTTAAATCCGTTAAACCTTACTTCAAAGCCTAGGGTAATTCATCGAACTCAGCGCCCTCTGGCTCAGGCACAGCTAAATCCTCTTGAATTAATGTAAGAGACATTAACATATTCGCAACCACATAAATTGAAGAATAAGTACCGACCATGACACCTAAGATTAATGCCAAACTAAATCCTTTAATCATCTCTCCGCCAAATATAAATAAAGCAAAAAGAACCAGTAAAGTTGTTAAAGATGTAACTATTGTTCTGCCTAAAGTTTGATTTAGTGATAAATCAATCATTTGCATAGGCTCCATCTCTCTTTGAATTCTGAAATTTTCTCTAATCCTATCTGAAACAACAATAGTATCATTTAATGAATAACCTATAACAGCCAGTAATGCAGCTAAAACAGTTAAATCAAAGTCCCAGGCAAAAATTGAAAATAATCCTAGAATTATCACTACATCATGAGCGAGTGCAGTCACAGCACCTAAGGCAAACTTGTACTGAAATCTAAAAGCAACGTACATTAGAATCATAAATAATGCGACAAGCATACCGAGACCGCCTTGGTCTCTTAACTCTGATCCAACTTGAGGACCTACAAATTCGACTCTTTTTAGTTCTCCCTTAAAGCCCTCATCAATTAAAAGGTTATATACAGCCTCTCCAATTGTGCTATTACCATTTTGATCTGCAACCTTAATTAGAACATCTAAATTAGTTCCAAAATTTACAACCTGTGAATCTTCATAACCGTTATTACTTAATGTTGTTCTTATAGACTCAAGATCAACTGGTGTTTCATAAGTAACTTCAACAAGAGTACCTCCACTAAAATCAAGACCAAGACTTAAACCACGAAAAGTTAAGGATAAAACTGAAACAGAAAAAATTATTATTGAGGCAATGCCTGCAATTTTTCTGTACTTCATAAATTGAAATCTAATATTCATTATATTTTCAATTCCCTAACATTTTTATTACCGTATACAAGATTAACCATTGCCCTAGTACACATAATTGCTGTAAACATTGAAGTTACTATTCCAATTGATAAGGTAATAGCAAAGCCTTTAACAGGTCCTGTTCCAATTACATATAAAATCAAAGCTGCGATTAGGGTTGTTACATTAGCATCAAAAATTGTAATGAATGCTCTTGAGAATCCATCTCTAATTGCAGTTTGAGGATCTTTTTCTTTAAGCTCTTCTCTTATCCTGGCAAAAATAAGAACATTAGCATCAACTGCCATACCAACTGTAAGAACAATACCAGCAATACCAGGCAGAGTTAAAGTCGCTCCTAATATAGACATGATTCCTGTAATTAAAACTAAATTAATTAATAGAGAGATGTTAGCTGCCAAACCAAAGACTCTATAATAAAAAGTCATAAAAATAATGACCAAAGCTAAGACCCATCATAATAGATCGCATTCCAAGCTCAATATTTTCTTTACCTAGACTTGGTCCAACTGTTCTTTCCTCAACAAATTTCATGGGAGCAGCTAGAGCACCGGCTCTTAATAAAAGTGCAAGCTCACTTGCCTCTTGAGGTGTTCCAACGCCAGTAATTCTAAAACTGGTACCTAGCACAGCTTGAATTGTGGCTAAACTAATAATATTTTTTTCAATGTATGTTGATTGCTCGATGATGCTCTCACCATTTTCACTGGTAACTAATTCAGATTTGCTTTTTTGTTCTACAAAAAGAACTGCAAGCTTCCTGCCGATGTTACCAGAGGTAGCTTTTTGCATTGCCCTTCCGCCTTGCATATCAAGCGTAATATTAACTTGAGCGAAACCACTTTCATCAAAACCAGTACTTGCATTGGTAACTCTATCACCCGATACCACTACTGCTTTTTCTAGAGTAGCAGTCATAAATTCATTTTCTTTAAAAGGAAATTCTTCTTTCCTTAAGGGCGAGGTTCTTGAATTAGCTTCTAATCTAAATTCTAGATTAGCTGTCTTACCTATGATTTTTTTTGCAGCAGTAGGATCTTGTACTCCCGGAAGTTGCACAACAATTCTATTTGCACCTTGGCGTTGAACTATTGGCTCAGATACTCCTAATTCGTTAACCCTATTTCTTAAAGTAATTAAGTTTTGACCAACAGCATAATCTCTAATTTCTCGAAGAGCTACATCAGAATATTCTAGTAATAATGTATTTGATGATGGTCTTTCAGTAATGATGTATTGCAGACCGCTTAATCCTTGACTATCTAAACGATACTTTGCCAATGCTTTGTTGTAACTATCTCTATTTTTAAATTCAAAAATTAGTTTTAAATCTTTTATTGAAGAGGTATTAAATTGAATTCTATCTTCTTTAAATGTCTTTCTATAAGTATCAAGCAATAATTCAAGCCTACCTTGTTGGGCCGTATCTATATCAACTTCAAGCAAGAAATGAACTCCCCCAGACAAATCTAGTCCCAACTTTAATGGCTGACCTCCAATATCTTTTAACCAATCTGGAGTTGATGGTTCAAGATTTAGAGCAATAATGACTTTATCTAAAAGTTTATTTTGAAGAATAGTTTTTGAATCAAGTTGATCATCTAAAGAATCAAATTTAATTACAATCTTGTTATCTCTTAGAAAAACTTCTAAAGGCTCAATATTATTTTCATCAAGCAATCCCTCAAGTTCATTAAGCAAAATTTGATCAGCTGATTTACCGGAATCCGTATAAGCAACTTGGATCGAAGGTTGAGTTGGATAAAGATTTGGCAAAGCATAAGTAAACCCTAATACCAATACAAAAAGTATTATTAAGTATTGAGATATAGAGAACTTATTCACTTTTACTTACTACTTAAATAGAATCAATAGTGCCTTTAGGTAAGATATTTGCGATAGCTGATTTTTGAAGCTTGATGACATTATTTTCACCTATTTCTAATGATACGTATTCACCACTGATATCTTTTACTTTTCCGAGTATTCCACTTGCAGCAATAATTTCAGAGCCTTTTTCAAGTTTAGAAAGCATATCTTTTATTTGAGCATTCCTTTTATTTTGTGGTCTTATGATCATGAAATACATGAATAAGAACAAACCGCCAAAGATAACAAAAGTTGGCCATAATGAAGGTTGAGCTGGTTCCATAATAAAAAATCCTATATTGGCCCATCGGGCATTTTTAAATTTCGCTTATTATAGAAGTCTTTTAAGAAGTTCGCGAATTTATTATTCTTAATTGACTCTCTAATTTGCTTCATCAAAGACTGGTAATAATATATGTTGTGATAACTCGATAGCATGCTCCCAAGCATTTCGTTTGTTCTATCTAAATGATTTAAATATGCTCTGGAGTAATTTTTACAAACTTTACAATCGCAATTTTCATCCACTGGATCTTCACTCATTTTATAAGGTGCATTTCTTATATTCAAAACACCTGTTGAAGTAATTAGTTGTCCATTTCTAGCATTCCTTGTAGGCAGAACACAATCAAACATATCTATTCCGTATCTAACGGCTTCAACAATGTCCTCTGGTTTTCCTACACCCATGAGATATCTTGGTTTATCTTTGGGGAGCTTTCTGCCATAAAAGATAGTATCTTTGTTTTTTCTTCTTTAGATTCACCAACACTTAATCCACCAAGCGCTATTCCATCAAAATCAATATCTAAAAGAGCTTTTAATGATTCCTCACGCAAATCTTCATACATTCCACCTTGAACAATACCGAATAAAGCAGATTTTGATTTATGTGCCTTTTTACATCTTTTTGCCCATCTCATTGATAGTTCCATTGAATTTTTTGCTTGCTCATATGTTGATGGGTAATCTGTACATTCATCAAAAGCCATAACTATATCTGAGCCTAAGTTTTCTTGAATTTGAATAGAGTCCTCGGGTGTCATGAAAATTTTTTTTCCATCATAAGGAGAGCTAAACTTGACTCCTTCCTCACTAATTTTTACTAAATCACCAAGGCTCCAAACTTGAAAACCACCTGAGTCTGTAAGTATTGGCCTATCCCAATTTGAAAATTTATGTAATCCTCCAAGATCTCTTACAGCTTCATCTCCAGGCCTGAGCATTAAATGATAGGTATTACCTAAAATAATCTCTGAACCTGTTGATTTTAGATCTTCAACGGTTAAGCCTTTAACTGTGCCATTTGTACCAACAGGCATAAAAGCAGGCGTTTGAATATTTCCCCTCTCAAATTGTATTTCAGCATTTCTCGCAAACTCTGATGTTTGATTGATATTAAATTTCATTTTTTTCTAGCAGCATTGCATCACCGTAAGACAGGAATCTGTATTTATTTTCTACAGCTATTCTGTATATATTTTTCATATTGTCGTATCCAATAAAAGCTGATACAAGCATTAAAAGAGAAGATTTTGGTAAGTGAAAGTTAGTTATTAAGCAATCAACAGCTTTAAATTTATAACCTGGATATATAAACAACTTTGTATAACCTTCATAACCTTTAAAACTCTCATCAACAAAAGCTGTTTCAAGAGCTCTTGCTGCAGTTGTGCCAACAGAGAAAACTCTGCCACCATTTAATTTTACTTTATTGACCTTGTCCACAACCTCTGGTGTTACTTCTAAATATTCTTCATGTATATCATGGTCTTTAATATTATCAACTTTTACAGGCTGAAAAGTTCCAGCACCAACACTCAAATTCACGTAATCAATTTCAACACCAAGCTCTTGAATGTCCTGTAAAAGTTCTTTATCGAAATGGAGTCCAGCAGTTGGAGCAGCTACTGAATTTTGCAAATTCTTATTTTCATAGACGGTTGCATACCTTTCTTTATCTAATTCTTCATCAGGTCTCTTGATGTAAGGCGGTAATGGTACATGTCCAATAGAATTAAAAATATTAAGCGGTGATTGTTCAAACTGAATAATAAAAAAATTATCTTTTCTATCAATACATTGCACCGAATATTTATCAATAAATATACAAGATCCAATTTTTGGACTTCGACCAGATTTAATTTGAACTAGAGCTTTATTGTTCTCCATTATTCTCTCAAGCATTATCTCAACATTCCCGCCTGATTCTTTTTTTCCATAAACTCTAGCTGGTATGACTGATGTATTGTTTAGTACTAATAAGTCTCCTTTTTTGAAATAACTAGTAATATCTTTGAAAACTTTATGCTGCAAAGAATTATTTAATGAGACTAATAGCTTGCTCTCACTTCTTTTTTCAATGGGAAAATGTGCGATTAATTCGTCAGGTAAATGGTAGTCAAAGTCTTTGGTTTTCATTGAAGTGCAATTTTAAGAGACTATCAGTTTTCAAACAAACTAGTAATTGAAATAATTATTTGATAAAAATGTTAGATGAACAAAATATTTATACCAATAATTCTTTTTTTTATCATAGAAGTAAGCGGTTACGATAGAATCACCGGCCTTCCCTTTGCTACCAGGTCTGAAGTCATTGCTCAAAATGGAATGGCTGCCACAAGTCATCCGCTTGCAACACAAGCTGCAATAGATGTATTAAAAAATGGAGGCAATGCAATAGATGCGGCGATTGCAGCTAATGCAATACTAGGCTTGATGGAGCCAACAGGGTGTGGAATTGGCGGAGATTTGTTTGCAATCGTATGGATAGACAAGGATAAAAGGCTTTATGGACTTAATGCATCAGGGCCCGCTCCTAAAAATATTTCAATTGAAAAACTAAAAAAAAGGAATATTAATAAAATTCCAGCGTATGGCCCTCTTCCAGTCACTGTTCCAGGTGCTGTAGCAGGATGGACAGAGCTTCATAAAAAATTTGGTAGTATGCCTTTCGAAAAATTGTTTGATCAAGCTGTTTGGTATGCAGAAAACGGATTTCCTATTACTGAAACCATTGCTTACTACCTTAATCTTTCATCAGAACGATTTAAAGACTACCCAAATTTTAAAAATGTTTGGATGCCAAATGGTAAAGCTCCAACTAAAGGTGAGATATTTAAAAATCCTTTATTAGCAAAAAGTTACAAACAAATTGCAAAAAGTTATGGCAAAGACTTCTATTCTGGAGAGATTGCAGAAACCATAGTAAGTTTTATCAAGTCTCAAGGTGGATTTCTTGAGCTTGAAGATTTAAAAAAATATAAAGCTGAATGGATTGAGCCAGTATCAACAAATTATCGAGGTTATGATGTATGGGAGTTGCCGCCCAATGGTCAAGGTATCGCTGCTCTGCAAATTCTAAATATTCTTGAAAATTTTAACTTACAAGAATTAAGTTATGACTCACCAGAGTATATTCATTTATTTACTGAGGCAAAAAAACTTGCATTTGAAGATAGAGCTAAATTTTATGCTGATCCCAAATTTGCAAAAATTCCTGTACAAGAACTTATATCCAAAACATATGCTAAAGAAAGATCTAGGCTAATAAATTTAAAAAAAGCATCTAATGAATTTGCAGCTGGTAATATTGAAGATGGTGACACTATTTATCTGACTGTTGCAGATAAATATGGAAATATGGTTTCTTTAATTCAAAGTAACTATAGAGGAATGGGTTCGGGAATGGTTCCAGATGGACTTGGTTTTATGCTTCAGGATAGGAGAAATGTTTCATTTAGATCCATCACATCGTAATTCTCTTGAAGGAGGTAAAAGACCTTTTCATACAATAATACCTGCATTCGTAACTAAAGATTCAAAACCATATATAAGCTTTGGTTTAATGGGAGGCGCTATGCAACCTCAAGGTCATGCTCAGATAATCATTAACCTAATTGATTTTAAAATGAATTTACAAGAAGCTGGAGATGCACCACGCATCAGGCATATTGGCTCGTCTCAGCCAACTGGTGAATTAATGACTGATGGTGGTACTTTGAGTTTAGAAAAAGGAATAAACTTAGAAACTATCATAGCTCTTGAGGCTCTTGGACATAAAATTGACTTATTCGCCAGGAGGTTTTGGTGGCTATCAAGCAATCAAAGTTAAAGATAATGTATATATTGGTGCATCTGAGAGTAGAAAAGATGGGCATGCCAGTGGCTACTAATACCTTAAAATAAAATATTTATATTAAATATTTTAATCAAAACATATTAAGTTAAAATGCCAGTCAGCCCCATTGGCGGAATTGGTAGACGCGCGCGATTCAAAATCGCGTTCCTTCGGGAGTGCCTGTTCGACTCAGGCATGGGGCACCAATGTTTATTGAAAACACTCTAAATTTATTAGAGTAAACAAATAATTTCTTGTATCTTCATTAGCATCACCCCAACCAATATCTGTTACCGATATTAAATCTAAACATGATGTGTTATCAGCATTTATAGGCAATCCTTTCATCAACATGTCATATTGGTTATATCCACTATCCGGCCTATCTGGTAAATCTCCATTTGGAATGGAGCTAAAATTTCCATAGCCATCATTTAATGCAATATGCGCACCATGATATCCACTTGAATAATCTCTTGTTGAATGGACTATATCTATAAAATTATCATTATTCATATCTCTGAGATAAATATTACCCTCACCATGATGGTTATTTTCTCTAGGCTGATTTGAAAATCTAGAAAATGTCTCATCAATTAATACTCCAGAGCCATCATTGATTAGAACTTGAATATATGCACCTTCGTAGTATGGGTTATCTCTTGTCACTGCAACAACTAAATCCATAAAACCATCATTGTTTAAATCGTTTGATGCAGCATGATTGTATTTATTATGATTTTCTCCAAATGGTCCTGTTGGCAATATTATTTTATTCCAGTTCTCAATTTTCGAAGTTTGATTGCTTAAAAGAATATATCCCTCATTAGCATCTGACCAATGCTGCCTATTATCAAAATTCCAAAAAACTAAATCATCATATTTATCATTGTTTAAATCTACAACAAGACTGCTCATTGGATTTCCATATTTATTATTTATTGACCATTCAAAATTTATGTATGGATGAATTTCAAAATTTCCTTGTCCATCATTTACTAGCAAAACATTACATGCATATATATCCGCATCACCATCTCCATCAGGATCGCCAGTACTAGCATCATGAGCAAAGCTGCATAACATTCCATTTCCATTATTATCATCTTCAATCTTTGAAGAACTATCGATAAGTTTTCCGTTTTGATCTGATAGTAATAGTAAGTGAGGATATGGCTTAATATGATTCTGTGAATAGTCCTCATATCTGACTTGAATGCCCATTGAGCCAGCAAATAAATCATCAATACCATCATTATTAAAATCTTTAGCAACAAGTCTGTAGGCAAATGGGTGAGTTGGCGCCTTACCTGATTGATAAAGATCAAGGTCTTCTTTATATCTTCCATTACCATCATTTAAATAAATATTAATTGGAGCATTAACTTTCTGATCTTCTCTAACGGTATGAGGAAATAATGCCCATGCAACTGCAAAGTCTTCAAAGCCATCACCATTAAAATCACCAGTCACCATGTTGTGTGCGTCTTGACCAAAAAGTTCATTTTCCCAAACCTCACAGTCGTCAGGTGTCGGGTAACATATTGTTGCTGAAAATCTCTCCGTTATAACAATGCCACCAAAACCAATGTCATTTACTTGATAAAAATTTGTTGCAAGATCTGATATGTTTGCAGGATATGCATCAAATTCTGTTGGAAATTTATTAACCGTTATTGAAAATATCTTACTTGCACTCCTGCAATCAATCTTGGGAATTGTGCTTACAACAAAATCAAATTCTTTGGAAGATTCATAGATTATAGGATTTCTAAATGAAAAATTATTGCCGTCATTATCAGATAAGTGAATAAGATCATTACCGTTTATAGAATAAGAACAATTAGTATCGGTTGAGCTGATAGATATACTTTGTTGACCATAGCTAAAACCATCAACATCTAGCCCTGAAATAAAAATTTCAAAATCATTGGCAATTATCTCTGGTGAAGAAGAAGGCCCGCCTCCACATGCTGTTAAAAAAAATAAGCATAAAATAGATACTTTTCTCATAGAAATAAGTATAAATTAATTGTTATAAGTGCGAATAATCATATAATCGCGAAATGCAGAAAAATAGCCTTCAAAATTCTAAAAAAATAGTTATTAAGCTAGGCTCATCTCTTCTTACCAACAAAAGAGGCGGAGTGAATAAAGCTGTTCTCAAAAATGTTGTTAAAGATATTGTCATGGTTGTTGAAATCAAAAAAAGAAGTTGTAGTAGTGTCATCTGGAGCTATATCTCTTGGGAGAGGTAAATTAAATCTTAAGCATGATTTAAGCTTAAATGAATCACAGGCTGTTGCCGCTAGAGGTCAAATTGAATTAATGTCAGCATGGAAAAATGAATTTAAAAAATATAAAAAACAAGTAGCACAGATTCTTTTATCACCATCTGATATAAAAAATAAAAAATCATCTAAAAATGCTATAGGCTACACTCGAAAATTTATTGAATTTTGGTTGCGTTCCAATTATTAATGAAAATGATACAACTTCAACTGATGAAATTAAATTTGGTGATAACGATATTCTTGCAGCACGAATCGCAGTGCTAATTAATGCCGATCATTTAGTATTATTATCTAATGTAGATGGCCTATATAAAGAACCTCCAAAAAATAATAAAAATGATGATTTGGTCTTGGAGGTTAAATCAATTACAAAAAAAATAAAAGATATGGCAGGTACTGCTTCTAAGCTTGGTAAAGGCGGAATGATTTCTAAAATCAAAGCAGCAGAGATATGCATGAAATCAAAATGTTCAGTTATTATTACCTCACGGCTTAAAAGAAAACCCTATAAAAAGCCTTAATAATAAAAAAACAAAATCAACTAAATTTATAGCTTAATAATGACTGATAACATCGATCAAATTGGTATTAATGCAAAAAAAGCAGCTAGGATTCTTGCTAAAACATCTGCAGAACAAAAAAATCATGCCCTTCAAGCAATGTCAAAATATGTGCTTGATGACAAAAAAATTATTTTGGAAGCAAATAAGTTAGATATTGAAAATAGTAAATCAAAAAATCTATCTGAATCTTTTATAGATCGTCTAGAGTTAAATGATGAAAGAGTGCGATCTATATCAGATACTCTACTTGAGATTGAATCTTTTAAAGATCCAGTAGGAAAAATACTCGATTCTTGGCAAAGACCAAATGGCATGCATATATCAAGAGTTTCAACACCTCTAGGTGTAATTGGTATCATATTTGAAAGCAGGCCAAACGTAACTGCAGATGCTGGAGCCTTATCATTAAAAGCTGGTAATGCATCTATTTTAAGAGGTGGTTCAGATAGTATTAATTCTTGTCTTGCAATTCATCAATCATTAGTAAAAGGTTTAAAAGACGCTGAAATTGATGAAAATGCTATTCAGATCATAAAAACGACTGATAGAGAAGTAGTAAAACAAATGCTTCATGGAATAAATCAATCCATAGATGTTATAGTCCCTAGAGGTGGTAAAAATCTTGTATCAATGGTTGAAGAAGAGGCAAGAGTTCCAGTTTTTGCCCATCTAGAAGGCATTTGTCACATATTTGTAGACAAATCAGCAAATCTAGATAAGTCATTAGATGTTTGTATAAATGCTAAAATGAGAAGACCTGGTATATGCGGTGCAGTAGAGACAATACTTATTCATGCTGAAATTGCTGATGATTTTGTTCCACTTTTAATAAATGCTCTTAATGCACAAGCTTGTGAGATTAGAGGATGTAAGGAAACATTTAAATATAATGAAAATATTAAACAAGCAACAGAAGAAGATTGGTCCACTGAATACCTCCTACCAATTGTAAGTATAAAAATAGTAAACAGCATAGATGAGGCAATAGAACATATTGAGTATTATTCATCCGGGCACACCGAATCAATTCTTACAGAGGATTTAAACAGAGCCTCTATATTCCAAAAGGAATTAGATAGCGCAATAGTTATGCATAACGTTTCTACACAATTTGCCGACGGTGGTGAATTTGGGCTTGGCGGAGAAATTGGAATAGCTACTGGAAAATTTCATGCAAGAGGCCCTGTTGGTATTGATCAATTAACAAGTTTTAAGTATCTTGTAAATGGCAATGGTCATATAAGAAAATAGAAAAAATTTCTATACTGTAGTAAAACTACAAAAAAATAATCTTTAAAATACTATTAAATCAATATTTATATATAAATTTGACAAATATTTAATCATTAAAATATGATTCACTACAAGTATTGCTTGGGTTACATTTTATAGTTTTATGTTCTCCCCTATTAGAATATTTTACTATCTCCTCTCCAAAAATTAATCACAAGCAATACAACTCTAATAAATACCTGTCATATATTCGAATTAAACCTCTTTAGGTTCTTTGCCATTTTTTTTGCATATCTCTTATATATTTTTAATGCTTTTCTTAAATCATCTGTTTCTTCAGTTTCAGATAAAGAATATCCATCCCAGTAATTAATAACATAACCAAGCTCAGTTTCTTGCAAATCAATAATTGCTGGATCTTGATTGTTTTTATCTAAGTGTAATATCTCGACTCTATCATCTTTCAAACTTATAGAGGTATTCGGTACATCTGAAAACATAGATTTATAGAGATTTTCAATTTTGATATGGTTAGCTTTTAAGTTTATTTTGATCATATGAATGATGTCTTCCAACTTTAAAATCTCTTAAACCTATATGTTTTGTTTTTCGGCCTCTGGCTCTTTTTCTCCAAAGAGTGTAACTAGTTTTTTTAAGGTTACTTCTCATCAAATCTTCAACTTGATTCTGATTTAAACCATAATTGGCTTCTATAGCATCAAAAGGAGTTCTATCCTCCCATGCCATTTCAATGATTCTAGAAATATCTTCTTTAGTTAACTTTTTAATTTAGATACCTCTGACTCTAATTCTGCAATTCTTCTTTTAAGAGATTCGATTTCATCTTTTTTAACAAATCCTGCTTCTCGCATGAATTTTTCTAAAGCTGGCTTCATCATCTTTTCCATATTCTTAGCATCTTTCATCATTGTAAAAGGGTTCATCTTTCCTCCTATTTATATGTATACGTCAAATCTGGTTGATTTACCTTTAATTTGATAATTTAAACTATCATCTATTATCTTTGATTTTATTGGTCTTTTTAAGACAATTTTTTTAAATTTATTTTTTTTAAAATCAAAAAATACTTGATCTTCAAAGTTTGCAATATTTTCAAGCATCAGAATGCTTTTTATATCACTCATGCTGCCTGATCTTAAGGCATTTTTTTTCTTGAGTGGATACATGGGATCTAGGTAAATTACATCAATATTTTGTGTTTTTTTATAAATGTCCAAAGAATCTCCGTGAATTAGATTTAAATTATCTAAAAAGTTTAATTTGATCTTTGCTCTATTAATGGCATCACTTAATAATAAAAAAAGTACTCTGCTTTGTTCGCATGCAATAACTTTATGACCTAATGCTAAAAAAATTAAAGTATCAGACAAAAAGCCTGCTGTTCCATCGAAGATGGTTAAATTTTTATTTTTTTTACCTAAAGCCTTTTTTAATAAAGTTTCATGATCGTTTCTCTTTAACCTCCAACCCAAAGAGCCTTTTAAAAAATCAACGTGCAATAATTTATTTTCAGCTGAATCTTTAGAAAAATGTAATCCGTCTTCTTGAAAGATAAAAAAAGGTTTATGTTCAGGATATGTTTTTATAATTTCTGAATCTGAAAATTTTAATTCATTTGTTAAATATTGGTAATGATCATCATTTTCAATAAAAACGGGAAAAGTCATACTAATGCTAATATGAAGATACCCAATAAAAGACGATAAATAACAAAAGGATACATTCCGATCTTTTCAACAAAAATAAGAAAATATTTAATTGTTAAAAAAGCAAAAATAGATGAAGTAACAAAACCAATCACTAATATAGATATATTAATTTTTGCTTGATATAAAGCCAAATCTGCAATTAAAAAGACTAGAGCTCCAAGTATCGTAGGTATTGCCAGAAGAAAGGCAAACTTTGAAGAATCCTTTAGGTTTAAACCTATAAAAAGAGCGGCTGTAATTGCTGTTCCTGATCTTGATGCTCCTGGTAATAAAGCAAAAACTTGGAAAGCGCCTATGAATAATGCTCCAATAATTGTTAGCTCTATTAATGCTTTTGATGAAGATGAAAATTGATATGCTACTAGTAGAAGCCCAGCAAACAGAAGATTCATATAAGCAATATTTTCAATATTGGTTCTATTTGATTCAATAAAATCTGAACCAAATAGGCCTACTATCACAATAGGTAAAGTTGCAATAATCAAAAGTTTAACAAGTTTATTGCTTTCACTTGATCGAACCTATCTGCAATAAATATAGATTTAGCCATTAGCAAGATTTCTGATCTAAAATAATAAATCACAGCAAAAAGTGTTCCAGCATGAACTGCAATATCAAATGCTAATCCAAGATCATTGGTTCCAAATAATAAAGAAGGAAATAATAGATGCGCTGAGCTTGAAATAGGCAAAAATTCTGTTAATCCCTGAATTAATCCTAAAAGAAAACTTAAAAGCAAATCATTCATTTATTTTTTTATATTGCGGTATTGATAAATAAATAGGATTTGCTCTATCAGCTGGGAACAAATCTGATTGTTTATTTGAGTCGACGTATTTAGCTAAAGCTTTTTTTGCAACATCATCAGCATTTAAGGAATCTATATCATCTGAATCAATAACAATTAAAGGTTTAGAGATAGCAGAAGCTATTCCTTTTAAATATGCGGCGACACTTCTTGTTGCTGTGTATGAGCCAGAGTTATTTGCATATGCAAAAACATCAATTTCTTCTAAAGAAAAAAAGAATCTAGCCCAAGATTTAAAAGCATTTCAGACCAATTTGGTCTTTGTTTTCTGTCATGCTTTATAGAATATTGAATGACATCGTATTTAACAATTGCGCAAATGGACGTCTGATCGCCAGAACTCTGAATAGCTAAAACATTCATTAATTTATAATTGACTAGATATTAAATTAAAAACATCATCAACAGACATAGAACCGTCTACGGTAATATATTTTAAGTCACTATTTTCAGCCTGATCAGAATAAAATTCTGACAAAGGTTTGGTTTGATCATGATATACAGATAATCTTTTTAAAACTGTTTCAGGTTTGTCATCTTCTCTTTGTATTAAAGGCTCTCCAGTTGAATCATCAACGCCCTCCACTTTTGGAGGATTGAAATCTATATGATAATTTTTTCCAGATCCTGGATGCACTCTTCTTCCAGACATCCTTTTTACTATTACCTCGTCCTCTACTTGTATTTCGATGACATGAGTGAAGATAATACCCATATTTTTTAACTCAGAAGCTTGTCCTAGCGTTCGTGGCACCCCATCAAACAAGGAACCATTGGAGCAGTCAGGTTGAGTTAAACGATTTTTTATTAACTCCCCAATGATTTCATCTGAAACAAGGCCTCCTGTATCAAGTATATTTGAAACTTTTTTACCAAAATCACTTCCAGACGCTACAGCTTCTCTTAGCATGTCACCAGTGCTAATTTTTGGTATATTGCATAAATCACAAATTAAATCGGCTTGTGTGCCCTTTCCTGCACCTGGAGGACCTAATAAAATAATATTTTTCATAGCTCTAAAATAGCAAATGCTATTACGTATTCACTTTCGTCTGCAAGACTAACATGAGACTTGGTTATACCCAAGTCTATAATAGTTTTTTTTACACCAGCCAATGGATTTAAATAAGGTTTACCAATTTTGTCTCGCATTATCTCAATATCCTTCATTAAAATAGGTTTTCTTATACCAGTGCCAAAAGCTTTTGAAATAGCCTCTTTTGCAGCAAATTGTTTAGCAAGATACTTAACTAATTTGTCGTTTTTATACTGTGAGGCTATTTCTAATTCATTTGATGAGAGTATTTTTTCTGCAAATGAGGATAAAGATTTCATCTTAGTTATCCTTGAAATTTTTACAATATCGGTACCAATACCATAAATCACTGTTTGATTCTCCTAAAAATCTCACGACTTGATAAATTTCTTCCATCTAGACAAAAATGTATAGCTTCTTGCGTTAAATGCTTGAGGTGTTTTTTTGATACTTCTGAAAGCTTTCTCAGTCTAATGTTGATGATATCTTTTCCAGAAAAACTAGAATTTTTTGACTCTCTAAAACCTCTTTCAGGTATAAATGAATAATTTTTATCTATCTCAATTGATTGGTTTTTATCTATTTCGTTTTCAAAATCTAGTCCGTAACCCAACATTTCTAACAAATCTAACTCAAAAGCTCTTAACGTTAATTCAATATTTTCTCCTGAATGTATTTTTGATAAAAAATTTTCATACAACATGAACAAATCCTCATGAACAGCATCTTTAGGAAGAAGTCTTATAAGTAATTCATTTATATATAAAAGACTGTAGCTAGTCTTTGAAAGACTATTTGTAGATTCTGAAAAATCTCTATCAATATTTGTTAGTGTTTTTAACTCTGACCTTCCTGAATAGGTAATTCTTAATTTGGTAAAAGGTGCCAAATACCCAAAAAATTTAGATTTTGGTTTTTTAGCCCCTTTGGCAATTATCGACATTTTTCCATTTTTCTTAGTGAAAACATCAACAATCAGACTTGTTTCTCCGTGCGGTCTATAATGCAAGAGAAAACAGTCATCCCAATCATTATTAATCATAACTTCCACCAACTCCTAAACTTTGAAGATAGTCAGAGTCTGTATTCCAATTCCTTTTTACCTTTACCCAGGTTTTTAAAAAAACTTTTTTGTTAAAGTATTCTTCGATTTCAATTCTGGCCTGTTTTCCAATTTTCTTTAATGTATTTCCATCTTTCCCAATAACAATTTGCTTTTGACTGTTCCTAGCAACAAATATTGCTGCATGGATTTTAATAATTTCTTTTTCATGTTCAAGTAACTCCACTTGAACAAAAGTATCATGCGGAAGCTCATCTCCCAACATTCTAATTATTTTTTCACGTATCAATTCTGAAATCATGAATGTATCTTTATGAGAACCGGATGAAAAGTTTTTGTCATATAAATGCTCATTTTCAGGCAGATATTTTTTTATTAAAGCTTCTAGATCATCGATACCATCATTATTAATAGCAGATATGGGTATGATGTCTAAGAAACTGTATTCACTTGAAAGCCTCTCAATCAATGGGAGTAATTTGTTTTTATCAGCAACTTGATCAACTTTATTAACAACACATATAACCTTTGAATCAATTTGTTTAAGTTTTTTTAGAATTGAAAGGTCTTGTTCATCAAGAGTTAATCTTTGTGTAACAAATAATATAATATCTGAATCCTCCATTAAGCTTTCAGCTGAACGATTTAATACTTTGTTCATAACTTTGGGTGATTTAATGTGCATCCCTGGTGTGTCAGCATAAATCATTTGTTTATTGCCTTCTGTTTTAATGCCCAATATGTTGTTTCTTGTTGTTTGTGATTTTCTTGAAGTGATTGAGATTTTTTTTCCCAATATATGATTAAGAATTGTTGACTTGCCAACATTAGGTTTACCAATAATAGAAATATAGCCGCAGTAACTTTTAGTCATTATTTTGGTTCATATATGCTAAAAGCTGCATTGCTACATTTGTTTGAGCAATTCTCTTAGATGTGCCTGATGATTCAAATATCATATCTTTGTAATTTACTGTACATGAAAAATTACTGTTACCAAGATCTTCTAGATTGTATTTAGGTAATTCAATTTTTTTAGATTGAAATAGTTCTTGGAGTTCTGTTTTTGGATCTTTAAATGACATATCTTCAGACAATGCTTCTAAGTTTTTACTAAATGCTTTCAGAGTTATTTCCTTCGAAGCATCCCAACCTCCATCTAAAAAGATTGCACCAATTACTGCTTCAAAAGCTCCTTCTAAAATTGAATTTTTTCGATCTTTTGAAAGATTTGCAGTACCTTTTGATAGTTTTATTATCTTTTCTAAAGATAACTCTTCTGCTTTAATTGTTAAGGTCTCAGCTTTTACAAGAAATGCTCTCATTCTTGTAAGCAATCCTTCTTTTTGATTAGTAAATCTCGAAAAAAGATATTCTGAAATAATAGAGTTAAGAATTGAATCTCCTAAAAATTCTAATCTCTCATTATTTAAGCTATTACTGTAACTTTTATGAGTTAAAGCAAGTTCTAAAAGATTTTGATCTTTAAAAGAATAACCCAACTGGATTTGTAAGCCCTTGAGTGTCATTAATTAATTGTGCCAACTCTTGAAAAATATGGAAGACATGTCCAACATTCCCAAGTCATAAAAAGATAACTTGCCTCACCAAAGAAATTCTCCTTGGAACAAACCCAACATCTTTAGTGCTGTCATTCGAATTATCTCTGTTATCACCCATAACAAAATAATGATTACTTGGCACAGTCCACTCAGATGGATACTGAATATTTTCGCCTCTAATGTTTCTGGTTAAATATTTATTTCCTCCATGCTCTTCATAGAAGTAATCTATAACCACATCTAACTCTCTTTCAGTAATGTTACCTGAAAGGTCTCTGTATCTTTTAGTGATTTGCTCTTCTTCAGTTTTATGAAATGTTTTTTTAATGGGCTCGCCATTTACATAAACCTGTTTATTAATAATTCTAATTTTGTCGCCGGGCAAACCAATCAATCTTTTTACATATGGCACTGGATTATGTTGAGGCACAAAGACAACAACATCACCATAATCAGGATCGTTTTGAGATAAAAAAGGTTCTTCTATTCTGTTGATTTTATATCCATAAGAATTCTTATCTACTAATAAAAAATCTCCTACTTTTAGACCAGGTAACATAGAACCAGAGGGAATTTGATATGGCTCATAAATAAAAGTTCTCAAAATAAAAATTAAAAAAATTGGAATAAAGTATCCTCTAGAAGAAGAGACAATTTCATTATTTTTTAAAAAAACACCTACCAAAAGAACTACAAGAGATATGATTGACCCAACTAGAAGAACAACGCTCAGATCTCCAGCATTAATGAAAATACTATAAAGCATCATTAAGCCGAAAACAGTAGTTAAAAAACTTGAATTATTTACAACAAAATTATCTTTATAGCTTTCATTGATCTCACTTGTAATCCATGACAATAGCACCGCAGCCATCCCAATCATTGAAAAAATAAAAATTGGATCTGATATCAAGCTATTCTCCGGATTTAAAATAATTTAAAAAAGCGTCTTGAGGTATGGAGACTTTACCGAATTGTTTCATTTTTTTCTTACCGTCCTTTTGCTTTTCAAGCAATTTCTTTTTTCTTGTAATATCTCCACCATAGCACTTTGCAGTAACATTTTTTCTCAATGCTTTAACTGTCTCTCTTGATATTATTTTAGAACCAAGTGCTACTTGAATTGGTACATCAAACATTTGCCTTGGAATAAGCTTTTGAAGATTTGCTGCAATCTCTCTAGCTTTTTGTGTTGAAAAAGATTTATGAACTATCATCGATAAAGCATCTATTTTTTGATTATTGATAAGAATATCTATCTTAGTTAGGTCGGATTTAAAAAAACCGATTAAAGAATACTCAATTGAAGCGAATCCTTTAGTGGACGATTTAATTTGATCAAAAAAAATCAACAATTACCGAGGATAAAGGCATTTCAAAAACAATAGACACCTGATTGCCAAAATAAGTCATATCCTTTTGAGTACCTCTTTTACCGGTACACAAAGTGATTACATTTCCAACGTACTCATTTGGAGTCAAGATGGTAGTGTTTACAATTGGTTCTCTAATTTCTTCAATATCATTAGGGGCTGGTAGTTGTGATGGGTTGTCTATTTTTATAACCTCTCCATCTGTTTTTAGAACTTCATATTCAACAGATGGGGCCGTAGATATTAAATCTAGGTCATATTCTCTTTCCAGCCTTTCCCTAATAACTTCCATGTGCAAGGTTCCAAGAAAACCACATCTAAATCCAAATCCTAGAGCATCTGAAACTTCTGGTTCGTAAATTAAAGAAGAGTCATTTAATATAAGTTTTGAAAGCGCGTCTCTAAATCTTTCATAGTCATCTGAATTTACGGTAAACATAGATGCAAATACTTTAGGGTTTACCTTTTTAAAGCCTGAGAGCGGTTGAGTAATTTCATCGCCCCCTTCAAGAATAGTATCTCCTACTGGGGCTCCTTTAATATTTTTAATACCTGCAACCAAATATCCTACTTCTCCTGCTGATAAGGAATCTTTTTTTAATTTTTTTGGTGAGAATATTCCAATTTCATCCACATTATGTGACTGTCCAGTTGAATGAATTTTAAATTTTTGACCAGTTTTAATTGAACCATTTTTAATTCTAATAAGGGAAACAACTCCCAAATACGAATCAAACCATGAATCAATTATTAACCCTTGAAGAGGTTTGTTTGGACAACCTTCAGGCGATGGTATATCTGTAACAAGCATGTCCAATAAATCTTCGATACCAACTCCAGTTTTTGCACTTACAAGGGGGCTGAAGATGCATTGATGCCAATCATGTCTTCAATTTCTTTTTTAACTCTATCTGGTTCTGACTGAGGTAAATCTATTTTATTTATAACAGGTACTACCTCTAATCCCTGATCAACAGCTGTATAACAATTAGCTAAAGTCTGAGCCTCAACTCCCTGAGAGCCATCTACAACAAGCAAAGCACCCTCGCATGCAGATAATGACCTTGAAACTTCATATGAAAAATCTACATGTCCTGGAGTATCAATAAAATTCAATAAATAACTTACGTCATCTTTTTGATATTCAAGGTTACTGCTTGAGCTTTAATAGTAATTCCTCTTTCTCTTTCTATATCCATCGAATCAAGGATTTGCTCTGACATCTCTCTTGCGGTTAGTCCTCCACAATATTCAATTAATCTATCAGACAAGGTAGATTTACCATGATCAATATGTGCAATAACTGAAAAGTTTCTAATGTTTTTCATAGGATGCTGCTATTTTACAGCCAATATCATAAATATAGGAGTATCAGAGGCTTTTTAACTCTAATTTACTGTAATTGATCTAATTAATCGACTACCGTTTCTATTAAGATGAAGAGCAATTTTATCTCCTGAAGAAAAGTTTTCTATGGATTCTTCGTAAGATTCAACATCAAAAACCTGATATTTGTTTCCTTTATATTGAATCATTGTTATTACATCACCTCTCATTAACCTTTCCAGATGCAGGAGATCCTGAGTTAACTCTTGATACAATCACACCCTCTGGTAAATTTGCCATTGATGGATTGTCTCTATCAATCTCTGCAACTTTAATTCCTATTGGATCAGATGATCCTTGAGATTTAGCTGGTACAAATGATCCCTTGATTAACTGGGAGTTCACCAAGTGTAAATTTAAGTTCAATTTCTTCACCATCTCTGATTATTTTTGCTTTTGCCTTTGATTTAGGTTGAATTTGACCTACAACATGAGGTAAATCTGAACTAAACTTTATTTCTTTGTTATCAAACTCAATAATTACATCACCAGGTAGTAAACCAGCATTATCAGCAGACTCACCTTCTTCAACATCATTTATTAAGGCTCCATATGGCTTCTTCATACCTAAAGCTTCAGCTAAATCACTATCAACTTCACTCATTCTTACACCAAGGTATCCTCTTGAAACCTCACCTTTTTCAATAATTTGTTCAGCAACATCAATTGCAACATTTATTGGAATTGCAAAAGCCAAACCTTGATAACCACCACTTCTTGAATAAATTTGAGAATTAATACCAACAACTTTTCCATCTAAATCAAACAAAGGTCCACCTGAATTACCAGGATTAATCGCAACATCTGTTTGTAAAAAAGGAACATAATTTCCAATATTATTGTTTTGAATACTTCTACCTTTGGCACTAACAATCCCAGCAGTAACTGAAAAATCAAAACTAAAAGGTGATCCAATTGCAACAACCCAATCACCAACTTTTAACTTATCACTATCTCCAGCAGTTAACTTGTGGCAAATTTTTCCATCAACAATTAATAAGGCTAAATCTGAAAGAGGATCAACACCTACAATTTCAGCAATAAACTCTCTTCTATCTGATAATGAAACAATAACTTCAGTTGCATCTTCAACAACGTGATAATTAGTTAAAATATAGTTATCTTTTAATATAAAGCCTGAACCGTATGATGTAGCTTCTCTTTTTCTTGAGGCATTTCACGAAACTGTCTAGGTATGCCAAATCTTTCAAGCATTTCATCTGGAATACCACCATAGCCAAATGACTGCCTTTGTGAAACTTCTTTTTTTGATGTGATATTTACTACTGCTGGAGCAGACTCTTCAACAAGTTCAGAAATATTTTCAGGCAATGCAGCAAATAAATTTGCACATAAAAATGTTACATGCAAATAAACTTAATAATTTTTTATAGTTTTTCATATTTTTTATCTTTAATTATTTAATTTTTATCGAATTAGCTATTTCTAATGCAGATTTTTGATCAATATTTCCATACAAAGTTATAACTCTTCCATCCTGAATTGGAACAACATATATCATTTTATCTTTATGTTGCCAATTTCTTACTTTTTTAATGCCTAAATTCTTTTTTTCAATATGTAATACAAAGTTTTTATTACCTTTGTTATAAGTTCTGCTATTTGGGCTAGTTCTTGTGTAGCCAACATTTCTTAAATCAACATTATATGAAGTCAACGTTGTCATTTTGTTGATTGTTAATTACTTGCAAAACGTGGTCTACAAGGTTTTCTTCTGCTCTGCTTGCTATGTCTTTAGCTTCTTTGCTATTAACAGCAATATTTATCTGATTTTTAGCAGATAAATCCTCTCCCATACGATTTAAATCAAATTGATTGATGGCAAAAAAGTAATAAGCACTGTAGCAGCTGCAGTAATTGAGTTAGAAATCCAAAAATTGAATTTTTCTACTTCTCCTACTAGATGTAATTTGATTGAACATTATTTTTTGTTGTTTCATCGCAGCAGTAATTAATGCATATTTTGATAGTTTATTTTGTAAATTAATATCATTCTCTATCATCAGCAACACTTCATCTATCTTCTGTATCGCTGAGCTCTCCATCATCGTAAAGAGCTGATATTTTTTCTTCTATGTTATCCATCTAATAGATCCTCCGATATGTATGTAAGAATATTTTCTCGCGCTCTAAATATTCTTGATCTAACAGTTCCTATTGGTGTTTCAGTAATTGTAGATATTTCCTCATAACTTTTGCCTTCGGACTCTCTTAGTGTAAATGCAGTCTTTAGTGCTTCAGGTAATTTATCAACATATTTTTTTATTTTATCCAAGGACTCATCAAGCATTAAGTCCTGTTCTGGATTCGTATAAGAAGGAATATCAAAATCAGTATCACTTGTTGAAACATTTATCTTATCTTTTTTATATGAGGAACTAACAAAATGATTTTTTGCTAGATTAATAGCTATTCTATAAACCCATGTAAAAAATGCGCTATCTCCTCTAAAAGTAGCAATTTGTTGCCATACTTTTATAAATGTTTGCTGAGCAAGGTCTTCTGAATCCTCTTTTGACTTGGTAAATGAATATAGAGATGCATATACTCTCGGATAATATTTAGTCATTAAAAAATTAAATGCTCCTTCATTACCATCTTGGGCCTTCTTAATTAATAAGGAATCTTCAATAGTTGAGTCTTTTTTCATCGATTTAAGTCCCTTTTCATGTCAGACAAGCAAAATAATTAAAAGTTTCCCTGCATATGGAATTTTTTAAGATATTTATTAATAAAATCTTCATGAATTTCATTGCCTAGACTTTCATTTTTAAAAATATAATCAAACAGCTTTTGATCATCATAATCAAGAATTTGATCAAAAGTGTGTATAGAACATTCATCAAGTGAGCTTAGCATAGTATTTGAGAACTCTCTTAGCAGTAAATCTATTTCTCGCATTCCTCTTCTGCATTTCCATGAGATTCTGTTTATTTCTGTATTCATTAGTTAAAATATTGGGTTGTTAAACAATTTTACAAGAAAATAGATATACAAAATAAATTAATATCATTTGGCTCAATATATTTAGAAGCTATAAAAATAATTTCTATTCATGGTGATATTGATAAAGTCGAGAATTTGCTTCAAGGACAGATAACTTCTGATGTAGCGCTATTGGGCAATGAAAACTACCAGCTCTCATCTATATGCAATCAAAAAGGTGAGGTAATGGCTGGATTTATTATACATAAGTCAAAAAACTACAAAATATTAATAGATGAAACTCTTGTAAATATATTTATCGATGAGTTAAGTCCATTTGCAAAATTTTTTGGTGTTACCTTCTCTGTTGAAGATGGTTTTGTGCATGGTCATATAACACCAGATAAAAATGAAAAAGCATTTTTTTCAAATGATATATTCTCACTTTCAGTTTCATTAGAAAAAGAAATTCTTGTTAATGATCAATCTCTATTGATGAATGATTGGATTGTTGCCAATAAACTAGCACTAAATCTCGATTTGAAACCTTAATGATATTGGTAAGTACAGGCCCTTAGAGATAAATTATGATAAAAATAGGGTTGCTTTTGATAAAGGCTGCTTTAGAGGTCAAGAAATTATTGCTAGGATGAAATATCTTGGTGTTGATAGAAGAAAATTCGTAACCATAATTTCTCCAGAAGCTATTAAAGAAAACAAAAATTTTAAAGTTATTGGTGAAACTCTAAGATATAAAGACTTTTATATTTTTAGCAGCTCGATAAAAAGAGATTTTCTTGATGAGTTTTCTTCAAACAACCCAAGCGCAGTAATTATCTAGAACTACCATAGGATAGGTTGCTTTTTATTTTTTATAAGCAGTTCATTAGTTAATGAAAAATGTTTACACCCAAAAAAACCCCTATATGAAGATAGTGGAGATGGATGAGATGATTTGAGTATGTGATTAACATTTTTATCTATCAGTTTTTCTTTTTCTTGAGCATCATTTCCCCATAAAAGAAAAATAACTCCCCCTTTTATGTTAAGAAGGTCAATAATGGAATCAATTAAAATATTCCAACCAATACTTTTATGAGACCCAGCTTCTGATTTATTTACCGTCAATGAAGAATTTAACAAAAGCACACCTTGAGCTGCCCACTGCTCAAGATTGCCTGAACTATGAACACAATCTCCTATATCATCTTGGATTTCTTTATAAATATTTTTTAAAGAGCTGGGGATTTTGTTTCCCTTGTTTACAGCAAATGCAAGACCGTTTGCTAAGCCTGGTTGGTGATATGGATCTTGCCCAAATATAACTACTTTTGTATTTGAAAAACTGCACAATTCAAAAGCCTTATAAATATCCTGCAGGGCCGGATATACTTCTTTGCCCGCTTGTTGAAATGATAAAAGTTTATTTATTGGTTCAAATAGATTGAATGAAATTCCATTCTTTCTGAGTTCATAATCCCAATCATTTGGTATTTTGTTTAGTGATTTAATTTGTTGCATTTTTATCAAAATTTTTATCCACAGAAACTGTGGATAAAGTTATGGATAACTTTATTTATACCATAACAAAGCCTTATATTTAAAGGTTTTATTAAAGTTGAACAAAATTTATACAATTATTTATAAATAACCGCATATCAATAACTTATGAAATATTTATAAAAAATATTGTCGATGTAAAGTAAACTTATCAAGTGCCCCATTATCATTAATTTATCTTGTTGACAAGTGTTAATATATGTTAATTGTTTACAAAAATTAAAAACGACAGAAGTTGATATTAAATCAAGCTATATGATTACAAATTACTGCAAAGTCTAACACTGATAACGTGATCGATATTCTTTATATTTTCTATTAGTTCTTGTGATGGTTTATCTTCTAAATCTATTAAATTTATACCGATTGAGTCTCTGCTCTTGTGTGTCATGTCAGCAATATTAATATTTTTGTAACCAATCTCATCTGTAATTTTACCAATCATTCCTGGCTCATTTTTATTAATAATAACCATTCTATATTCTGTCTTTCTTCCTAACTTTATTGATGGAAAATTCACAGAATTAACAATAAGTCCATCTTTCAAAAAATTAGATATTTGTTCGGCTGCCATAACAGCACAATTAATCTCAGCTTCTTTTGTGCTTGCTCCAAGATGAGGTAAAAGTATAACGTCATGAAAATCACTAGATCTTGTTACTAACTCAGGGGTAGGAAAATCTGTTACAAATTTATCAATAATTTTTGAATTAAGAGCCTCGATGATATCTTCATTATTGACAATACCGCCTCTTGATAAATTTATTAACTTTGCTCCTTTTTTTAAAATGTTTAAAGATTCTTTTGAAATTAAATCCTTTGTTTCATCTACAAGCGGAACATGAATTGAAATATAGTCAGAATTATTTAAAAGGTATTCCATAGAATCTGCTTTCTCTACATCCTTGGGGAATCTCCATGCTGCATCAATAGATATATATGGGTCATATCCTATTATTTTCATACCCATGACTTCAGCTGTCTGTGCAAGTAATGAACCAATAGCACCAAGTCCTATAATTCCTAAGGTTTTGCCTTTGAGCTCATTACCTTTAAAGTTCTTTTTCTGGGATTCCATAGATTTATTAAGCTCTGATGTATCTTGACCAGATAATGATTTTGAATACAAATTGCCTTGGATTATTCCTCTTGATGAGAGAAGCATTCCACAAACAACAAGTTCTTTTACAGCGTTTGCATTGGCACCTGGTGTATTGAAAACAACTATTCCATTGTCTGTTGCAATATCAACTGGGATATTATTTGTACCAGCTCCAGCTCTGCCAATGCATTTTAAAGATTGGTTAAAATCAGCATCAGTAAGCAGCTGACTTCTTAAAATAAGTGAATCGGGATCAATTTCATCAATATGAAAGTCATTGGCGTCGAATATATCAATGCCATCTTGAGCAATATTATTAAAAATTTTGTATGTAAACATTAATAAAGGAAGATTATGTTTTAAAACACGATAGATTATATATAAAAAAATTTATTTTATAAGATAATTTATTGCTTAATATTAGATATAGTTGTTTCTATGTACTCTTTCCAGGACGAATAGTCGCTATTATAAAAATCTTCAGAGCTTCCATCAGGTTTATATATATTTTCAAGTCTTGGCTTAACGTCTTCGATGGATAAACCTTCAGCTATTTGAGAGACAATACATGCTCCAAGAGCTGTTGATTCAATGTTTTCTGGTTTAGAGATATTTTTTTGAAGCGTATTTGATAATAACTGACAAAAAGTTTTATTTGCTGTCATGCCGCCATCAACTAGTAGTGAGTTTATTTTAATATTATTTTTCATAAGTAGGTCTGTTATATCTCTAGTTTGGTAACAAATAGATTTAAACGCTGCTGTTATCAAGTCACCATCATCACAATCTTGGGTGATACCGTAAAAGCCACCTCTAATATCTGAATTCCAATACGGAGCCCCCAATCCATTAAACGCAGGTAAGAAATGAACATTTTTAGAATTACCATCGCTGTTTAAAAAAGATTCGCTATCTCTAGCATTTGTAAAAAATTTCATTTTATCTCTAAGCCACTGAATAATATTTCCGCATGAATAAATACTTCCCTCAATTGCATAACTAATTTCATTATTTAATTGGTATCCAACAGTTGTTAATAGTCCCTCATCTAGAGTTATTATATTTTCTTTGGTGTTTACCATTAAAAAACAGCCCGTTCCATAAGTAGACTTCATGTCACCGTAGTTAAAACAATTTTGTCCAACTAGTGCTGCCTGTTGATCGCCTATAACACCTTTAATGCTTATGCTTATATTATCCACGACTAAAGTACCAAAATTTGCATCACACGATTGAACAGATGGCATCATAGATATAGGTATATCGAATAAATCTAATAAATCTTTATCCCATTTCATCTCATTGATATTAAATAGCATGGTTCTTGATGCATTGGTTACATCTGTATAATGTCCTTTTTCTTTTGTCAGCTTATATATTAAATAGCAGTCAATCGTACCAAACATTAACTTACCATTATTAGCAAGCTCTCTTGCGCCAGTCACATTATCAAGAATCCATTTAATTTTAGTAGCAGAAAAATATGGATCTATGACAAGCCCTGTTTTTTCTCTTACCATTTTTTCGTGGCCACTATCTTTGAGTTTTTTGCAAAACTCATGAGTACGCCTGTCTTGCCAGATTATAGCTGGATAAATTGGTTCATCTGTTTCTCGAGACCAAACAACAGTAGACTCTCTTTGATTGGTTATTCCGCAAGCTGTTATAGCATTCTCTTTTTTTAGAACATCACTAACAGTATCTCTAACGGTATTTAATATGACGGCGGGATCAGCTTCAACCCAACCATCATTTGGATAAGACAAAGAGTATTCTTTTTGAGAATCTGTTATTGCATTAAGTTGTGAATTAAAAACTATTGCTCTTGAACTTGTTGTTCCTTGGTCTATTGCTAAAAAATTACTCATAAAATATCTCCCATAACCATAATTATCCACAATTTATCAACTGATTGCCAACAGCAAAAAAACAGCTTACATACACTATATAGTGAAAAAAAATGAAATTGTCAATATATAGTGTTTTTTTACTTGATTCTTTATCCACAACAAGTAATATTACCGTAGCGGAACAAAAAGTTAGTGCAACTGCAGACACACAAACTTCTTCCAGAAAATTAATAAATAGAACTCTTCGTGAGTGGAAAAGATACGGCGAATAAAATAGGGAAACAGAGATAAAAATGGAAATACAACAAGAAGTAAGTAAAACAATAGACGTCCAACAACAAGTTGAAACTAATGAGATTGAAGCAACAGCACCTGGTAAGCTCAGAGTTATAAAAAGAAATGGAAAAGTCGTTGCATTTGAAGAAGACAAGATTAAAGTTGCTATAACAAAAGCCTTCCTGGCAACAGAATCTGGAAATGCAGCTGCAAGTGAAAGAATTCATAAGAAAGTTAACGCAATCTCGTCTGGAGTTCTTGAGGTATTTGAAAGAAGAATGCCCTCTGGAGGAACCCTTCACATAGAAGAAATTCAAGATCAGGTTGAGCTTCAATTAATGAGAAGTGAAGAGTTAGAGGTTGCAAAAAGCTACATTCTATACAGAGCTGGCCGTACTCAAGAAAGAAAAAAAGAAACACCAGAAATTGATATACCAAATAGACCTGATATTAATATTACAAAAGCAGATGGGTCACTGGTACCACTTGATATAGATAAGCTTGCAGCATTGATTAATGATGCGTGTGACGGGCTAGAAGAAGTCTCAATGAACGAAGTTTTAGAAGAAGCATTAAAAAACCTGTACGACGGAGTTTCAATATCAGACATGAGAACAAGTTTAGTTATGTCTGCAAGGACAAAAGTGGAAAAAGAACCAAACTACTCATATGTCACTGCAAGAATTCTTATGGATCAAATCAGAAGTGAGGCACTCGGCTTCTTAAAGGTAGCTGAAGAATCAACTTATGATCAAATGAAGGAAAACTATCCAAAAGCATTTTTAGCTTATATAGATAAAGGTATTGAGCTAGATATCTTAGACCCAGAACTAAAAACATTTGATTTAGATGTTTTAGGTAAAGCAATTGACCATACTAGAGATAATCAATTTACCTATTTAGGGTTGCAAACACTATACGATAGATACTTCATTCATTGTGATGACGTTAGGTACGAGCTTCCTCAGGTCTTTTTTATGAGAGTTGCAATGGGCTTAGCAGTAGAGGAAGAAAATAGAGAAGAAAGAGCTATTGAATTCTACAAGCTTCTATCAAGTTTTGATTATATGAGCTCAACTCCAACTCTATTTAACTCTGGAACAAAAAGACCTCAATTGTCTTCTTGCTACTTAACAACAATTCCAGATGATCTTGATGGTATTTTTGGAGCCATGAAGGACAATGCCCTTTTATCAAAATGGGCAGGCGGACTTGGAAACGATTGGACATCGGTAAGGGCGATGAATTCTTATATCAAGGGAACAAATGGAAAAAGCCAAGGTGTTGTTCCCTTCTTAAAAGTTGCTAATGATACAGCTGTAGCTGTAAATCAAGGAGGAAAAAGAAAAGGAGCAATGTGTGCTTATCTTGAAACATGGCACTTAGATGTTGAGGAATTCCTAGAACTAAGAAAGAACACTGGTGATGAAAGAAGAAGAACTCATGATATGAATACTGCTAATTGGGTTCCTGATTTATTTATGAAGAGAGTTGAAGAAGATAAAAACTGGACTCTTTTTTCTCCAGGTGAAACACCAGACCTTCATGACTTAATAGGCAAAGCATTTGAAGAAAAATATGAAGAATATGAAAGGAAAGCTCAAGCTGGAGAAATGGATCAATTTAAGTCCGTGCCTGCAAAAGAGCTGTGGAGAAAAATGTTAACAATGCTTTTTGAAACAGGCCATCCGTGGATTACTTTTAAAGATTCATGTAATTTAAGATCACCTCAACAACATGCAGGAGTTGTTCATTCTTCAAACCTTTGTACTGAAATTACTCTTAATACGAGCGCAGATGAGATAGCCGTATGTAATCTTGGTTCTGTTAATTTAGCGCAACATATGAAAGACGGAAAGCTAGATGAAGAAAAAGTAAAGCAAACTGTCTCAACAGCTATAAGAATGTTAGATAACGTAATTAATATAAATTATTACTCTGTAGACACAGCAAAAAATTCTAATTTAAAACATAGGCCGATTGGTCTTGGAATGATGGGCTTTCAAGACACTTTATACATGCAAGATATTGCATATTGCAGTGATGAAGCTGTTGAATTTGCAGACAGAAGTATGGAATTAATTAGTTATTATGCTATTCATGCTTCAACAGAACTAGCAAAAGAAAGAGGAAGTTATGAGTCCTATGAAGGTTCACTATGGAGTCAAGGCATATTGCCAAAAGACTCGCTTGAGATACTAGAAAAAAATAGAGGATCAGAATATTTAAATGTTGATAAATCTGAAACTCTTGATTGGGAATCCTTAAGAAAAAAGTTATGACCGATGGAATGAGAAATTCAAATGTTATGGCTATAGCTCCTACTGCTACGATATCAAATATTACTGGTGTTACACAGTCGGTTGAACCAACTTATCAAAACTTATATGTAAAATCTAACCTTTCAGGCGAGTTTACTATTGTAAATCCGCATCTAGTTAATAAGTTGAAAGAGCTCAATCTTTGGGATGACGTCATGATTAATGACCTCAAATATTTTGAGGGTAGTCTTTCACAGATATCAAGAATACCTGATGAAATTAAAACCATATATTCAACAGCTTTTGAAGTTGAGCCAAGATACATAGTTGAATCAGCAAGCAGAAGACAAAAATGGATAGATCAAGCTCAGTCATTAAATTTATACATAGGAAATGCTGATGGTAAAAAGCTTGATATCACATACAGAATGGCATGGTATTCAGGTCTTAAAACTACCTATTACCTAAGATCAATAGCTGCAACATCAACTGAAAAATCAACAGTTGCACAAGGAAAATTAAACGCGGTTAGTGCGCAAGCAACACAAGCTGCACCACAGGAACTAGGAGCACCGGCCCCTGTTCCTACAGCATGCTCTCTGGATGATCCAGATTGTGAGGCATGTCAATAATATAGGAGAACGAAATGTTAAATTGGGATGATTATGGAAAAGAGGAAACAAACACAAGCGCAGCAGTTACTGCTAGTGCTCCTGTAGTAGAAACACCTCAAGCTGCAAAAGAGCAACCTGCTCCAGTAGTAGATACAGCAGCTCCAATAAAAGAAAATACAACCAAGATAGAAGAAGGATCTCGTGCGCAACTAGCAAGAGAGGCTATAAAAAATCTAGATGATGCCGCAGGCGTTGAAGAACTAGATGAAATGGCTGGCTCCAGGGTTCAGGTTGATGACAAAATGATGATTAACTGTAAAGCAGATCTTAATCAACTAGTGCCATTTAAATATGACTGGGCATGGCAAAAATATTTAGACGGAAGTGCCAACCATTGGATGCCACAAGAAATTAATATGACAAACGATATTGTATTATGGAAATCTGAAGATGGCCTTACAGAAGATGAAAGAACAATCGTAAAAAGAAACTTAGGGTTCTTCTCAACAGCTGACTCTCTTGTTGCAAATAACTTAGTATTAGCACTATACAGATTAATAACAAATCCTGAATGTAGACAATATATTTTAAGACAAAGCTTAGAAGAAGCTATTCATACACATGCTTATCAATACTGTATTGAATCACTTGGTATGGACGAAGGCGAAATATTCAATATGTACCGTGAAATACCATGCGTTTCAAGAAAAGCAGCCTGGGGTCTTAAATATACACAAGAAATATCAGATCCTGAATTTAAAACAGGTACTGTGGAAACTGATAAACAGCTTCTTAAAAACTTGATTGCTTTCTATTGCGTCCTAGAAGGAATCTTCTTCTATTGTGGCTTTACTCAAATATTATCTATGGGTCGAAGAAATAAAATGACTGGAACGTCAGAACAGTTCCAATATATTTTAAGAGATGAATCTATGCATGTTAACTTTGGTATAGACGTAATCAATCAAATTAAGATTGAAAATCCTCATTTATGGGATGAAGAGATGAAGGCTGAAGCTGCTCAAATGATCCTTGAAGGAACAGAACTAGAAATTATGTATGCAAGAGATACTATGCCTAGAGGAGTTCTTGGAATGAATGCCGCAATGATGGAAGAGTATCTAAAATTCATTGCGAATAGAAGACTGACACAAATTGGTTTAGAAGAAGAATTTAAAGGTGTTGGTAATCCATTCCCATGGATGTCAGAAATAATAGATTTAAGAAAAGAAAAGAACTTCTTTGAAACTAGAGTTACTGAGTACCAAGTTGGTGGCGCTCTAAACTGGGAATAATCTAAACAGAAAAGCTAGATCTACTGGAAACCTGATTGATGTAATCATTCAGGTTTTCGTAATCGTTTATATCAAGCCTATTTAACCTAACCAAGAATTGTAATGAGGTTACCATTTGAATATCTGCATAAGTAAATCTTTCTCCTGCTATATATTCTCTACTCGCAATAATTTTGTCATAAACATCTAAAGATTTAACTGCTAGTTCTCTTTGTGCCAAGCCATATTCTTGATTTTGATTTTCCATTTGACTCATATGCGGGTGAGTATGCCGAAAACCATGCATTAAAGGCACTGCTAACTCATAAGTCACCCTTGAGTACCACATCTCTATAGAAGCGATCTCGATAGGGTTTTCTCCAAATAAATTAGGTTCAGGATACAGAGATTCTAAATATCTACATATAGCAGTTGTTTCTAAAATAATTGTGTCATCATCTAACTTTAGAGCAGGTACTCTAGAATTAGGAGCTATAGCTTTATACTCTGGAGTTTTATGTTCAAGTTTTCCTAGATCAAGATCAATGACCTCTACTTGATCTAATATACCCTTTTCTTTTAAGAAAATTAAAACCTTGAGCGGACTGGGAGCAAGTTTGCTTGAATATAGCTTCAATACTAGCCCTTATTAATTAATTCAAATATTTTTAGAGTCTGTTCACCGCCATTTTGTAGTGGCCTAGCATCATCCATATCTGAAACCTTATCCCAATTTGCAGCTATATTCTCTGGAGTCATGTCCTCACCAGTACCAAGGTTGATACCCATGGTTTCATGTATAAATATACGAGCAAAAACTCCAGCACCAGCAGCCATAACAACTCCATTAGGAGCATCTTTGCTAGCAAGATATAGAACAGCAGGTGTTACATGCTCTGGCTGCATATTTTTACCAAAATCTTCAGGAATCAAGCCCTCTGTCATTCTTGTATAAGCTACAGGAGTAATGGAGTTAGTGAATACATTATATTTTTGTCCCTCTAATTTAAGTGTATTCATTAATCCAACCATTGCCATTTTTGCAGATCCATAGTTTGCTTGACCAAAATTACCAAAAACCCCACTAGATGAACTAGTAAAAATAATTCTTCCAAACTCTTGTTCTCGCATTATTGGGTACACAGTATGAGTACAATTCAAAGTTCCTTGAAAGTGAACATCCATAACAGTATTAAAGCTCTCAATAGTATCTTTATGAAAGCTTTTGTCCCTTAATATTCCAGCATTATTTACAAGAATATCTATTCTTCCCCATTTTTCTTTAGCTTCATTAACCATAGCTTGAACTGCTTCTAAATCAGTGACACTGGCTCCATTAGCAATTGCCTCACCACCCTCAGAGATAATTTGGTCAACAACGGCCTTTGCGGCATCACTAGCACCGCTTCCATCAACACCTCCACCAAGATCGTTAACAACTACTTTAGCCCCTCTTCTTGCAAGTCCTAATGCATGCTCTTTACCTAATCCACCGCCTGCTCCAGTAACAATTGCAACCTGATCATCAAATCTAATATTCATTTATTTCACCCCTTTTTTGGAAGTCCTTCTACGTTTAAGATAAAGTTATTCTAATAAAAATTAGTCTTATTTACTATTACTGAAATGGGAGCATCCTTGATTAAAAAAGAGGCAATAACTGGATATGAAGATTTAGAAATTGACTTATATCAAGATAAAAGATTAGAGGAAAAAAAAGATTTATGGTTTGAGTCATGTCTGCATGATTTAAATTGGGAAACAGGTTTTATAAAAATCTTTGGTAAAACTCATCAAATACCAAGACTTCAAGCCTGGTATGCGGACAACGAAATTGAATACACATATTCTGGAAAAAAACTTCAAAGACATAATTGGAATAACTTACTACTAGAAATTAAAGAAAAAATTGAGAATATTACATCTTTTAAATTTAATTCTGTGTTAGCCAATTTATACAGAGATGGAAATGATTCAATGGGGCTGCATTCTGATGATGAAAAAGAACTTGGAAAAAAACCTGTGATAGCATCTTTATCACTTGGAGAAACAAGAGAAATATATTTTAAGCATAAAAATAAAAAATTAAACTTAATTATTCCTCAAGCAAGTGGTCAACTCATAGTAATGCATGGCAAGACTCAAGAATATTGGAAGCATGAAATAAAAAAAACAAAAAAAATTAAAAAGCCAAGAATAAATCTGACTTTTAGGAATATAATTACGAATTAAATTTCATATTAAAAGGTAAAAAAATGAGTTCAAGAGTAAAAGTTGTGGTAACCGGAGCAGCAGGACAAATAGCCTACTCTCTTATCCCAAGATTGGTTGATGGAAGAACATTTGGTGACAAGATAGTTGATTTATACCTTGTTGAAATTCCTCAAGTTGTTAACAAGCTTGAAGGTTTAGTTATGGAGCTTGAAGATTCATATTTTCCAAACATGGGTGAAGTCAAATATACAGATAATTTTGAAGAAGCATCTCATGATGCAGATTGGTTCCTTCTTGTTGGAAGCATTCCAAGAGGAATTGTTTATGAAGGAAAGAAAATTGAAGAAAGATCAGATTTACTAAAAATTAACGGTGGAATTTTTGTTAATCAGGGAGAGGCCATTGGTAAATATGGTAAAGATAATGCAAAAATTCTAGTTGTAGGCAACCCTGCTAATACAAATGCACTTATAGGTAAAAATGCAGCTAATAAGGATTCTCAACTATGGATGGCTATGACAATGCTTGATTCAAGCAGGGCCAAGTCTGTGATAAGCAAAAAAACTGGAACAAATATTGATAACGTTAAAAATATGGTTATCTGGGGCAATCATAGTCCTACGATGTATCCAGATGTTGAAAATGTTCTTATTGATGGAAGACCTGGTAGTGAAGTTATAAGTGATATGGAGTGGGTTGAAAATTCTTTTCTTCCAACTGTTCAACAAAGAGGCAAGGCTGTAATTGACTCTAGAGGAGCTTCATCAGCAACATCTGCTGCAAAAGCAGCTCTAGATACAATTGTTGCATGTGAAAATCCAACTGATGAAGGCGATTCATTTAGTGCTGCCATAGCAAGTGATGGAGCTTACGGTGTTCCTGAGGGTTTGATGTGTGGATACCCTCTCTTTACTCTACCTGATGGCACAATAGAGATTAAAAGAGATCTGGTGATGTCAGAATTTGCAAAGCAAAAGTTTCAAATATCTATAGATGAGTTAGAATCTGAAAGAGAGGCAGTAAAACATTTACTTAAATGAAACAAAGGGAAAAAATATTAAATCAATTTATATTAGACACCCTTAATAATGAAGAATGTAAAAACCTTCAAATAGTAACAAAGCAAGATATCTCAAAGCTTGTAAAAAAATTTGAAGATTCTGACATAGCGCATCTCAGCATTGACCCAGATTTTGAGTATATAAAAGATCCAGTTGATTTATTCATTGTTTTGGATGATATAGATTTATCTCAAAGTCAGATAGGAACAATTAAGAACCTTTTGAGTCAAAAAATTATAATTTTTTCTCGCCCTAAAGATGGCATCAAAGAATCCAATATGATTAAACTTGGGTTTCAAGTTGAGCTTGAAGATAGCTCCAATAAGTTGCTATGTTTTTCATATAACCTTAAGACCTATAACAATAAAAGATCTTGGAACAATTCAGAAGGATGGGCAAATCCAGAAAACTTTGATAAATATAGGTGGTAGTGTTATCTAAAGTAAGATAAGAACTTTAAAAAATTAGTATTACCACCATCAACAATAATATCTCCAGAAGCTAAAGCCATTACTGGATTTAACAACCCTGATAATGCCATTTTAAAATTAAGTTCAGAAGTTTTTACTGTAATGTCACATTGGAGGTTAGCATTGGCTGAAACTGAGGCGACTTGATTTCTTATTGTAATAGTTCTTGTTAAGCCAGATGAAAATAAGAAACATGCTTTAATATTTTGATTAATGACTCTTTCAGGATTTAACCTAACAGATAAAATGCTAAAAATAGTATCAATTGAAATTTCTTTTACGCCCTCTTCTGTTCTTTCTGCAACTGGATAACCACCAAAATCACTCTCTAATTCCATAGCCGATGAAAGAAAGTAATTTCTTTTGTTTGGATTAGATGAACGTAGCCCAATATAAAGAAGAGCTTTTTGTCTTAACTTATATACTTTGTCTACTGAGTAATCTAAGGCTATGAGCTTATCACTTAATTCAAGTGCCCATTGCATATCTTCATCAAGAACAGATTTTTCTAATGCTTCTAATAACAATTCTTCACCGCCGACTAATTTAGCAAACTTTTGAGCTTCTTCTTTTCGTGATAAAGGATCAAGATCAGCAGGATTTCCATTAAACCAACCTAAGTATCCGTTAAAAATGCTTTTAACCGACCACCTAACAGTACCATAAAATTCTGATAAATAAGGTGAGCTTTTTATAGAGGCTGGTAATTCCACCATTTCAACAATTTGATCAGGATAGTAGCCTTCATTCATTAATCGAATTGTTTGATCATGAACATATTGAATTGCATCTCTATAAATAGTTAATGCTTCCATAGTCTCTTCTGAGCCTATGATTGGCTTTGTGTGACTTGGGAATATATATTCTGGTTCATGAGATCGCATCTTATCTAGGCTGGAAACCCAGCCTATAACGTCTCTGTGAGTAGTTCCTCTGATCGTATAGAGGTTCGGAAATGTTTTATAGATATTATCTCCAGGCATCAAAGATTTATGCTCTGGTAACCAAACAAATAGTTGATCGTTTGTTTCACCAGGAGCATGATACAGCTCAATATTAATACCAGAAATATTTATCTTTAATTCTTCTTTAAAGGTTGTATCTGGTTTGATGTATCCAAACGGTGATTTAGAAACATTAAGGCTCTTGCCAATACCTACATTTATAACCTCATCCTCTGGTAATGCAGTACCAAACATTCTAGTGCTCCTAACACTAATAATTGGATTTATTATTCCTAAAATCCTTTGCATGTAATAGTCGGTTGATTCATGAGCTATAACCAAAGGCCTTTCTTTTTGTGTTGTTAAATAGTGTGCAGCTCCAAAAGTATGATCTCCATGATTATGGGTATAAATTATTGCAGTAATTGGATTATCATTAAGCTTCTTAAATCTCTTATAAATCTCTGATGCTTCATAGGTGCTATCTGAGGCATCAATAATAATATTACCTTCTTCTCCCTCAACCATTATTGAATTAGCAATACCAAAACCTATTGCAAAATGAACTTTTCCACCAGGCGTTTCATATGTCAGAACATTCTGCTCAAATTCGTTAGAGTGTTCTATAAGCTTTTCGACTGAAGAAATTTTTGGGATATCAAGCTTTTCTTCTTCAGGCTTACATGAAAAAAATATAATTAAAGCAAAAAAGCCTATAAGATAATTTTTTTTAAGGTTTGATTTCAATTAAATATGCTCTTTGGGACTATAAGAAACTGAGCATAATTTCATCAACGATTATATTTGATCCATCTTCAGAAGTTGGTGCTTTTGATGATCCGTTTCTCCATACTGTTACTACTGTCCATAAAGTTTTATCTTCTGTATTGTCTTTCAAATTAACTCTTAAGATATTTTCAGTTATGGTTCTGATATCATCACGAAAGTAGTAATTATCCCAATAATATCTAGTGTAATAATGATTCATTCTATCTGATTGAACTTTATCTTTTGTAGTAATAATAATCTCAAAGGTTAGGTCTGAACTTTCAGAATAAGATAATCCAGTTTCTATCAAAGAGGTTTTTAAATTATCTTTAAATCTTTCAAGATCAATTGGGTTTATTTCTGCGCTGATGCTTGATTCATTTATCTTTATAGAAAAATCGCTATAATTGTCTAAGTTGAAAGTATCGACTGAGTCAACTTCAATGTTAGTTTGCATACTGTTACAACCTACCAGTATCAGTAGAGTGATTAATGTAGTTATTTTTTTCATAAATTTATTATAGATTTTATTATGTTTAACCTTCAAGAACAAAAAAATATTCCTTTGCTGGATGTCAATGCTCAAATATATAACGAATCAGAATTTAATTGCAAGCATATCCACTTAGAGAGCGATAGCAATGAAAAAGTATTCATGGTTGCTTTTAGAACTATTCCTGAAGATTCTACTGGTGTAGCCCATATTTTAGAACATACAGCCTTATGTGGTTCAAAAAAATACCCAGTAAGAGATCCATTCTTTATGATGATTAGAAGGTCTCTTAACACATTTATGAATGCTTTTACCTCTAGTGATTGGACTGCTTACCCATTTGCGACACTGAATAAAAAGGATTTTAACAATCTTTTAGGTGTATATCTTGACTCAGCTTTTTTCCAAATTTAGATAATCTTGATTTTGCTCAAGAAGGTCATAGGTTGGAGTTTCAGGAAAAAAATAATCCAGAAAGTGAGATTGAAATTAAAGGTGTTGTTTATAATGAAATGAAAGGAGCCATGAGCTCAATTACAAGTCAGTTATGGCATGGAATGTCGAAACACTTATACTCTTCTTCGACTTATAAGCATAATAGTGGCGGTGATCCTGAGAGCATAATAGATCTTTCGCATGAAGATTTGGTGAATTTTCATCAAAAACATTATCACCCATCAAATGCTACCTTCTTTACATTTGGCAATGTAGATCCGCTAGAAATACAGTCGTTCATTAAAGAAAATGTTTTAGATAATTTTTCGCCATCAGATGAAGTTGTAGCTGTTAAAAATGAAGATAAATTAGAATCACCAAAAGTTGTTTCTGATTTTTATAATCCTCAACCAGGAGATGAAAATAATCATCATATTGTTTTAAGTTGGCTTTTAAATGAAAGTCATAACCCAGTTCAGTTACTTGAAACATATTTAATGTCTAACATTCTTTTAGATAACTCTGCCTCTCCTCTTAGAAAGGTTTTAGAAAATACAAAATTGGGTAAATCCCCTTCGCCTTTAACAGGCCTTGAAGCTGATCAAAAGGAGCTTGTATTTGCTGCTGGGTTAGAAGGTGTTGATTCTAATAAATCCAAAGAAGTTGAGATACTCATAATGGACTGTCTCAAAAAACTTGTAAAAGATGGAGTACCTAAAGATCTAATAGATTCCTCTCTTCATCAGCTAGAAATTAGACAAAGAGAAATTACTGGTTCTGGTATGCCATTTGGTTTACAAATTATGTTAACTTGCTTGCCCGCATGTATTCATAATGACAATCCATTAAATGTATTAGATTTAGATAGTGCTTTTAATACTATAAAAAATAACCTCAAATCAGATAATTATATCGAAAATCTTATTGATAAAAATCTAATTAAAAACAATCACAGATTAACATATTCTCTTATTCCCGATACTGAGTTAAATAAAAAAAATGAAGAAAAAATCCAAAATAAAGTTTTTGAAATCACAAAAAACTTTTCTTCTGATGATAAAGAGAAGCTCATAAAGTTAGCTAATGATTTAGAAAAAAGACAAAATTCTATTGATGATCCAGAAGTTTTGCCAAAGGTTACAAAGGAAGATATTCCTAAAACAAGAAATTATGCATCTCCATTAACTTTTACAAAAAATGAATCTACTAATTACTTCTATAAAACTGGTACTAATGGCATTGTTTATCATTCAATGATTTTTCCTTGTGAGGCTCTTGATGAAAATGAATTAAAAGTTGCCAGCTTATTTTCTAATACACTTACAGATATTGGTTTAGGTAAAGATGGGTATGAAGATATTCAAAAATATCAATCATCTATCACTGGAGGAATTTCAGCTTCATTTATCACTTTACCTGATAAAAAAGATGATACTTTTAAATTGGCACTTAAAGTTAGCTCAAAGAGCTTAGAAGGCAATGAGTCTTTTATGCAAGATTTAATATTAAGAACTGTTAAAGAATCAATCTTTGATGAAACTAATAGAATTCAAGAGCTTTTAGAATTTATCTCATCTGATAATGAAAAATCAGTTATTCAAAATGGTCATATTCTGTCTATGAGCAATGCTGCTTCACAAATAAGTGATATTGCATCGACCAATGACCTCACATCAGGACTGAGGTTTGTTCATAACACCAATCATCTTTCAAAATTAATTAATGAACAAAATGAGCTTGCAAAGTATCTAGAATTGCTTAGGTCTATAAATTCTAAAATTTCTAATACACCAAGTCATTTATTCACAGCATCAGCATTAGATAAAGCAAATTTAAACTTAAATTTCACAATCAAAGAAAATACTAATCTGTATAAAAATCAAAATCTTATTGCGCTTCAATCTACTCCAATTGGTTGGATCACTGGCTCACAAGTATGTTTTTGTGCTGAAGCTTTCCCAACAGTTGATTTTTGGCACGAAGATGCCCCTGCTCTAACAGTACTCGGAACAGTTTTAAGAAATGGATATCTTCATTCTGCTATTAGAGAAAAAGGCGGTGCATATGGCGCTGGAGCCACTCAAGACTCAAATAATAAAGTTTTTAAATTCTTTTCCTACAGAGACCCAAAATGTACAGAGACATTTAAAGAATTTAAAAAATCCAGAGAATGGTCAATTAAGAGTATTACAGAAGAACAATTAGAAGAAGGAATTTTGGGTGTTATATCAAGTATAGATAAACCATTATCTCCATTTGGTGAGGCTATGAGCGATTTTATGAGTTCATTAGATCAAAAAACTCAAGATGAACGTTTAAGCTTTAGATCAAAAGTTAAAGAATGTAGCTTAGCTAACCTCGCTATGGTTTCAGAAAAATATTTATTCAATGAATCAAAGCGCTCTGCTATAGCTGGTCAAAATTATGAAACAGAGCTAAAAGATTTAGGGTTTGAAATTAAAAATATATAAATTTAAAAAAAGAAAAATCTTTTTTTCTTTAATTCTTTAGCACATCCCCAGTATTGCTGTTGATATTTAGTTGATCTTGTTTGAACTCTATCTGCTACTTTTATTAGCCACGGTTTTTTTCTGTAAGTTTTTTTCTTAAAGCCACCATAGCCCTCGTGATATGCAAGATATAGTGATCTAGCATCTAACCTATCAAATCCTTGATAATAACCTTTAGATGCATACCATCCTATAAAATCTGCTGAATCCTTAAAATTCTTTCTGCTTGCTCCTGAATTTCCAGTTTCATCTTTGTAGTCTTCCCAAGTCATGTTGAGTGCCTGAGAATAACCTACAGCTGTAGATTTTCTCTTCCAGGGTATTACCCATAATAACTTCGTTCTTTCTGGTTTTGCATCTGCTTTAAAACTAGATTCTTGATAAACAAATGACATAAGAACATAAGGAGGAATTTTCCACCTCTTTTCTGATTTCATTGCAGCCTTGTACCAGCTTTTCTTTTCTTCAAATATTAAACATATGTTATCTGGATTTTGGGGTGGTGTAGTCATGCATGATTGAAGAGAGAATATCAAAATTATAAAAAACGAAGTTTTTAAAAATCTAATATTCATCAGACTTTTTCCCCTGGCTCAAAACCTCTAAATGTTTTAAAACGAGGAAATCTTAAACTGTAATTTTCACCTTCCATACTCTGTGTTACTGCATCTGCTCGAATTTCTATTAATTGTCCTATCAATGAATCTTTATGTTGCCAAAATTTTTCTCTATTTTCATCTGTCAAACCACTGCCCACATTTAATGAGAAAAATTTGCCATCATCATTGCCCTCAACTGTAAATGCTCCTAGCTTACCAGCATGTCTTCCAGTGCCCTCGTGAACCTCAGTTACTTTTAATGTAACTTCAATAAAAGGTTTCATTTTTAGCCAAGCATGACTTCTTTTGCACTCATATAAATCATTCTCAGGTTTAATCATCAACCCTTCATAGCCTCGCTCTAAAGCCTCTTTGTTCATTTGAGTATAAGTTTCTTCGCCCTGCTCTTTATCAAAATCTACAACCGTATAATCAACAATCTTAATACATGAAGGAAATTTTTTAGCAAATTTCTCTAAATGATGTTTTCTTTCAAGGGTGGTAAGCTTGCTTTTGCCATCGTTAAATTCTTTAAGAGGTAAAATATCAAACAAAGCTAAATATGCATCTTCTGTTTTTGCATTGGTTTTCCTATGAACCTGTTTCATTAATGATTGAAAGTCATCACTCATAACCTCGCCATCAAAAACCATATTATTAAATTCAGGTTTGCTTAATGCTTCTTCAATATGAGGGAAATTGCTAAATATTTTTCCATTTCTGCTATAGAGGGTTGTATTATTTTTCTTAGTTATTGCTATTACTCTCACTCCATCATATTTATATTCAATTAAACAGTTACCTTTAATCTTTTTTGGATGTTTCATTCCGTCATGAGATAGCATGCATGCAAAAACAGGCACTCTAAATTGAATATCTATTTTTTTTGCGACATTGTTCACCGTCTTCTCACTTACGCCGCACCTCAAATCCTTTATTAAGATTCTTCTATACCAATCATTCCACTCTTCTGAAGTGGCTTTATCCATTAGCTCCAAAATTTCATCCCTAGCAGCATGACCAGTTTTCTCTCTTTCAATCAGAAGTAAAGCTGAGTTCTTAAAAGTACTCCAATCCAATCCATTTCCATTTTTATCAGATTTAGGAACTTGTTTAACACCAAATGTTACTAATGCATCTAAGCACATTGATAGACCTTCTTGAAATTCTAGGTCATTAATATTTTCTTCAATAACACTCTCTTTAAATAATCTACTATTGTCACTTTCTAGTTTTTGAATTATTTTCCAGGGCTTCATTAATCAGATTTTTCAGCAACTGCTAGTTGTTTTAGCCTTGCAATCTCTTGAGCTTGAGACTCAAGATGCGAAATCATTTGTTTTGTTATTGGCATTCTCTCTTGGTCACAAATATTGGCATAAAACTTTTCAGTAAATTCATAAGCAAAATTTACCATATCTTTTACTGTTTTAATTGGGTCCAAGACGTTATTAAGATCAGCGGCTACAAGAATTGCAAAAGTACTAGTATCTGCTTCAAATGTTCCAGGGTTTAAAGCGTTGGCTATTCTAAAAGACTCTTTATTGTTGCTATCTTTTATAACAAAAAATCCATGAGATAGGGTTGCTCCGAGATTATTCATAAACCCATATACTTGATCAATTTCGAACATGGACTTATCAACGGATATTAAGTTTAAGACAACAAGTTTTTGTTCTTGATAATCAATGTGATCTTTATCTTCAAAATCAAAAGCTTTTTGAGACTTTATATCAATTTCATCAAACTCTTTTATTTCAAAAGTATCTGTAACAGGCTCAATTTTTACTTTGAGCTCTCCTCTATTAGAAATTTTTCTAATAAAAAGAAATGTAATTATTAGGAATACTAAAACAGAAATGCCAATTAAATATATATCTATATTGGAGTCCATCATACTTCAGCAAATTCTAGAGCTTGGTTAACATCAACAGAGACCATTCTAGAAACACCAGCTTCTTGCATTGTTACTCCCATTAAATGATCACTTTTTTCCATAGAAACTTTATTATGGGTTATAAATATGAATTGAACTGTCTTTGACATCTCCTCAACCATATTTATAAAACGCATAGTATTTAAATCGTCTAGTGGAGCATCTACTTCATCTAAAATACAAAACGGAGCAGGATTGAGCTCAAAAATTGCAAAAACAAGAGCTAAAGCAGTTAAAGCTTTTTCACCTCCTGATAGTTGAGAAATTGATGAATTTTTCTTGCCAGGAGGTCTAGCCATTATTACCACGCCCGCATTTAATGCATCGTTTTCGGTAAGAGCGAGTTCAGCAAAACCACCACCAAATAACTTTGAAAATACCTCTTTCATTCTTTTGTTTATTGAATCAAAGCTATCTTGAAATCTTGTTTTAGTTTCAAGATCAATTGTTTTTATGGCGCCTGTAAGTTTTTCAAGAGCTTCAGTAAGATCGTTGTATTGAACATCAAGCTCTTCTTTTCTTTTTGATTCTGCAGCTATTTCTTCTGGAGCTGCTAGGTTGATAGCTCCTAGACGTATGATTTTTGCCTGTATGTCTGCAAGTGAATCTTGGAGGACATTGAGCTCCATGTCTTCATATTTTGAATAATCTATATTTTCAATATTTAAACCAGCCTCTTTAATTTTGGTGTTTGCGTTATCTAAATTAATTTCATGGGTTTTTAAATCCAACCTCAGATTAGTAACTTTCTCTGTAATTGATTTAAGATCTAATTCAGCTACATTTTTTTGATTTTCAAGGTCTCTTAAGCTTTCATTAAACTGAGATTGTTTTTGCCTTATGGCTGTTAATTCAGATTCTGCTTGAGAGCTCTTTTCTACCAAACCATCCATAATTACTTGAATTTCAGACTTCCTTATTTCAGCTTCTTCAATTAATTTTTTTAATTCGTTTTCTCTGCTCAAGTACTCCTCGGGAGCAGCTAAATTGACTGAACCTAATTGAGCAATGTTTTTTTGTATTTCATCTAAAGAGACCTCAAGCCCTTTTAAATCCATCCCCTTGTATTGTGCTGAATCAAGGTCTGAAATACTTACCTCTGCTTTCTCTAAAACCATTGAAGCATTTTCTAAATTAATTTCGTGAGTTCTTAGCTCAAGCCTTAAATCATTAATTTCTTTCTCAAGGTTTCTAAGTTCATTTGATACAACAGATTTATTGCTATCCATTTCTTGCAATTGGTTATCTATATTAGTCTGAATACTAATCTGTGATTCCAGTTGATTACCAATTGAGATTCTTTGACTGTTAAGGTCTTCGAGCTTAGTTTCAGCAATTTTTTTATCTTCCTTGGCTTTGTTAATAGCCTCTTCTGCTCTATTTTTTTTATTTAAATATTCTGCAGTAAAACTTTTTGATTGATCAGAAGCAATTTTTAATATGCTCATTAGGAGTTCTTTCAGCTCAGATAATTTTGAATTCACTTTATCTGCGCTTGATCCAAATGATTTAAGTAAGTCTGTGATTGAATCTAGTAAGTGTATTGCTTTTTCTTTAGGGCTAAGATGTTCATTATTTGACTCTTTTTCAACAGCATTTGCATAATTACGTGAAGCCTCTTCAAAATCTGATTTTGCATTTTCTGCTAAATTATTAAGATTTTTTATTGAGCCTTCAATTCTTGCAATTTCAGCATCAATAGAAAATTGATTTTTTTGAATATCTTTTATCTCATTTACGATTTTGTCTTTATTAGCTTTAATACCATCAAAAATATCCTGCTTCGAATCTAATTCATTTTGTTTGATGTTTATTTGGTCTTCGAGCGGTTTAATTGATACACCTATAGTATTTTTTTTCTCTAGAGCATCAAAAGCTTTAACAATAGCAATATTTAGCTTTAATTCTTTTTCTTTTGGACTTAAGTCCTTAAATGCAGACTCTTTTTGAAGAGCATCTTTGTAACTTTTTTGAGCTCTCTCAAGGGCTTCTAAATTAGTGGCTTCAGATTTATTGATATTATGAAGATCTGATTCATGCTTGGCTATTTCAGCACCTATTGTATAAAAATTTTTCTGAGCATCCTCATAAGCATTAATTACAGACTCATTCTGGGTTCTATAATCATCGATTTGTGCTTGTTTTGAATCTGATTCGGCCTGTTTTATTTTGAGATCCCTATTTAAGCCTTCTAAGTTCTTTTGGAGTTTGTCTTTATTGTTTTTAGCTTCAAGTGAATAAAGAATAGCTATATCAGTTTGTTTCTGATTCTCCTCTTCTTTTAACTTGTTATATTTCTCTGCAGCATTAGCTTGATTTTCAAGCCTTCTAATAAGCCTTTCTATTTCATCCTTTATATCTTTAACTCTTGATAGGTTCTCTTTTGTCTTCTTGATTCGACTCTCGGTTTCTCTTCTTCTTTCCCTGTATTTAGAGACGCCTGCAGCCTCTTCAATATGAGTCCTAAGCTCCTCTGGCTTTGCACTTACAAGCCTACTGACCATTCCTTGTTCAATAATTGCATAAGAACTTGGTCCTAAACCTGTTCCTAGAAATATATCTTGAACATCTTTTCTTCTACACTTTGTACTATTTATAAAATAAGTTGACTGTGCATCTCTTGTCATTAATCTTTTGATGGAAATTTCATTATAGGAAGCATATTCACCACCAATCTTTCCACTAGAATTATCAAAAAGTAATTCAATACTGCATTGTCCTGATGGTTTTCTATTTTCTGAGCCATTGAAGATGACGTCTACCATAGACTCCCCACGAAGATTTTTAGCAGAGAGCTCTCCTAAAACCCATCTTACGGCATCAATTACGTTTGATTTACCACAGCCATTAGGGCCGACTACGCCTACTAAATTTGAAGGAAAAGATATCTTCGTTGGATCTACGAAACTTTTAAAACCTGCGAGTTTTATATGTTTAAGCTGCATTATTGAGAATATTTTTCTTAGAGATATATTAAACTATTGTTCCCTTTTAAACCATTCATTTGCCTTAATATTATAGGAATTTACAGGCTGATTGTTATCAATTAACAAAGCGTTTTCAGAATAAAAAATAGAGGCTGTTTCAGGGCAGTTTAATGATACTTTTAAATCAAGAGTTTCTTGATTTAGATAGGCAGAAGCCAAATCAAAACCAGGAATGGAGGAATGAATATTTTCTAATTCAAATTCAGAAGAATCCGTGAATTCTTTTGAAGCTATAGGTATTTTTGGACCATTCATTATAAATACTTCTGCTGTACCAAAAAAATTAGAGCACTCTGGTGGAGAGTTAAGATTTATAATTAATTTAGACTTTGCAAAATCAGGGAATTTTGCGTCTCTAAGTTTTGTATATAAGGTATAAAAAATAAATTTTTCATCTGTGGTTTGAAAGTATTGCTCTGAGATAGAAATTAAGCTTTCAGCAGCAATAAATTTACTGTCTTCAATGGCTTTATTAATATAACTTTGCAGCCAATACACTTTATCTTCATTGCTAATATTGTTATTAAATTCTCTTACAATATTTTCAGAAATTTTATTATTAACGTTAATCTTCATAAGAATTTCTGAATTGATCTTTTGATTTTTAATTGAGCCTAAGAATGAGTATTTTCCAACAACAGTAAATAAACAAACAAGAACAACTAAAAAAGAGATTCCAAAAATATATCCTTTATTGTTTGTATTTTGCGATAACAGATATGCCAAGATTGGAATGAATGCAAAGAAAGCTAAGAAGTATATAAAAAACATTATGTCTTTCTTCTAAAAAAGAATATTAAAAAAGCAATAAATAAAAATAATACTGGTGCAATCCAAAGAATATACGTACTGCTATTCAATCCTGGATTGTATAAGACTTCATTTCCAAACCTATCAGACAGAAAAGTCTTAATCTCATCATCAGTTTTGCCTTCTTTAATTAATTCTATAATTTTCTTTTTGATATCCTCAGATACCGGAGCATTAGAGCTTGCAAGTGATCCACTAGTACATTTTGGACATCTAATTTCTTTTATTAAACTATAAAACCTTTCCTCATCTTTTATATTTTCAAAATTATATAAAGAATCACCCAAAACATTTGTTGAGGATATAAAAAATATAAATAACAACGATTTAATTATCATTAAAAAGGTTCTCCTTTTTTATAATTGGAGAAAAAACATCACTCCAAATCATTTCATTTACCTCACCCCTGTAATGAGCAATAATTTTTCCATTATTTATTAAAAAAGTTTCAGGTGCGCCAGTGACACCCATATCTAAGGCTAATTCACCTTTTAGATCATGAATAATAAATTTATAAGGGTCACCAAACTTTGTAATCCAATTTATTGCATCAATTCTTTCGTCTTTATAATTTAGCCCCATTATAGGAATACCTTGTGAGCTTAGTTTTACTAAAAAACCATGCTCAATTCGGCAAGTAATACACCAGCTTGCCCAGACGTTAATTAAGTGTGCACCTTCTATATCTGAATTTGTTATAACGTCATCCGAATATAAATCTTCAAGTTCAAACAATGGCATATTTGAAGTTTGAAAACTTGCTCCTGGATAGTATTTATCATCTTCAATATATAAATAAAAAAAGTAAAAAAACATCAGAGATACACTTAATATAAATACTCTTAAAAAAACTGTCATGAGTGCACTCTATTTAATGACCTAGCTAAAAATAAACCTGAAATAATCATTAATGTGGCTGAAAACCATATCCATCTTATAAAATAATTAAACTGAACATTTACAATCCAACTTCCATCATCTAATTGATCACCAATTGTTAAATATATATCTTTTAATAAGGAGGCATGTATTGCTGTTTCAGTTGTGATTTGACCTCTAACGAAGTATTTTCTTTTTTCAGGATTTAAAGAAAATTTATTTCCGTTTTTATTTTCTATTATGAAATCTGCTTTTACAGATTCATAGTTTGGACCTTCTGTAAGTTGTAAATTGTTAAATGTAATCTCATGATTTTTATAAGTTTCTGTTTCATTGATTTTAATATTCAATGCTCTTTCTGAACTAAAATCATTATTAAGCGCTATAGATATTATTAATAATCCAAGTCCTAAATGGGCTAAAACACTATATATATTTACAAATTTTCTATGAAAAATATAAGCATAAATTACCAAGATATATCTACTAATTATTAGTGAGCCAATGAATAATGAAGCTAGCGTCCAGGCTCTGGATACAGAATAAAATTTAAATGATAGAAAAGTAATAAACAAAGAAAATACAAAGCTAATTATTAGAGGGTTATTCAAAAAAGCAAATTTAAGTTTGCTTTGCCATTTAGACTCAATAGAAAAAAGAAGAAACAGGCATGCTAAAAGCGTAATTGGAACAAATATGGCATTGTAAAATGGCGCGCCTACACTTATTTTTTGATCATAAATAAACTCATATATTAATGGATACATTACACCAAGCATTGTTGAAAAAATTAATGTTCCAAAAAAAATATTATTAATTGATATAAAAGATTCTTTTGATAAAGAAACTATTCTTTTATTTGAAATCAATATTGTAAATCTATAAGAAAATAAAATAAGAGACGTCATTACTAATATCCCGATAAAAGCCAGCAAATAAAGGCCCCTCTCCGGATCATTTGCAAAAGAATGAACACTATCTATGATTCCTGACCTTACAATAAATGCTCCAAATAGACTTAATGAAAAAACTAAAATAGACAATAAAATAGTCCAAATTCTTAAGATTGATGACTTTGATGATGCGCTTAGCGAATGAATAAAAGCTGTTGCTGCTAACCAGGGCATTAGGGCAACGTTTTCAACCGGATCCCAAAACCAATACCCTCCCCATCCTAATTCATAATATGCCCACCAGCTACCTAAAGTAATCCCTAAAGTTAAAAATGACCAAGCAATTATTGACCAAAATCTAACCTGTTTTTCCCAATTAATACTAGAATTGCCTTCAATCAAAAAAGCTATTGCTTGTCCAAATGCGATTACAAAACCAACATAACCAAGATAAAGTGTTGGCGGATGAATTGCTAACAAAGGATCTTGAAGTACAGGATTAATATCAGCTCCATTTTCTGGAGGCAGAGGAAGAATTGTTTCAAATGGATTGGACGTTAATAGTAAAAACAATAAAAAACCAACAGTTGTTATGGATATTACTCCAACGGTTCTTGCTTTAAGTGGTTCGTTGTTATGAACTGAAAAATTATAAATTGCTCCCCACAAACTAAGAAATATAATCCAGAGAAACATCGACCCCTCATGCGCACTCCATATCGAAGATATTTTGTAAAAAACTGGTAAGTTTGTATTTGAGTGTTGAGCTATATATAGAACACTAAAATTATCATTTATTGCCAGCCAAACATATATCAAAAAAGAGGACAAAAATAGAAAAAAACTATGAGAATATATTCTAGATATAAGTTTAATAATATTTACATCGTTAACATTAAAAAAAATAGAAAATACAAAACATAAAAAAAATAATCCTGTAGCAAGAATAGTTAAAAATTGGGCTGCCTCTATGATCATTATTTTTCTATATCTATACTTGGCGGCATATAGTTTTCATCATGCTTTGCTAATACTTCCTCAGCAATTATGGTTTTATCTTTTAAATAACCCAACACAACAACACCACTGCCCTCTTTAAACAAATCTGGCACTATTCCATCAAATTCAACATTAATTGAGCCTTGATAGTCTGTAACAATAAAAGATATTTTAGTTTTCTCTCTTATTACTGAGCTTTCTAAAACCATGCCTCCAATTTTTATTCTTTTATTTTCTGGAATTTCCTCTAAAAAGATTTCTGAGGGTGTATAGAAAAAATCTAAATTTGAATCCAAGGCTCGAATAATAAGAAAAGATCCAAGCGCAGATGTAGCTAGAATTAGTAAAACTGTTTGTAGTCTTTTTTTTCGAACTGGTTTCATTTAATTTTTTTAGAAATTTCTTTTATTTTATATTTATAAAAGATAAAAGAAATTGAAATGCATAATGTAACAATTAAGACAACGGACCAAACGTATATGCCATGATTTTGACCATTTTGGCTTTGCATTAAAAGCGCTTCTGCAAGCGAATTAAACTCAATATCAAACATAATCTTTAACCCAGGACTTATTTTTTCTCTCTTTTTATAATTTGAAGTTTAGATGAAAGTATTACTAAACAAGCAATCAACCCAGTAAAACCAATAATTGAACCAAATAAAGGATAAAGCATTACTAGATCAATTGCTGGTTTTTCAGATAAAGTGATAGATGCTGGTTGGTGCAAGGTGCTCCACCACTCAACAGACATTTTTATTATCGGTATATTCACTGAGCCCACTAAAACAAGAATTGATAAAAATTTATCAGCTTTTTCATTGTTATTAAAAGAATCATGAAGAGAGATAAGACCTAAATACATAATAAATAAGATTAAGGTCGATACAATTCTAGCATCCCAAACCCACCAAGTGCCCCAAGTTGGTATCCCCCAAATTGAACCTGAGATTAGAGCTATAAATGTAGTGACTGCACCAATTGGTGCTATAGATCTTACAAGATAAACAGATAACTTAACTTTCCATATAAGATAAACAGCACTTGCAATTGCCATTGCTAAATATAGGGATTGAGAAATAAATGATGCTGGGACGTGAAGATAGATTATTCTGTAAGAGTTACCTTGCACAAAATCCTCAGGTGTTAAAAATAATCCCCAAAAATTGATAGAAGATATGTTATTAGTGATAAATAAAAAATATAAGGATATGCTCTGTTTACTTGAAACATATAGGTTTTTGGCGAAGCAAATTGATGTATAAATTTTTTTATCACAATAAATAGATTCTCAATGATAAATAATTATTCTAAATGCGCTCTAATAATATATGAAATTATCATTGGAATAATCATTATTATAATCGATAAGATGCCTAAAAGTAGAAGTAAGAAGCCTGAATAATTTAAATCAAAATTAATAGCAACTACAACTTTTCCTAAAATAATTAATAAAGGTAAAAGTAACGGCAATGTTACTAAAGTTCCTAAAACAGAACCTTTGGTTAAACTTAAAGCATTTCCAAAACTAAAGACATTCATGAAAATATAAGTTGAGACTAACAAAACTGGAAGAATTTGATAACCAAAAGCAGTTTGGCTTGTTGTACCAACACAAAAAATGGTGCCTATTATAGATATTGGTACCCCAATAAATAACCAATAAACAAAAACTTTGGAGCCTATAATAAATGACAAGTTTTTTTGTAATATTGCATATTGTTCCAAGGTGCCGTCATTAAAATCTTCTAAAAAGATATCCTCTGTGGCTAACATTATTACTAATAATGCAGCAATCCATAGTATTGAAAAAAAAGATTGTTTTAATTCAACATCAGAAACTTCAACAGTTAGGGGATAAGCAACCATTATCAAAATAAAAACTAATATAGGTCCAAGCCAACCTCTAGATTTTTTTAATAGCTTTAGAAATTCAAATTTAATTACTTGCATGGCCTAAATACCTAAACTATCCGAATCAAAATCTAGAAATATATGTGATGAATATATAATACCCTTTCCATTAGAAAGTTCTTTTTTTAAAAAATCTACTAAAATTTCTTGTGAATTAGTATCCAGTCCAACACAAGGCTCATCTAGAATTAATAGATCTGATCTATTTAGAAATAGCCTAAGGAGAGCAATTTTTTTTTGTTGTCCGAATGAAAGATTTGCAATATTTATATCAAGAGATTTATCCAAATCAAATACTGATAAATATTTTTGAAGGTCATGGTGATTATTTAAATTCATTAATACAAGGTTGTCTTCAACATTCAGATATTGTTTTATAGCGTTCTTATGCCCTATAAAACATACTTCTTTATCTGTCAGAGTAATCAAATCGCCTTTTGTAGGTTTTGTAAGTCCGCAAACCATTCTTAAAAGTGTTGTTTTTCCTGAGCCATTTTCACCTTGAATATGTAATGCTTTTCCTTTTAAAAGTTCAAAAGATATACCTTGAAACAATTTCTTGTCATTAATTTTGTAGCTTAAATTTTGTGCTTTAACTAGGGCGTTCATAATCTAATCAAGTTGAAGATTTTTTGTTCTTATTATAAGTGCTGGCAATGGTTTTTGTGGATCTATTCTAGAATATAGTCTTTTTGATATTTCTGAAAAAATATTTGGTTCTATAGAACCAAACCCGCCAACAGAAAAATATAATCTTTTTGTAAAATAAATACCCTGTTCTAAATCTGGGATACTTCTTATTAGAGTATTAACTTTTTTAATATTTTGAACTAAGTTTTTTCTTTTTGAATTATATTCAAACCACCCCCATGAGGATAAGCCAATTAAAGCAATTTTCTTTAAAGCTTCTTTAGCTAGGTTATTTGGATAAGATGATGGAGGCAATAGAACTATTAATTCACCTTGGGAAGCAGTAATCAGTTGGTCTAATTTTTCTAGAATCTTATGTTTTGAATCAAAATTTAAGGATACATATTCTTCAAATTTACTATTAGCAGGAAGCTTAATTCCCTGAAGTCTAGATTTTGAGCCAAGAACTATGTAAGTAACTAATTCTTGGCTCAAGATTAAATTATATCTTTGCTAAAGCTTGTTCAAAGTCAGCAATAATGTCATCAACATGCTCAAGACCAATTGATAATCTTACATATCCAGGTGTAACACCAGCTGAGAGAAGCTCTTCTTCATTTAACTGACTGTGAGTAGTACTTGCAGGATGAATGGCTAAACTTCTTGAATCGCCAATATTGGCAACATGGTAGACCATCTCTAAAGCATCAATAAATTTCTTTCCTGCCTCTACGCCACCTTTTATCTCAAAGCCCATAAGAGCACCATTCCCTTTAGTTAGGTACTTGTCAGCTCTTTCTTTAGCGTAACCATCCATTTTTGAAGGATAGCCAACTCTTTCAACAGATTCATGGTTTGATAGATAATCAGCAACTTTTTCTGCATTACTTGAATGCTCTCTCATTCTTAGTGCAAGCGTTTCTAAACCTTGAATGAACATAAATGCATTAAATGGACTCATGGCAGCACCCATATCTCTAAGAATAGTTTTCTAGCCTTTAAGTATATAAGCAATAGGTCCAAGCGGCTTTACAGCTTCAGTCCAAACAGCTCCAGCATATGAAGGATCTGGATTGTTTAATGCAGGTTGTCTTTCAGGAAAAGCTTCCCAATCAAAATTACCACTATCAACAATAATTCCACCAATTGAAGTTCCATGACCGCCTATAAATTTAGTTGTGGAGTGAATTACTACAGCAGCTCCGTGATCAAAGGGCTTACATATTACAGGTGCAGCTGTATTATCAACAATTAATGGTATTCCCAAAGGTCTGCCAATTTCAGCCACTTCAGATATAGGGAATACCTCAAAACTTGGGTTTGGTAAAACTTCACCATAATATGCTCTAGTCTTATCATCAGTGGCATTAGCAAAGTTTTGTGGGTCAGCTGGATCTACAAATCTGACCTCAATTCCCATGTCTGAGAACACATTTTTAAATTGGTTATATGTTCCACCATATAAATGAGATGAAGCAACAATATTATCTCCATTCTTTGCAATGTTTTGGATTGCATATGCTGATGCAGCTTGTCCTGATGCTACAGCTAATGCTCCAACACCGCCTTCTAAAGCAGCTATTCTATCTTCAAGCACAGCGCAGGTTGGATTCATGATTCTTGAATAAATATTACCTAGCTCTGATAAAGCAAATAAATTTGCAGCATGGTCTGTATTATCAAACTGATAACTTGTTGTTTGATGAATTGGTACTGCTACTGAGTTAGTATTATCGTCCTTCCTCCATCCGGCATGAAGTCCAATCGTTTCTGGGTTTGTATATGTTTTGCTCATAATGTTTCCTTAAAAAAATATTAAAACATCAACTGAGAGAAGATAGTTATAAGTTCTCTTTAGCCAATTTTTTTGCGCCGGCAAGCTGATATCAAATAAGCGCACTGTCATTATATTTTATATGAAACAATAACAACAGGCTAAAGAAGTATTTACTAGCATGTTTAATTAAAATAACTATAATTATTTAAAAGGACTTATAAATATTATGGCAAAAAAATATAATAATTTTAGAGTTGGCGGTTCGCCACACAATGTAAATGAAGACTATGCAGTATGGACAAACGATCTACTTGAAAGAGTTATAGCTAGTAAAACAGTTATACAGCCTGGTAAGTCCACACAAGGACATAAATTAATTAATTCTGATGTTGTTTATGTTATTACTAATGGTAGAGGCTCAATGGAAATTGTTGAATACATGAACTCTGATGAAGGTCATGGATCTGACCCATCATATGGTGTCGAGCATAAAGATTCATATGACTTAACAGCTGGAGATGTTGTTCTTAGTTCAATCTGGTGATTATTGTAAGGTTATAAATCTTTCTGAACATGATCAGCTAACTTACTTAAGAATTTTTGATAGAGGTGGCTGGAGAAAATAACTAATTAATTTTAAGTTTATTTCTGCAACAAATGGGAAGTGATCAGAAACTCCTGTTTTAGATTCTGAATTAAACCAATGTGGCTTTTCCTGTATCTAGATAGGTATTAAAATCTATTTTAAAAACATTTATAGAGCCCTCTTCAAAAATTCAACTCCTCTATTCCTTGAAACCATTATAGTATCAAGATAATCCCATGACTTGCCTCTACTATAGTAATAGGTTCCCAAGCATGAACCGCAACCTTCTCTGTGTGCAACATACCAATAATCTTCTTGATTTTTATATACATCAAATTTCTTATCGTCCTTTTTGGTAAGATTAAAATCACCCAAAGCTACTGATGGCTCAGAATGACTAGCTATTAATTCTTTTAACTTTTCAAATGATTCAATCCTCATTTGTGCTGGATGAAAGTTTGAAGGAAAGTGAACGTTATAAAACTTTAATATTTTTTCATTAAAATTTATTTCAACCTCAAATATTGGTCTAGTATCTATGGTTTCAAAATTAGGGGAGAAGTTTACATAGTGTAGTTTTGGATTAGAGATCTTGTATTTACTTATAAAAGCTGTATCTACCCCTCTTTTATCTGTACTTTCAAGCAATTGAAAATCTATATATCCATAGGGCTGTAAAAGATTAAAAAGTTGCTCCAAAATATTCATATTTTCAATTTCTTGAAGTCCAATTACATCTGCTCCATTTTTATCATAAGAAATAATTACTTCTACAAGATTTTTAGTTTTGCATTTTTTGTTTCTTCATTCCAGTCTTGAAAGAAGCATTCCATCCTCCATCTATTAACTGTAATAGAGTTACACGAGTTTTTGTGTTTTTTAGATTGCTTCATTTCTATAGGTAAAAATGCTTTATCATCTTTTCCAGGATCATCGATAGTATCGAATAAGTTTTGAGCATTAATAGACATAACACTAATATTTTCTGCATTTAAATGATGAAATGAGAAAAATAAGAAAAAAAATAAAAAAGATTTTTAGCATTTAGATCTCTTATTTTCAATTTTAGATCAAATGGAAGATCTTCTACTAATTTGTTTGAAGATCTATATTCAAGTAATTTTTTTAGTTTTTGATCACTAAATTCTGTAACCTTTTCTAGCATTTAAGATCCATATGAGCTAAAACTGTTTCAAATATTGCTGATAATTCTCCAGCTTCATTTTGAAGAATACCTACAAAATGAAGTAGCTTTTTATTAACATTTGCAAGATAGAATGACGGATGTACCTTGTCGTCTAATTTAAATTCTTTTAAGTATCTAATACTATCTTCAAGGGTAAATGTAGAAAAGCCACTTGCAAGATATGCATCATCAAAACCAAGATCTTTGTAATACATTGCTGTATAAACACTATCAAAGAGTTGATAATAATAATTAACATTCATATGACCGTTATGATCACACATTTCTTTAGAAACAATTTTTATTTCAGATTTATATGGAAGTGCTTGCATTGATTTAGTATGAAGTAAAAAAAAAGCCCAGTAAACTGGGCTTTTTAAAATTTTATAATATCTTAGAATTTTGCTCCAAATTCAACACCCCATATGTTCTTGGATCTGTAAATGAACCAAATAATTGAACCACCACCAACATTACTTGATTCACGCAGAGCATTTAATGTGCTGCTGATCTCTTAATATTTTTAACATAATATACCAGCATACCAGTCATCACTCATTTGGAGTAAATCTAACAATAAATCCATAGTGTCTCTGAGCATCTAATTTTTAATCTTTCCATATTAAATATACTTAAATCAGCCTCACCTCTATATCTATATGATAAGTCTTGCTGAAGTTACACCATTGTCGCTATTAAAGTCTTGAGTTAATGATATACCGTATGATTCATCAGCAGAACCAGGAAGATTGTTTCCTTTTAACTATCTTGAGCATAACCCTCTTCACCTGGACAACCAGATGCATATATAAAGCCTGGTTGAGATGAGAACAGTTATAACCTGCTGATTTAAACCACTCTGAAGACCATTAACATCTAGCACCAGCAGTTGTTAAACCAGCTAATCCTGGAATCAAACACCTAGATATCCAAAAATGGAGTACCTGTTGGATTAAGATAATCAATTAACATAGTATCAGATACAACTTCATGATCTAAGAATAACCAGTTTGCTTCAAGCTTTAGTTGTTTCAGATAAAAATACCATCATATTACCTTCAAAACCTGTAAATTCAGCATCAATATTTCTGTTTTGTGTTCCAGTGTTAACAACCGCAGCAACAAGGAAACCATCATTTTGAGCATTAAATACATTCATATTAAGAAGCATAGCTCCATCCATTAGAATGCTTTTTAATCCAAGATCTAAAACACCAGCTTTTTCTGGATCATATTTGTTGGATTATCACCAGCATTAACACCACCAGCTTTAGCAGCAGTTGTATAACTACCATAAACCATAACATCATCAGATAAGATTATGTTGAAGAGCAATTTTATATGAAAATTGATCATCTTCTTTTGTAGTATCTTTATCAACAAAAGGCAATGAGTATCTCTATTTTCAACTAAGCCAACCACCAGTTGCCATCCAATATAGGAGCACCAGTTTCGTTATAAGTCCATGAACAACTCATCATCTTCTTGATAACGAGCACCTAAAGTTAATTTAGTATCATCTGAAAGATCAAAATACATTTCACCATATAAAGCTCTAGAAACTATCATCAACATTTTGATCATTAATAATACCTGTAATAACTCCCAAGGTACTGTACATATCAGGCATCCATTATTAGCAGCAGTTTGAGCATTAAATGCACCAAGTAATCCAGCAGGATCACAAGGACCTCCTGCCCCACCTTAACATAAAGCATTTTAACCTGCAACTCCAACCAAGTAAGACATTGATTGATAAAAGGAACACCAGCTTTACCAGACCAGTCAATACCAGTTAAAGCCTTGAACAACAGCACTATATGGATGAACAGCAAAACTTGTCATCAAATTGTGAACCAGCTGTTTGAGCTAAATAAACATTATCATTTCTATTTTCAATTTGATAAAACCAACTGTATAATTAAATGGTCCATCAAAATCAGAAATTATATTAACTTCCATTTGTGTACCATGCATGTTTACGTCAGAGAAATCATAAATTCTTTCTGAATCAACAGTCTCACAAAATTGTCTTTCACCACCAAAACATAAATAACCTGAAACAGGAGGCAACGCCTAAAGCAGCAGCTGTTCCAAAAATGGTTCTGTTGAATATGATGATCTTGATCACCACTTTGATGAAAATCTCTTGTTTCATATGAAACTTTAGCTGTTAAAAGCAAATTATCAGTTAGGTCATGATTAATTTGTAAATTTGCAACTGTTTGTTTTTGAAAATGAGTTGGTTCTCTGTTTAAAGCAACTCTGAGTAAAGTCATCAGATGCCAGTTTGTCCAGCAAAACCGTTTTGAACTTCATCAGGATATAAATGAGCAATCAAATTCCAAAAGCACCAGCAAAAAATGACCTCTTGTATCAGCAGCAACATTCATTTCACCTCTTTCATAAGGATTACAACCATAAAAAAATCTTGAGCACAAAATGAAACTTCTTCTTGGAATCTATTGTCATCACTTTCTTGTTCTGAATATGTAAATTGAACCTGTGTTCTATCAGATAAATCATAGTCAACTGAAAGCCTAAATGCCATATCATTTCTATCATCAAATTCATTACCTGTTACTAAGTTTTAGTTAACCATACCATCTCTTTTATTAGACATAACAGCAAGTCTTGTTCTTAAGCGAATCAGAGAAAGGCATATTTACAACTGCTTTGTAGTTTTAACTTTTCCATAATTACCAACCTCAACATCATAATTTCCCAAAATTCACTAGATTGGTCTAGCTGTAATTAAATTAATAACACCGTTTGCAGCATTTCTACCATAAAGTGTTCCCTGAGGTCCTTTAAGAACTTCAATTCTTTCTAAATCCATAAATCCTGTATCAGCAACAACACTATCATTGACACTATGTCCATTAACAGCTGTAACAACTGATGCAATAACACCAGCACCAATACCAAATGAACCCATACCTCTAATTGTCCAACCAGAACCAGAACCAATAACTTTAGATGTTTCTAAACCAGGAGTAATTTCTGCAAGGTCAGATACATCATAAACTTGGTTAACATCAAGAGATTCTGCAGTAAACAGCTTCAATTGAAATAGCTATATCCTGAACTGATTCTTCTTTCTTAGTAGCTGTAACAACAACTTCTTCAATTTCTTGAGCAGTTACAGCAAATGATATAATTACAACACTTGAAAGTATTGCGTTTCTTAGTAATACACTTAGTTTTGACATTAAAGTCCCCTATATAAAATGTTTAATATGATTAGATTAGGGCAGATGATAGCAAAAATGGATATAAATTGCATATAGATTTTATATATAATTTATAAAAATAAAAAAAAGGCTGGAAATCCAGCCTTTTTTAGTTCAACTTAAATTAATTAAAAACTAGTTCCAAAATGAAATAATCCCCATGTTCTTTGGATCAGTATAAGTTGCAAATTGAGCACCACCTTGAATAGCACTTGCTGCTGCCCATGTACCAATAAATAACTTCATCTGAATATTTTTAACATATAAAGAAAAATACCAATCTTTATCATTTGGTTTATAGGTAATACTTAAATCAAAGAAATCGTGTTCTGGCATTCTAGATCTATCATAATTAAATACATTACCTTCTCTTTCAGACTTGATATCTATAAGTAATCTTGCTGTTGTAACACCATTAGAGAATTAAAATCTTGATTTAATGCTAAGCTGTATGATTTTTCAGGTGATTGTGGAAGCTGATTTCCAGATACATCAACAGGTGTTCCTAAACCACCAACAAGGACATGGCACTCCTCCAAGCTGGATTAAATGCTTCAGTACACATGTAACCAGCAGATTTAAATAAAACAATCCTTTATCAGTAACAACATATCTTAATAATACCTTGAGGATCTACGTTAACAGGAGCAGATAAATTGCTGTTGATTATTTATATTTAATGGATCAATTAATGAAAAATCTTTAATTTCAGATTCAACAAAAAGCCATGTTGCATCAAGTCTGGTATTTCACTTAAAAAAAAATCATATTGCCTTCAAAACCTTGAATTTCTGCATCAACATTATTATTTCTTGATCCAGCATTAACAATTGATGAAATTAACATTCCATCTGTTGAATTATCAAAATATGTTGCATTTAATAAGCAAGCACCATCCATTAAAATACTCTTTAATACCTAGTTCAAACACTCCAGTTTCTTCAGGATCATAAGGATCTGGTGTTCCGGTTTCGTTAGGATTATTACCACCAGCTTTTGTTGCTGTTGTATAACTTCCATATACCATTACGTTATCTGATAAATCATGTTGAAGAGCTAATTTGTATGCTAAAGCATCATCTGATTCAACAACCGTTGTAGGGAAAAATCCATACTCACCAGTTAATCTTTGTGATAATGGGTATACATCGCAACCTAACATAGTCAGACAAGACATTAGATTATCAGTAACAGTATCATCGTTGTATCTCAATCCTAATGTTAACTTAGTTACATCTGAGAAGTCATAATATATTTCACCAAAAAATGCAGTCGATTCGGTGCGAACATGATCATCATTTATATAACCAGAAATTTCAATTGGGACTTCATATTTTGGTTGAGACATTAATAATGCCATTAGCCCAGCTGGAGCTAAGGTTGCAGGAGCTCCTAAAACTAAAGCTGTAAAGAAATCAGTACCTCCATATCCAGTTAGTGCACCACCAAATAATGCATCATTGTATGGGTGCTGAACTGCCTTACTAATCATATTCCAAGAAGCTGTTTGTACTTGATAAACATTATGATTCTTTGAATTAAAAGTATAAGCACCAACTGTATAGTTAAAAGGTCCATCAAAGTCAGATATTAATGAAACTTCAAATTGTGTACCGTATGTTTGCACTACTGCAAATTCGTATGTTCTATCTGAATCAACGTTCTCACAAAAACCAGTTCCGTTATAGCCACCAAAACAACCATTCCAAGTCATAGGAAATCCAGGTATAGCTGCAAGACCTGGAAAAGAACCATTTGATACAGAATAATCATTATCATTAGAGTGATAATAATCTCTGTGGTTATAGGTTATTTGAACATTCAATAACAATTCATCAGAAAGTTCATGATTAAGTTCTAAGCTAGAAGATTGTGAGGTTTGTTGATGAACAGGGTCTCTGTTTAAATTTGCTTCTCTAAAAGTGTTTGGCATTATTGCCCCTGCATAAGAATTCCTATCAGCAGTAAAGTCTAAGGCTGCAATTAAATTAAATAAAGCAGCTGTGGTACCCCTAGAATCTGGAGTTTGGTTAGGTTGACCAGTTACTAAAGGATTACAACCAAAAAATGGATCTGATTGACAAACTGCAGTACCTACATTGGTTCTATTATCATCTCCTTCAAAATGTTCTGTTGTAAATTTTAAAATAGTTGAATCACCGATATCCCAATCTAGTGAGAATCTTGCTCCCCAGGAATTAATATCGTTAAAATAATTCTTTGTATGAATATTATATGTCGTACCATCTCTTTTCTTACTAACTACTGCAAACCTTGATCTCATCGATTCTGATATTGGTATATTTACATGTCCATTAAATTGTGTAGTTGAAAGGTTACCTAGCTCAATACTATATGCCCCCTCAAATTCTCTTGTTGGTCTAGCTGTAATCATATTAATAAGTCCAGCCACAGCGTTTCTTCCAAATTTAGTTCCTTGAGGACCTTTTAAAACTTCGATTCTTTCAACATCAAAAAAACCAATATCAGCAATTGATGATGAATTGTAATTATGTCCATTTATAGCTGTAACAACAGATCCAATAACAGCAGCACCAACACCGTATGATCCAGTACCCCTTATCGAATAACTTGCACCTGAGCCAATTCCTTTATCCATAATCAATCCTGGAACAACTTCTGCAAGATCGCTAAAATCTTCAATCATATTTTCAGTGATGCTTTCAGAAGTAAAAGCTTCTATAGACAAAGCTAAATCTTGAACTGATTCTTCTTTCTTAGTAGCAGTAACAACTACTTCTTCTAACTTCTTGAGAAAAAATATGTGTTGAAAATAAAAATAGAAAACTTAGTGAAACTAAAGAAAATCTTGAAAACTTTTTCATAATAAACCCCCCTAATTGGCATTACTGAAAGTATATTCTATATAAAACTATAGCATTATTTATTATATATATACATATTTTTTAGATATATTAAATATGTTTAAATATAAAACATAGATATTAAATTAAGTTTGATTAGTTTAACGATAAGTTATTTAATTTGGTTTATACCAAGGATGACATTTAGATATTCTTTTTAATGGCTAAAATACTCCCTTTTAAATTCCAAATTCTTCAATTGATTCAATAGCATACTGAGAACATGTTGGATTAAATCTACAAGATGGTGGAAATAAGGGAGATATAAAGTATCTATAAAATCTTATTGGGAGAATAAATAATCTTCTTAAGATCATCATAAAAATTAAATTGGAATTGAATTTTCTACAGTTAATGCTTTTACGGCATCTTCTAAACTCATGCTTGTAGTTTTATCACTACCAATTCTTCTAATTGAAACAGTTTGTGATTCTTTTTCTCTTTTACCTAATGCCATAATCACTGGTACTTTTGCAGCACTATGCTCTCTGACTTTATAACTTATCTTCTCATTTCTAAAATCTTCATGACATCTAATACCATGTTTCTCTAACTGATTAATAACATCAGATGCATAGTCATTAACATCAGAGATAATAGTTGCTACAGCAACCTGTACCGGAGCTAACCAGAAAGGGTAATTTGCCTGAATAATTTTCAATTAATACTCCAATAAATCTTTCAAATGATCCTAATACAGCCCTGTGAATCATAACCGGTCGATGCTTTTGACCATCTTCTCCAACATACTCAGCGTCAAGTCTATCTGGTAAATTAAAGTCAGCTTGAAAAGTGCCACACTGCCATTCTCGTCCTATGGCATCAGTTAAGACAAAGTCTAATTTTGGACCATAAAAGGCTCCATCACCCTCTTCTATTTCATAGGGGAGATCTAACTTTTTAATTGCTGATTCCAGAGCGCTTTCTGCTTTATCCCATACTTCATCAGAACCAACTCTTGTTTCAGGTCTAGTTGATAGCTTGATATCAAACTTTTCAAACCCTAAGTCTTTATATGTGCTTGAAAGAAGTTCTATGAAAAGTTTTGTTTCTGTCTCAATTTGCTCTTCTGTACAAAAAATATGCCCATCATCCTGAGTAAAACCTCTTACTCGCATAAGTCCATGCATTGTTCCAGATGCTTCATATCTATGACATGAACCAAACTCAGCATAGCGCACTGGCAAATCTCGATAAGACTTTAATCCCTGGTTATACACTTGAACGTGACATGGGCAGTTCATTGGTTTTAATGCATTGGTTCTTTTTTCATTTGCATGCTCTTCATCTATTTCAGTTATAAACATATTTTCTCTATATTTATCCCAATGACCTGATGCTTCCCATAATTTTCTATCAACAACCAACGGAGTATTTATTTCTTGATAATCAAATGCCTGAAGCTTATCTCTCATAAAATCCTGCAAAAGTCTATATACAGTCCATCCGTTTGGATGCCAAAAAACCATTCCAGGTGCTTCTTCTTGAAAATGAAATAGATTCATTTCTTTTCCGATTTTTCTATGATCTCTTTTTTCAGCTTCCTCTATAGAATGAAGATAAGCATTTAAATCTTTTTCATTTTTCCATGCTGTTCCATAAATTCTTGTAAGCATTTTATTTTTTGAATCTCCTTTCCAGTATGCTCCAGCAAGTTTGGTTAGCTTAAAAGCTCCAATATGTTTTAGACTTGGTAAATGAGGGCCTCTACATAAATCTACAAAAGCATCATCATCTTGATAATACAATTGAAAATTATCCTCTTGTTCAGACTCTTCAATAATAGATTCTTTATATGACTCTCCAGCCGAATTAAAAACTTTAAGTGCATCTTTTTTGGTATACAATTTTTTTGTAATCGATGACTTTGAATTTACTAATTTTATGCATCTCTTTTTCAATTTTATCTAAGTCATCAGGAGGCGATAGGTTTTACAAATTCAAAATCATAATAAAAACCATCTTTGATAGTTGGTCCTATAGCCAATTTTGTATCTGGATACAAGTTTTTAACAGCTCTTGCAAGCACTTGTGCTGTAAGAGTATGTCTCATAATTTCAAGACCTTCATCTGAGTCAATAGTGATTATTGAAACTTCTGAGTCTTCATTAATAGGATCACATAAGTCTTTTGAATACCATTTACAGAAACAGCAATGGCAGCTTTAGCCAAACCTGGACCAATATCATTAGCTAAATCAAGACCAGTGGAACCGGTCTCCATTTTTCTTATGCTACCATCAGGCAATGTAATATTCATATGCAGTATTATATAGGTAAATACTGAATTCTATATAGGTTTAATAAAGCCAGCTTGCGCTGGCTTTTTATTTTTAAGATGATTACTCAGGGTATACCCTTACAAGAAGCTCATCAGAATGATTTACAATTCCTGTTACCGGAAAAGATGAAATTGCTTCAACAACATTTTCATCTGCAGCAGCTGTAGCCTTAGCAAAATCTGACCAGTTATTGAAACCACATGCAAGATAGCCTGCATACTCTGGTCCCCATGCATGAATAAATTCATTACAACCGCCAAAACTCTTTGAGAATGCTTTTTGAAAAGCAGACATTCTGTCGGAGAAACCTGTCATAGAAAGATTTGGTCCCGGTCGCCATTTTGCAAACATTACAAATGGCGGAGGACCATCTAACTCTGTTGTAACTCTTGCAAGTATATGATCAGTATGTGATGCAAATAGTTGTCTATCATTACTGTAATCTCTTTCAACATTCATTATTTTTGCAAATTGTTCCATTGTTTTGAAACTACAGACCATATAAAAAGCTCTTTGTGAACCTTGAACATGTCTATATAGAGAACAAGCATCATAACCATCTTTTACTCCAGCTTTTGTTTCTTCAATTAAATTCTTTTCAAGATCTTTAAACTTTCCTCCATAGGCCATTTCATAAGTTGACATTAAAATATAACCCTTAGACTCAGAATCAGAAGAATCAACTTCATCAGCAATTATAAAAACTGAAAAGATAAAAGATAAATTTATAATCAAAAATTTTTTCATATCATCAATCCTCAAAATCTGATGCTACAGTTTGATGAGTCCCACCATAAGCTGCTGATGAAAAATGCATTGTCTTTATTACCCAACTACCTTTCTCATTTACCCAAACACCTGTTACTCTTGTTCTGTATGGTTTAATTCCTCCATTTCCATCAGGAACAACACCTTCTGCATAATATCTTACAAAAACTGTATCTTTGTTTAACTGGTATGCTTCAGGTGCATGAACGTTAATTACTCCAGTTCCACCAACGCTTTGATTTTCCCAATCTGCAGACTGTTTGAATAGTTTTTGGTTTATGAAAACTGCCATCAGAATTTGTATTTAACATTCCAGAAGAACTGCTCATTGCAACAACTGATGACCAATCAGCACTAATTCCTTGCATCCCAATATTTTTTAAATTTTTGCAATTACTTTTTTTCAGCTTTGAATGTCCGTCACAAAAACAAGCCCTGTTGAAAATATAAATAAAATACTTAATAAATATTTTTTCATTTCTCTCTCCCAAATAAAAATTAAGTTTTAATAATACATTAATAAACTTTTTTTGTTTTTAGAATTGAAAGTTTTTTTGAATTGAAAAATATATTTTATGGAACAAGCCATTGAGATTTATAATTATCATCCCAACTATGGAGAGCACGCCTATGCCCAGAACTTTTTAGGTGAAGAAATTCCAATGAATCAAATTGAAAGATTAATACAGCAAAATTCATATATCCATCCTCAATATTACCATCCTTAAGATCATATTCATTGGGGTTATCTATCTTAAAAGAGGAGCCTCCCCTAACCGAATAACACTTTTTAGACCTAGTTGTTGAGCCATCCCATGCATTTCGCGTAACAGAATTATGATAATGAGATTCTATTGTACCTTGCAATTTTATTTGAACCTTTAATAATGGATCGTAGCCTAAAACAGTAGCTGTGCTATTTTTTTTATATTGTTTTATTTTAGGAGCTCTATAATCAGTATGAAATCTCATAAATCTCTCTTTAAGATTAAATTCTCTTAAAACCATAACACGAGAAACAATTTTTGAATCCTCAATAGATGAAACTGTCGGTGAATGAAAAAGAGTTTTTGCATTTTCGACTGCATCAGAAAGAATTTGATCAGCTGTGATTAAAGTTTGTTCGATATGGTCATATGAGTCTGGAAGGTCATAGTTAGAAGATTTTGCAGGAATCATGACTTCACACTCCAGTCAGTTCCTTGTTGATGATCTTTGATTTCAATATTCATATCTAATAAGCTCTTGTCTTATTTGATCTGCCCTTTCAAAGTCTTTAATTTTTTTTGCCTCTAGTCTTTCTGCAATAAGTATATTAATTTTCTCTTCATCAATATTTTCATTTTTTACAGACACCCAATCCTCATAAGAAGACTGACATACTCCAATTAGATTAGTTGCTCTAATAAATTAGTCTTAAATACAGGTAATTCATTTTCAGATATTGAATGAAAATCTTTAATCATCTTGTTGAGATTTGCAATTAAGCCTGGAGTATTTAGATCATCTAAAAGAGGTGATATAAAACTGTCAGACAAACTTAAATCTTTTGATGGTTCAACCTCTTTAATTTCATTCAACAAGTTGTATAGTTTATCTAGTAATCTTTTGGACTGATGAATAACTTTTTCGTTCCAATCAAGAGCCTGTCTATAATGAGATGAAAGAAGTGCCAGTCGAACTACTTCTCCATGATTTGAATATGTTAAATCTTTAACCAAAGAAATGTTACCAAGAGATTTGGACATTTTTTCGCCGTTTACTGTTACAAAACCATTATGCATCCAATAATTTACATATGAATTTGGATTATTAATATCAGCAGATGAGCAACAACTTTGAGCAATCTCATTTTCATGATGAGGAAATGTAAGATCTCTTCCGCCACCATGAATATCAAAAGGAAGCCCTAATGTTTTTTCAGACATTGCAGAACATTCTGTATGCCAGCCAGGTCTTCCATATCCCCACGGTGAGTCCCAGCCTGGTTGTTTGTCATTGCTTGGCTTCCATAAAACAAAATCAGCTGGATCTTTCTTAAATGGTGCAATTTCAACCCTACTTCCAGCAATCTGTTCTTCACGATTTCTTTTTGAAAGGCTTCCATAATTTTCATACGAAGGCACATGAAATAAAACATGTCCTTCTTTTTCATATGCATGATTTTTATCTATTAAATCATTAATAAGAGCTATCATTTCTGGAATGTATTCAGTAGCTTTTGGTTGAATATCTGGAGCCATCACTAAAAGCTTTGACATATCTTCGTTATAAATATTTGTATATTTATTAGTTATCTCTTCTATTGGAACTTTTAGCTCATTTGCAGCATCAATAATTTTGTCATCAATGTCGGTAATATTTGAGACATAAGTAACTTTTGGATAGATATCTCTTAAAACTCTGACCAAAGTATCAAAAACAACTGCCATTCTTGCATTTCCGATATGAGCATAGTTGTAGACAGTTGGGCCACAGGCATAGATTTTGATATGCTCTGGATTTATAGGAATAAAGTCCTCTTTTTTTCCAGAATGAGTATTAAAAATTTTCATTTAATTAACAGATTGTTCTAGATTTATTACACCCATTTCCCTTAATTTACTTAGCAAGGGTAACAAAGGCATTCCTCTTATTGTATATGAGGAACCATTCACAGATGAGAATAAGTTACATCCTAAAGATTCAAATTTATATGCACCAGCTGCATGAATAGGATTTTCTAATTTTACGTAATTAATAATTTCTTCATCTGACAATTTATGCATATTCATTTCGACAGCTTCATAATACTCCCATAATGATTCACCGTTTTTAAAAATACAGATACCACTATATTGATGATGGGTTGTTCCAGATAAAACTTGCAGATTATTTATTGCTTTTTCAACAGAGCCTGGCTTGTCAAAGATTTTATCGTTGCAAACACACATTTGATCACCGCCAATGACAATATGATCTTGATTCTTAATACTTACTTCTTCAGCTTTAGCTGATGCTAGCTTCACAACTTGTTTTCAAAAGGCATTCCAACCATTTGTTGTTTAAGAATATCCTCATCTACATCAGAAGAAGAAACTTTAAAATCTAAACCCGCATCTTCAAGCATAATCCTTCTGCTCTCAGAGCCTGAAGCTAGAATTATTGGTACTGATGGACTGATACTTGATCGCAGTATCTTGTTAGAGTTCATTTAAAATTTCTTAGGCGAATTAATTAAATTAATGAATTCCTCTCTAGCTTTATTATCTTCTCTAAATATACCTAGCATTCTTGAAGTAATAGTACTTGATTCAGTTTTATGGATACCCCTAGTGCTCATACATCCATGACTAGCATCAATTACAACTGCAACCCCTTTTGGTTGAAGAACATCATTAATTGTATCTGCGATCTGAGCTGTCATAGTTTCTTGAGTTTGCAATCTTTTACCAAATACATCTACAAGCCTAGCTAATTTACTTATTACAACCACTCTGTTGTTTGGGATATAACCTACATGAGCTACTCCTATAATTGGAACCATATGATGCTCACAATGAGATTCAACTCTTATATCTCTTACAATAACAGCATCGTCATAACCTTCAACTTCTTCAAAAGTTTTATTTAAAATTTCAAAAGGATCTTCGTGATAGCCCGAAAAGAACTCTTTATATGCTTTAGCTACTCTTTTAGGTGTTTCAATTAAACCTTCTCTTTCAGGATCATCTCCTGCCCATAAAATAAGCTTTCTTACTGCTTCTAGTACTTCAGTTTCGCTTGGCTTTTTGTCCATGTAATTTCCTATATTTTTGAGGTCATTCTATATGATTTTTTGTTATTTTAGAAAGTATTTAAAAATAAAGGGGAGCTAAAGCTCCCCTAAAACAAATATAATTATAAATTTACATAAAATCAGTAATAACTTTCATTACAACAGCTAAAACAAATGAAGATATTATTACTGCTCTTACAGAAGTAATCGCTGGTAACATTTTTCCCCAAATTGCATTAGCTTCAATTGCAAAAATAATTGCTAGTCCAATCAATACAGCATTCATGCTGATATCTACTCCGCCGCCATGAACTGAATAGACCATGTACATAAGCATTGGTACTGAAAAAAGTGTATTAGTTCTAGATGCAAGTCCTGCTTTTGCTCCAGCAACTGCAGCATCGCCTTCTTTCATACCTAAAACAATCTTTTGATTTCTCCAAATAATACCCCAAACATTAAGCATCATAAGGGTACCCATTGTTGCACCAAGAATAATTTCTGTTCCTATTCTCACAGATATTTGATGAAGCAAAATAACTCCAGTTAAAAATGTAAACAGTGCAGCCCATCTAAACCACCACAATGCATTAGGTGCAAGTTTTTTGAATACATCAGCTTTTGCATCTGGATCAGCAACTTTTACATACTCACCTTGAACAAAGTTAAAGTAATAAAGTAACCCTATCCAGGCTATACCAAATAAAATATGAAAGGATCTAAAAAAAGCTTGATCGGTTAAAATATCCATGACTCTCCTTATAAATATGCTTTATCGTATATTAAAATAAATTTTACTTTAAATCTAATAAAAATGGGGCTAAAAAGCCCCATTTGATAATGAACATTAAATGATTACATCATTCCGCCCATACCACCCATTCCGCCCATGTCAGGCATTGGAGGCATAGGAGCATCTTCTTTAGGAATATCAGTTACCATCGCTTCAGTAGTGATCATCATTCCTGCTACTGAACCAGCAGCTTGAATAGCTGTTCTTGTTACCTTTGCAGGGTCAAGAATACCCATTTCAATCATGTCACCATATTCACCAGTAGATGCATTAAACCCATAAGAGCCTTTTCCATCTTTTACGTTAGCAAGAATTACTGATGATTCTTCACCAGCATTTGAAACGATTTGTCTAAGTGGTGCTTCAAAAGCTTTTCTAGCAATATTAACACCAACGTTTTGATCATCATTATCGCCAGCAACTTTTTCAACTGCTTCTAAGCATCTGATTAAAGCAGAACCACCGCCAGGCACTACACCCTCTTCAACAGCAGCTCTAGTTGAGTGTAAAGCATCTTCCACTCTAGCTTTTTTCTCTTTCATTTCTACTTCAGATCCTGCTCCAACTTTAATTACTGCAACACCACCAGCGAGTTTAGCAACTCTTTCTTGTAGCTTCTCTTTATCGTAATCAGATGAAGTGTCTTCTATTTGGGCTCTAATTTGATTAACTCTAGCTGCGATATCTTTTTCATCTCCAGCTCCATCGATAACTGTTGCATTATCTTTGTTAAGAACAACTCTTTTTGCAGTTCCTAAATCTTCAATTGTAGCTCCCTCTAAAGAAAGGCCAACTTCTTCAGATATAACAGTACCGCCAGTAAGAATAGCAATATCTTCTAACATAGCTTTTCTTCTGTCACCAAATCCAGGTGCTTTACATGCTGCTGCTTTAACAATACCTCTTAAGTTATTCACAACTAATGTTGCTAATGCCTCACCTTCAATATCTTCTGCAATTATTAAAAGTGGCTTTCCAGCTTTTGCTACAGATTCTAATAAAGGTAATAAGTCTCTAATGTTTGAGATTTTTTTATCAAAAAGAAGAATTAATGGGCTGTCTAGTTCAACAGTCATATTGTCTTGATTTGTTACAAAGTATGGAGATAGATAACCTCTATCAAATTGCATACCTTCAACAACATCTAATTCATTTTCAATACCGCTGCCCTCTTCAACAGTGATAACACCTTCTTTACCAACTTTTTCCATTGCTTCAGCAATGATTTCACCAACAGCATGATCGCCATTAGCTGAAATAGTTCCAACTTGTGCAATAGCTGTACTGTCAGCACAAGGAACACTTAATCCCTTAACATGCTCAACAGCAGCTGCAACTGCTTTATCAATTCCTCTTTTCAAATCCATTGGATTCATTCCAGCAGCAACAGCTTTGTTACCTTCATTAACAATTGATTGAGCTAACACAGTAGCTGTAGTAGTTCCATCACCTGCTTCATCGTTAGTTTGTGAAGCAACTTGTTTAATCATTTGAGCGCCCATATTTTCAAACTTATTTTCAAGCTCAATTTCTTTTGCAACCGATACACCATCTTTAGTAACTGTAGGTGCTCCAAAAGATTTATCTAGAACAACATTTCTTCCTTTTGGCCCTAGTGTTACCTTAACTGCATCTGCAAGTGTATTTACACCTTGAAGCATTTGGCTTCTTGCACTATCTCCAAATTTTACGTCTTTAGCTGACATTATTAATCTCCCTTAGTATTTATATTAATTAATTATTCAATAACACCGAAAATATCACTCTCACTCATGATTAGATATTCTTCGCCATCAACTTTTACTTCGTTACCAGCATACTGACCAAAAAGAACAGTATCACCAGCTTTAACATTTACTGGAACAACTTCTCCTGAATCATTTTTCTTGCCAGGCCCCACTGATATTACTTCACCTTGTGAAGGTTTTTCTTTAGCAGATCCTGAAAGAATAATACCTCCGGATGAAGTTTCCTCTTCCTCAGTTCTCTTAACTAGAACCTTGTCATGCAAAGGTCTTAATTTCATTTTTATCTCCTATTAAAATAATTAATGAATTTTATGTTAGTTTATTAACTAACACACTAGTTATGGTCTAAATAACAGAAATCAATACCTTATATGATTTTTTTATTAAAAATTACTAAGGCAGCTAAAATTCCAATTAAATTTGCAATTAAGTCAGCTATTTCAAAAAATCTATAAGGATGGTAATAATGAATTACCTCAATCGTAAGGCCAAAACTAAATATCATAGTTAATAAAAATATTTTAGAAATACTAAAATGGCATTTGAGGCCAACAAAAGATAGAAACAAAAATATTAGACCATGTATCAGTTTATCGCTTAGAAAATCTAGAGCTGCTATGTTTGGAATAGCGGCAGCTGGTACTATGCTTAAATAAAATACAATTAGTAAACTTAAGAAAAATATTGATCTATAAAGTGTCTTTCATGTTTCTGCATAAAAGCTCTATTAAAATACAACAATAGTATTGATGGAATTGTTAGTAATGAAGTAACTATATAAAAACTCATCCAGCCATACTCAAAACCATACGATGTTTGAAATAACTCGACCCAAACACCCGATAGGCCTTTTAAAGCAAATCCAGGCAAAGTCATAAAGCCTGTAAGCAAAGCATACTGAAAAGCTGTATATTTTTTTGATACTAAGCTTGTTAAAAATGCAATATTTACAGTTCCAACAATACCAGCAGCAAGACTATCCATCGCGACAATAGATGCTAAAGAAATTATATTTTTTTCTGTAATTGCAACGTATGCAAATAAGACATTTGTAATCATCACTAAAAATGCGCCAATTAACAGTGATCTAAAAATTTTTATTCTTTTAATTAATAAACCGCCAACAAAAATACCAACAATTGATGCTATTAATGCTACAACTTTTACTACAGCACCTATCTCAGTTAAGGTAAAACCCATATCTATATAAAAAGGAGTTGCCATAGGGCCCATCACTATGTCTGTTAATCTATAAGTAGCAACTATGAGTAACAAAATTGATGCCATAAAAAATTTAAAGCGAGAAAAGAAATCTTTTAATGGCTCGTAAATTGAATTTGAAAAATTGAGTTTTCCCAGTTCAGGATTTCTATTCTCGCTTGAAAATATAACCCCAAGAAAACCTAAGCACATAAGCGCTGCTAGTAACTTATAAGTCAAAGACCAGCCATTCGAGTCAGCAAAAATTAACGCTAATGAAGTTGCGGCTATTATTGCTAATCTATAACCAAGTTGATATGCGGCCGCTAAGTTACCTTGATCACTGATATGAGCATATTCTATTCTGAAGGCATCTATTGCAATGTCTTGAAAAGAACCTGCAAAAGCAATTAATCCAGCAACTACACAAAAAAATAGAAAACTTTGAACAGGATCAATATTTGATAATAATAATAAAGCACTGATTATTATTATTTGCATTAAAGCTATCCAGCTCTTTCTGTGGCCATATCTAGCAAAATATGGAACTGAAAATCTATCTACTAGTGGAGCCCATATAAACTTTATTGTGTAGGCAAATGTTATCCACGCAAAAAATCCTATAAGACTCAATTCTACACCTGCATCTCTTAACCATGCTGATGTGGTGCTGATAAGAAGTATGTATGGCAATCCAGAACCAAAGCCTAATGAGAGCATCACAAACATTTTTCTTAAGTTATACATTTTTTAAATACCTATCCCAATCAAACAAGATTCCTGGATCTGTTTTACGACCAGGAGCTATGTCCGAATGACCTTTTATGTCTTCCTTGCTAATACCAGTATACTCTTGCAATAGTATCTCTGTAATTTGAGATAATTTTTCGTACTGAATATCCTCAAAAATATCATCTTCGGAGCCTTCAAGTTCTATGCCTATTGAAAAATCATTGCAGTCATCTCTTCCTTTATATGTGGATACACCAGCATGCCAAGCTCTTTGATTAAAAGGTACAAACTGTATTATTTCTCCAGTCCTTTTTATTAATAAGTGAGAAGAAACTTTTAAACCATCTATTTCTTTATAAAAATCATCTAATCTAAAATCTAGTTCATTCATAAAGAATTTTTCAATATGATCAGTGTTATATTTTTTTGGAGGAAGGCTTATAGAATGAATAACCAATAAATTAATTTCAATATTTTTCGGTCTTTCATTAAAATTTGGGGATTTTAAAAACTTAATATCTTGAAGAATATGATTTTTAATTTCCATTTATCTTAATAAGGGAGGCAGCTTAAAGAAAATATTTTCTTTATCTTCTCCGCTTTCATTTATTAATGCTCCAGTATATTTTTGTAATTCGTTAGCAATTTCTTGAACTCTTTCTTCAGGTGCAGAAGCTCCGGCAGTGATTGAAATTCTATTACATCCATCTAATTCAGATAAATTAAGATCTTCAAAACCATCGATTAGAACTGACTTACATCCACATTTTTCTGCCAATTCCTTTAATCTATTTGAGTTTGAGCTATTTTTTGATCCAACAACAATCATATAATCAGATTCTAGGGCTAATTGTTTCACTGCATCTTGCCTGTTTTGCGTTGCATAACAAATATCATCCTTTTTTGGTACTTTTATGTTTGGGAATCTTTCTTTTAAGATTCCAATAATTGATTTTGTATCATCAACACTTAGTGTGGTTTGAGTGACTAGAGCTAAATTATCTGGTTGAGAAACATTAATCTTTAAAGCTTCGCTCTCATCCTGAACTAAATAAATATTACTTAATTCCTTATTGATGTGTCTTCCCATAGTTCCTTCAACTTCAGGATGTCCTTCGTGACCAATTAAAATAATGTCTTTTTCTGACCTAGCGTGTCTTACAACTTCCATGTGCACTTTTGTTACTAGCGGGCATGTTGCGTCAAAATACTGAAGATTCCTAGACTTTGTTGTTTCTTCAACTTGATCTGAAACACCGTGGGCACTGAAAATAACCAGAGAGTTATCTGGTATCTCATCAATCTCCTCTACAAATACTGCTCCTCTATTTTTTAAATCTTCAACGACATGTTTGTTGTGAACTACTTCATGTTTTACATATACTGGACTGCCATAGATTTCTAAAGCTTTGTTAACTATATCAATAGCCCTATCAACTCCAGCACAAAATCCTCTTGGATTTGCTAGCTTTATTTCTTTACCATGACTAGGCATTATCTTTCTTAAATAGCTCCAAATAAATTAAAAGCACTGCTCCAATAGTAATTGATGCGTCAGCAATATTAAAAATAAAAAAAGAAAAATTATTAATTTTCAAATGAAGAAAATCAGTAACGTATCCATCAGGCAATCTATCAAATATATTGCCAAGCGCTCCTCCAATAATTATCGATAAAGCTAATTTTTTTGTGTTGTCATTTTCATTTTTTAAAAGTACCAACATATAAGCAACAATTAAGATTCCAGCAAAGGTGAGCATGTTAGACATTGCTCTAGAGCCAAGATCTAAAAATCCAAAAGCTATTCCTGAATTAAAGGTTAGATAAAAATCAATAAAGGGGATAAATTCAACTGATGTTGAATGATTTAAATAATTTAATGCTAAGTGTTTTGAGAATAGATCAAAAAAAATAAAAATTAAAATATATAAAAAATATTTACTTTTAAACAAAAGATCTAATTTCTCCAGTTGAGACTATATTTTCCTCACATCTTGAACAAATCCCAGGATGAGCATTGCTCTTACCAACGCTTGCATCTCTATGCCAACACCTTGAGCATTTTTCTTCCTCAATTTGTTCTATATTTATAACCAAATCTTTTCCTTGTTCAACAGATGCATTTGAAGAAATAAAAACAAAATGCAGCTCCTCTCCTAGCTTATCTAAAATCAGCTTGTCTTCTGTATTAGCTGTAATCCTGACATTTGCATCAAGAGAGCCTTTTAATTTATTTTCATTTCTTAGACTTTCAATTGATTGATTAACTAAGTCTTTTATCTCAAAAATTCTTTTCCAATCATCATTGGTAATGTTTTGAGCTTCTTCTTTTTGATCTTGTATATATTGGGACAAAAAGATAGATTCATTTTGATTTTTTAGGCTCTTATGAGTTTGCCATATTTCTTCAGAAGTGAATGATAGGATTGGCGCAATCAATCTAACCATTACATTTAAGACATAATCTAAACTTGTCTGACATGATTTTCTTGCAATAGAGTCTTGCTTACATGTATAGAGTCTATCTTTAACTATGTCTAAATAAATGCCGCCCAGCTCATTCACACAAAAATTATGGAGTCTTTGAACAACATTGTGGTAGGAATATGATTCGTAGTGATTTATGACATCATGCTCTAAATCTTGAACTTGAGTAATTATCCATTTATCAAGCTCTACTTGATTTTTGAATTCAACTTTTTCACTCTCATTAAAATCACTTAGGTTTCCAAGAATAAACCTAAAGGTATTTCTGATTCTTCTATATTGATCTGATACTCGCTTTAAAATTTCATCGGAAGCAACCATCTCACTTCTAAAATCGGTTGAGGCTACCCACAACCTTAATATATCTGCACCCAAGTTATCCCAAACTTTTTGAGGTGAAACAACATTGCCTAAGGATTTAGATTGCTTTCTTCCATTTTCATCTACAACAAAACCATGAGTAAGGACTGCCTTATATGGCGGACGTCCTTTCATTGCAATACTTGTTAGCAAAGATGATTGAAACCATCCCCTATGCTGGTCTGAGCCTTCTAGATAAAGATCTGCAATAACATCATCTGAAAATCTTTTTTCTGAAACCGTACTGTGAGTAACACCAGAATCAAACCAAACATCTAAAGTATCTTGAACTTTTACATATGAGTCACTGCTATCTATAAAATCGCTCAAATCAAGACTATCCCATGCAGAAATTCCATTTTTTTCAATAACATCAGCAAACTTTTTAAATAATTCGCCCTGATCAGGATGAATTTCACCAGTATCTTTATGAATTAGTAATGTTATTGGAATACCCCACTTTCTTTGTCTTGAAATACACCAATCTGGTCTATCAGTAAGCATACTCTCAATTCTTTGCAGACCCCATGAAGGCTCCCATTTGACTTCATTAATGCTTCCAAGAGCATTCTTAAGCAAACCTCCTTTGTCCATTGAGATAAACCACTGAGGTGTGGAGGTAAAAATCAAAGGTGTTTTATGTCTCCAGCAATGAGGATATGAATGATGATAATCATCACAATTAATCAATGCACCAACTTCATCAATTTTTTCTATAACAAGAGAATCTGCTTTTAATGGAGGCAGACCAGCAATAAAATCAATTTCTTCTTTAAATAATCCTTTGCTATCTAATGCTTTTATAATTTGAATATTATTTTTTTTACATATGGAAAAATCATCCATACCGTGTGCTGGAGCTGTGTGAACACACCCTGTACCTGCATCAGTGGTAACATGATCAGCATGAAGAAGTTTAGATTTTCTATCTATGAATGGATGAATTAAATCAATATCTTCTAATTCATGGCCTTTTACTGTTGAAATCTTCTTAACCTCAATGCCCCACCTATCAGAACATGATTCAATCATCGAATCAGCGATAATATGATGAGAATTATCAATTTTGATAAGTGTGTATTCCAAATCTGGATTAATACATACAGCTACATTTGATGGTATTGTCCATGGAGTAGTTGTCCATATAATAAAAGAAATAGATTCATTTTCAGAGAAACCAAAAACAGTTTTTACACTATCAATGCTCTGTTCATCAACTTTGAAAGCTACATCTATAGATTTAGAAACCTTATCTTGATATTCAACCTCAGCCTCGGCTAAGGCAGACCCGCAGTCTTGGCACCAATGAACTGGCTTTTCACCCTTTTGAAGATGATCAGATTCGTATATTTTACCCAAAGCTCTAATAGCATCAGCTTCAAAAGTTGAATCCAAGCTTTTATATGGGTTGTCCCATTCACCAAATACACCAAGCCTAATAAAATCTTTTTTTTGGTTTTCGATTTGAGTGAGTGCATATTCCTTACAAGCTTCCTGAAAACTTTTCTTATCTTGAACAAGTTCACTTCTTTTTCCATGCTTCTTTTCAATATTCAGCTCAATTGGCAATCCATGACAGTCCCACCCAGGAACATATGGAGCATTTTTTCCAAGGAATGTTTTTGATTTAATAGTAATATCTTTAAGTATCTTATTAACTGAATGTCCGAGATGAATAGAACCGTTAGCATATGGGGGTCCATCATGCAGAATAAAAGTTTCATCATTTTCATGGAGTTCTCTTAACTTTTTATAGATATCAATATCATTCCAAAATTCAATTATCTCAGGCTCTTTTCTGGGTAAGCCCGCTTTCATAGATAATTCTGTTTCAGGAAGATTAAGAGTATCCCTATAATTAATCGTCATTTTTTATTTTAATAAGTTTTTTGCAGTTGTTATGTCTTTTTGAATTTGTGATTTTAACATGTCTAAGTTCTCAAACTTCTTTTCTTCACGTATTTTATTTACAAATTGTACTGTTAGTCTTTTTGAATAAATCTCTTGATCAAAATTAAATAAATGAACTTCCAGCACTGGGTTAGAGCCACCCACTGTAGGTCTAATTCCCATGTTAGCTATGCCATCAAAAGACTTGCCATCAAAAGTAGTTCTAACTGCATACACTCCAGAAATAGGAAGTTTTTGCTTTGGAAGCCAAATATTTGCTGTTGGCACACCAATTGTTCTTCCAAGATGCTGTCCATGGACTACTTTTCCTGAAAAAGTATAAGGCCTTCCTAATAAAATCTCAGCAAGCTGAAAGTCATCATTCAGCAGAGCCTTTCTTATTCTAGTACTGCTAACTCTTTGATCTTCATAGTTAAATGTTTCAGTATTCATTACTTCAATACCTTTCTTTGAGCCCCATTTTGTTAAAAGGTCAAAATCGCCTGCTCTATTAGCCCCAAATCTAAAATCATCACCTACAGTTAAAGATGCTAGACCAACAGAATCTAATACATCTGAAATAAAAATTTCAGGAGTCATTTTTCTCAAGGAATTATTAAATTTAAGAAAAAAAGCAAAATCTATATCAAAATCTCTAAGAAGTTCAAATTTTTTCCTCCATGGACAAATTCTTGGGGGTGCTTCATTTTGCGAGTTATTATTAGCAGCAAAGTACTCAGATGCATGTGGTTCTGTAAAAAAAACTATTGAGTAACCGTTCGTTTTCTCAGCTTTATTTTTAATTTTTGACAAAATAGCCTGATGGCCTTTATGTAAACCATCAAAATTTCCTATAGTTCCATGGAGTATTAGATTTGGATGTGATTTTTTAAAAAAATCTAAATTATGTAATCCTCTAATTAAGTACATTTTAATTTAAAAATTCTTTAAAAGAATACCCTCTAATTATTCTTGAAATAATGAAGTATATGAATATTGATATTGTAACTTTGAAAAGAAGTGCCAACACTCTTTCAGTCTGATTTAAGTCAAAAAAATCAAAAAATTGAGCAGAGTAATTTAAAAAAACTATCACTAAGATAGAAGGTATTAATATAGAAAAATTAAACTTATTAAATGGATTAATAAGATTAATTAGTCCATCCTTTACCAAAATTACTTCAAGAATAAGTACGCTGACAACAGCAGCAATTGAGCTTCCTATTGCTATACCAATATGTCCTAAACCCAACTCAAATGCTAATAAATAATTCAGAAAGGCATTGAGCACCAATGAAAGTAATGCAACATACATAGGCGTTTTTGAGTCTTTTCTTGCAAAGAATGCTGGTGTTAAAACTTTCATAAGCATGAAAAATGGTAAGCCAATTGAAAATGCCATTAAGCTCAATGATGATTGCTGGACATCATATGATGAAAACTCACCTCTTAGAAAAATTGTGCTTATCAAGTCTACTGAACATAAATACAAACCAATAAAAGATGGTAATCCTATGAATAAAACAAACCTTTGGCCTTTTTGTAATTCGGATATAAATAAGTTTTTGTTCTGAGTAATATCAATTTTTGATAAGGTTGGTAAAAGAACTGTACCAATAGCGATCGCAAATAAGCCCATTGGAAATTGAATTAATCTATCAGACACATACAACCAAGTTGGGCTACCTGTTTGAAGTAAAGATGCAAAAATAGTATCAATAAGTAAATTAATCTGAATAATTCCACCAGCAAGGATTGCTGGAAATACAAGCGTAATAAATTTTTTAAACCTGGGTGAGACCAGTTAAAAGTAGGCCTTGGAAGTCTATTAATTTTTTTTAATGCAATTATATGTATTAGTAATTGCATGAAGCCAGCTACAAGAACTCCCCATGCCAAGGCAAATACTGGAACACTAAATTTTGGTGCTAGATATACTGCAGCTATTATTAATGAAATATTAAATATTAAAGGTGTAAATGCCGGCAAAGAGAAACGATCATGGCTATTTTGTATGCCGCTTGAAAAAGCAACTAAAGAAATTAATGCTAAATATGGAAACATTATTCTTAAAATATCTACCGCTAAGTCTTTTTTGAAATCATCAAAATAAAATCCTGGAGCAAATATAAAAATAAAAATTGGAGCAATTAATAGCACTATGAGTGTAAAGAAAAATAAAACACTTAAAAATGATCCAGCTAAAGCATTGAGAAAGTTGTATATATCTTTTTCATTTTCGCTTTTCTGATAGTCACTATATATTGGAATAAATGCTTGGTTAAAAGCACCTTCGGCAAAAAACCTTCTAAAAAGATTTGGAATTTTCAACGTCACGACAAAAATATCATGAAAGACTGATGCTCCTAGCAAGCTTGTTGTAGCTATATCTCTTATTAAACCGAAAACTCTTGATAAACCAGTCCATGCTGAAACCTGAGTTAATGCTTTTAAAAGTTTATTTGATTTAACACTAGCCATCTTTTTTAAAATCCAATGAGGCAGAATTAATACAATACCTCAACCCTGTCGGTCTTGGGCCGTCATTAAAAACATGTCCAAGGTGGGCATCACATTGCTTGCATTTAACTTCAATGCGTGTCATTCCATGAGAGTGATCAGGAACTTCAGATATTGTTTCTTTATCTTTTGGAAGAAAAAAGCTTGGCCAGCCACAACCTGAATCAAACTTTGTATCAGATTCAAACAGTGGAGTATCACAGCAAATACAGTTGTATTGCCCTTTTTCTTTAAAATTCCAATATTTTCCTGTGAAAGGTCTTTCAGTGCCGGATTGTCGAGTTACATAATAACTCTCATCACCAAGTTGAGATTTCCACTCTTCATCTGTCTTATTTTTAAATGACATTATTCAATTGTAATGAACAACAATGAATATAGGTAGAGCTTTAGATCTATAGAGTAAAATTTAAATTATGAAGCTTTATCGATTTTTACAGCTTTATCAGAATCGTTAGCATATTGAACAAAATCATTTAAAAGCGTTTCAGAAGGAAAATATATTCTTCTTCGTCTATCAATCTGGGATTGTTGCTCATCAATATATCCTAACTGAACTGCCTGTTTTAAAACTTGCAGTCTTTTAATTCTTGAAGCAAATTTTTTGGGTACTAATGAAATGGCATATTCTTGTGAGATTTCATTACCTTCAAGAGCCTCCCACATAAAGCTCATTAAAAAATAAAATCTGTAAGTATCTGCCTGAAAGAAATTAAGCGATTCTGGATTATTTGGATTATCTATACTTGCGCTTAATACTCTTCTAATAAGTTTTTTTGAATTTTTGAGAGATGTTTCGTCAATTTTTAAAAATTTCATGATTTACCCAATTTGTTAAATATGTATATTTAATATAAGCAATTTAAATGCCAAAAATATTTACCTAGCTTGCACTTATTATTTACAAATGAACTATTTTTTATTTATTTTTTATTTTCTGATTTGAAATATATGTTTTATATACATAATTTTAATATAAAAAAATACTATTTTGTGGACTTAAGGATAATAAGTGTGAACTAATTTAGACAAAATCCTATATTTCTATGTCTTTTCTAAAATAATGATTAGACCTAGAGCTTTCAAAAATTGCTTTAAAGTCTTCCTGTTCTCCTAAATAGGCTTTTTTGAATGAAGAAGATTCTTCGTTGATTGGGTATTCGGAGTAAAAAGTATCTATGTTATATGGTTCAGTTAATTTAATTACCTCTGAGAGACAATTCATTTTTTTATTATTTTCAAATACCATCGACTTATCCATATCAAGAAATTCTTGTAAACGTTTAATTAAATAAAGTGTTCCATTTAATTTTCCATTAAAACTATGGCCTGCTATATGAGGTGTCGATAACAAAGAATAATCAATAATTTCTCTACTTGGAGTTGGTTCGTTCATCCAGACGTCAGAAATATAATTTACTTTGCTGTTTTTCATCAAACTTTTCTCATCAACAATACCTCCTCTAGAAGTATTGATAAGAGTTTTATTACTAATATCATCTATAAAAACCTGGTCTACCAATTTAAATGTTGGGAATAAAGTTTTATAAGTTAAAGGAACGTGCAAAGAAATTAAATCGCATTCTTTAATTGTATTAATATTTGATAAAAAATCATGATCTAAAAATGGATCATAAACTGAGTTTGTTATTGAAAAGGTATCTAAAACAAATTTTAATTTTTTACCAATATTCCCATAACCAACTATTCCAACACTATCATTGATATTAAAAAGATTCTCACTCTTTAAATAACATATTACTGACATAACATAATTTACAACTGATAATGAATTAGAGCCTTCTGCACAAAACCATTTAATATCCTTGTTATTTAAATACGTTGTGTCTAAGTGATCTATACCAGCTGTTGCTGATCCAACAATTTTAATTTTAGTATTTTTAAGTAAAGCTTTGTCTACTGAAGTAGTTGATCTGATAAATAATGCTTCTGTATCTTTTAATTTATCGTTAGTTATCTCTTGTGTTTGAAGGTATTCAAATTCTATCTCATTAAACCCATTAATTGATGTAATTATTTTTTCAAAGGATTTTATCCCCTTATCAACCGCTATCTTCATTTATTAATTAGGTATTAATTAGATTTATCCGGCATAACTAAACTTTTTAGCCATCCAAATAAACTATTTTGTCCCAAAGTATATTTATCCAATGCATCAAATTCTTTTGCAAGTTTAATAGGATCTTCAAGAAAGTTAGCCCTAGTATTGAATTCTACATCATCTAATGTTTTTACTAATTTAGCCGGATTCCCAGCAAATATTGAATTTGGAGGAACATCTTTTGTAACTACAGCGCCAGCGCCAATAATACTATTTTTACCGATAGTCACTCCTTTGCAGATAATTGCACTATCACCAATCCATACATTATCCTCAAAAACTACTGGCTTAGTATTTCCAACTGGTTCGGCTCTATCATATATACCATGCCAATCAGCATCTGATATGTATGCGCCATGAGCAATCATACAAGCATCTCCAATAACAATACTTTTAGCGGACATTATTCTAACGCCAGGAGTAATCAAGCAAAACTTACCAATTTTTATTTCACCTTTATGTTCACCAATATCCCAAGAGGTAAATTGTATGTGAGCATCTTTAGATCCAATTAAAGTAGGATAATCATCAATTGAAACATTACCGCCAAATACCTTTATGTACCTTGGTTTGAAATATGCGCCCCCTTTACCAAGATAATCAAATTGTGGTTCTAAGAATTGTCTTACATAAATTTTAACAATTTTGGTAACTAATTTTTTTAACCAATATGGTCTATTGTCTTTTCTGATAATAATCTCCAAAGGTGATATTTTAATATGATAAAGTAGCGGAAAAATTATTTCATAAAAATTGATTAAAAAATATTTAAAAGAATTTAAACACCTCTTCAATATTGGATTTCCAATATTTGGCTCTCAATTATCTTATGCTCTTATGGGCACTACGGATACAATTATTATTGCTGGAAGAGCAAGTGCATCAGATTTAGCAGGTCTTGCTGTAGGAAATGCATTTTCCATGACTATTTTTATGTTTTTTTCTGGTGTAATTTTTGCTGTAACTCCAATAGTTGCTCAACTTTATGGAGCAAAAAAATTCCAACTAATTGGTCAAAAACTCAGAGAAGTTTTGTGGATATCTATTCTATTAGGATTCCTAATTGCTTTATTGTTTATGAATATGGGGATAATTTTAGATGTATTGCCTATTGATAAAAGCGTTACAGATATTTCAGAAAAATATCTCAAAGCTGTAGCACTAGGTTTTGCATTTATTACGGTCTTTACATGTTTAAGGTGTTATAGCGAAGGTATGACTCTAACAAAACCTGTTTTTTATATTGCAGTTTTTGGAATGATTTTAAATATTCCCCTAGATTTAATTTTTGTATATGGATGGTTGGGAGCACCTAAGTTGGGTGGAGTTGGTTGCGGTATAGCCACTACAATTGTTTCATTTATTATGATGGTAACAATCTTAATTTACATCAATATAAATAAAAAATATAAAATAACCGAGCCCTTCTCTAAATTTACGCCTCCATCTATTGAGACTACTAAAGAGGTATTTAAGCTTGGATTGCCAATTGGTTTTGGAATTTTTATTGAACTAAGTATGTTTTCAGGTGCCCAAATTATTTTAGGTATTCTGGGTGAAGATATTGTTGCGAGCCATGCTATAGCAATTAATGTTGCTAGTTTATTTTTTATGGTGCCATTAGCAGTTGGTTTGGCTGCTGCAACAAGAGTTGGTAATTTAATTGGCGAGAATAATTATAAACAAGCAAAGGTTGCCTCTTCATCAACAATTTATTTATGTGTTTTAACTGCATTAATGAATGTGATATTAATTTTAAGCTTTAGAGAGCTAATAGTTAGCATATATACAACAGATGAAATTATATTTTCTCTTGCTGTATATTTATTAATTTTTGCTGCGATTTTTCAACTGCCTGATGGAATTCAAATGGGCGCTCTTGGAAGTTTAAGAGGTTTTAAAGATACTTTTGTTCCAATGATACTTTTATTTATATCTTATTGGATATTTGCAATGCCAATTGGATATTATCTAACTATGACAGGTTTTGATGCCCCTATGGGTGCTGCTGGAATGTGGTTCGGAATGATAATTGGATTAAGTATATTTGCAATTTTAGCAATATTAAGACTTAGATGGATTATTAAAAAATATCTTAAAAAAATTGAAGTTACTTATTAATTACCTTTGCAACAGTTGAGCCGATTTCAGTTAGGTTGTCAGCTACATGAACCCCACATTCTTTTAACTTAGAAATTTTATCTGCAGCAGTACCTTTACCTCCAGCAATTATTGCACCAGCATGCCCCATTCTTTTACCAGCCGGAGCGGTTTGGCCTGCAATATAAGAAATAACTGGTTTTGAAACATTATTTTTTATAAATTCTGCAGCATCTTCCTCAGCAGTTCCTCCAATTTCTCCAACCATCACTATGGCTTCGGTTTGAGGATCGTTTTCAAATAACTTGAGTATATCTATAAAAGATGAGCCCGGAATAGGATCGCCACCAATACCCACACAACTACTTTGACCAAAACCTAAATCAGTTGTTTGTTTAACCGCCTCATAAGTCAATGTACCAGACCTTGAAATGATGCCAATAGATCCCTGCATATGAATGCTTGCAGGCATAATGCCTAATTTAGCTTCTCCAGGGGTAATAAGACCAGGACAATTAGGGCCTATTAAAGTGAGGCCTAATTCATCAACTCGTTTTTTAACATCAAGCATATCTAGAGTTGGAACGCCCTCTGTAATACAAACAATTAATTCTATTCCTGATTCTGCAGCCTCTAAAATAGAGTCTTTACAAAAAGGAGCTGGAACAAATATCAATGATGCATTCGGCTGAACATTTTTTACAGCTTCATCCATGGTATCAAATACCGGCTTTCCTAAATGAGTTTGCCCTCCCTTACCTGGAGTAATACCCCCAACAATATTAGTGCCATACTCTATAGCTTGCTCTGAATGAAGAGTTGCCTGTGAGCCAGTAAACCCTTGAACAATTACTCTTGTGTCTTTATTAACTAAGATACTCATTTTGCTAATTCCACTGCTTTCTTAGCTGCATCACCAAGATTGTTAATACTTTCTATTTTTATATTAGCTTTAGATAAAATTTCTGATCCTAAATCTGCGTTGTTACCTTCAAGCCTAACTACCACAGGTATCTCAACACCGACCTCTTCAATTGCCGCTAAGACTCCCTCTGCAATAAGATCACACCTTACTATTCCACCAAAAATATTTACTAATACAACTTTTACCTCTGGATCATCCAAAATAATTTTAAATGCTTTAGAGACCCTCTCTTGTGTTGCTGTTCCTCCAACATCAAGAAAGTTTGCAGGATTTCCACCAAAGTACTTTATTGTATCCATTGTACCCATTGCAAGGCCTGCTCCATTAACCATGCAACCAATATTTCCATCTAAAGAAACATAACTTAAATCATTCTTTGCTGCTTCAGATTCTCTAGGATCTTCTTGAGATGGATCATGCATTTCTGCAATTTCAGGCTGTCTATATATAGCATTTGAATCTATATTTATTTTTGCATCTAAACAGTGCAACAATCCTCCACTTGTTATGACCAAAGGATTAATTTCAAGCAAACTTAAATCTTTCTCAATAAATAATTTCATTAAATTTTTAAGCATTGGAGTAAATTGTTTAGTTTGCTCATTGTTTAACTTTAAAACTTTTGCAATTTTTCTTGCTTGAAAACCTTGAGCTCCGCATAGGGGATCTATTGGTTCATAGATAATTTTTTCGGGAGAATTTTTTGCAACTTCTTCGATATTTACCCCACCTTCACTTGAACCAATAAACACAACTCTTTGAGAATCTCTATCAACTACAGCGCTTAGATATAATTCTTCAGCTATATCTGTACATTCCTCGATAAGTACTGAATTAACTAATTGACCTTTTTCATCTGTTTGATAAGTTACTAGCCTCTTTCCTAACCACTTCTTTGCAAATGAAATTGCATCTTCAGGAGTATCAACTAACTCAACTCCACCTGCTTTACCCCTTCCACCAGCATGAACTTGAGCTTTGACAACCCATTTAGATCCGCCAATATCTCTACAAGCTTTTTGTGCGTCTTCTGCTTCATAAATAACTTTACTATTTGATACTGGCAAGCCGTATTGTGCAAAAAGCTCTTTGCCTTGAAATTCATGTAGATTCATTATCTTTTATTTCCTATATGTATAGCTTCATTATTTACAGCCAAAGCTGCCTCATGAAGAGCCTCTGAAACTGTTGGATGACTGAAAATTGTTAGTCCAAGATCTTCAGAACTAGCACCAAACTCCATAGATATTAATGCTTGTTGAACGATTTCTGCAGCAGAAGGTCCAAATACATGAACTCCTAAAATTGTGTCTGTTTTTGCATCAGAAATGAGCTTTACGAAACCGACTGATTGATCAACTGCTAAAGCCCTGCCACTTGCTGCAAAAGGAAACTTACCAACTTTATATTCAACATTTTCATCTTTTAACTCTTCTTCATTTTTGCCAACCCAAGCAATTTCAGGATGTGTGTAAATTACAGATGGTACTAAGTCATAATTCATTTCTGCATGTTTTCCAGCAATCCTCTCTGCAACCATAATGCCTTCTTCACTACCTTTATGAGCTAACATAGGTCCTCTTACTACATCGCCTATAGCCCAAATGTTTGCAGCATTTGTTTGACAATGTTCATTTACGTTTATAAAACCTCTTTCATCCAAACTAACACCTGAATCCTCAGAAAAGACATCTTGAGTATTTGGCTTTCTGCCCACTGCAACAATTAATTTGTCGAATTTCATTTCCTCAGACTTACCTTCAGTCTCATAAGTTATATTTACTGAATTTTTAAGACTTTTTGATGAAGTTAATTTGCAACCCAGCCTTATATCAAGGCCTTGTTTTTTGAAATCTTTAAGAGTTTCTTTTGCAATTTCTTTGTCAGCCATAAATAAAAAATCATCCATTGCTTCAATTACTGTTACTTTTGAACCCAACCTTGCCCATACACTTCCTAATTCAAGACCTATGACACCAGCACCAATAACACCAAGGGTTTTAGGAACAGAATCAATTTCTAAAGCACCAGTACTATCTAAAATATTTTTATCATCAAATTTTGCAGAACCAATTTCTATTGGAGAAGATCCTGTTGCGATGATAATATTTTTAGATTCAATAATTTCAACATCGCCACTGGAATTGGTTACTTCAACTTTTTGACCAGCAATTACTTTGCCTCTTCCAGAAATAGGAGTAACTTTATTTGCTGCAAATAGCCCACCGATACCACCGGTAAGTTTTTTTACAATATCATCTTTCCTTTTCATCATTGCCGGAAGGTCTAATTCAACATTTTTGATATCTATACCATGGGTTTTTAAATGATTTGCAGCATCATGATATCTGTGAGAAGAATCTAAAAGTGCCTTAGATGGAATACAACCAACATTCAAACAAGTGCCACCGAACGTAGGATTGCTATCTGAATCGGTATATTCTTCAATACATGCAGTTTTTAAGACCTAATTGAGATGATCTGATTGCAGCCACATAGCCTGCTGGTCCTCCACCTATTACAACAACATCAAACATAAATTTCCTCTTTTTATAAGTTTAATAATAATCTTTCTGGTGATTCTAATTGTTCTTTAATAGAAACCAAGAATCTAACTGCCTCTTTTCCATCAAGAAGCCTATGATCATAGCTCATTGCTAAATACATCATTGGCCTAATTACAATTTCACCATTTACAGCTACCGGTCTTTCCTGAATAGCATGCATGCCAAGTATTGCAGTTTGTGGTGCATTTAATATTGGCGTTGATAAAAGAGATCCAAAGACACCGCCATTAGAAATAGTGAATGTACCGCCTTGCATTTCATCAATTGTAAGCTTGCTATCTCTAGCCTTCTCAGAATACTCAAGAATTGATTTTTCAAGCTCAGGAAGAGATTTTGTATCAGCATCTTTTATAATCGGAACAACAAGACCCCTATCTGTAGAAACAGCAACACCTATATCTTGATATCCATGATAGACAACATCAGACCCATCAATTGATGCGTTGACTATTGGGAATTTCTTTAAAGCTTGTACTGCAGCAATTACAAAGAAGCCCATAAAACCTAACTTAATACCATGTTGTTTTTCGAACTCTTGTCCATACTTGCTTCGTAATTCTTTTATGGGAAGCATATCAACTTCGTTGAAAGTAGTAAGCATTGCAGTTTCTTGCTGAACTGTAACAAGTCTTTTAGCAATAGTATTTCTTAGCCTTGTCATAGGGACTCTTTTTTCAGGCCTTGATGAAGACAGACTAGACCTCTTTGTATCTTCATTCTCAGTACTTTTATTTTTAGATTCTATATGATTTATAACATCTGCTTTAGTTATTCTCTGATCTTTCCTTGAAGATTCTATTGATTGAGGATCAATATTATTTTCAGCAATAATTTTTTTGGCAGCAGGGCCAGATTTTTTATTTGAAGCCTTTGATATATCTTGTTTTTCTAATACTACTTCTTCCTTAGTTTCTGTTTTTTCTTCATTTTGAGGTTGAGCTTCTTGGGTATCATCAAACTCCCAATAACTTCAGCACTATTAACAATATCGCCTTCTTTTTTTAAAATTTTTGTTAGGACTCCATCGGATGGCGCAACAACCTCCAAAACAACTTTATCAGTTTCAATCTCTGCAATTATTTCATCCTGATTAACTTGATCGCCTTCTTTTTTTACCCAATTTGCAACAGTCCCATCTGCAACAGATTCTGGAAATGTTGGTGATTTAATTTCAATTGCCATAATTATCCCTATTTTAACGCTTCCTCTATAAGATTGTTTTGTTGTTCAAGATGTAATTTCATCATACCAACGGCTGGAGCAGCTGCTGGAGGTCTGCTGACCATGGAAATTTCTTTACCTGAATCTAATCTATCCAAAACTCTTTGTAATCTATGTCTGTGACTAAACCAAGCTCCTTGGTTTGCTGGCTCTTCTTGGCACCAAACAATTTCTTCAACATTTTTATATTTTTTTAGACATTCTTCTAAATCATCATATGGGAATGGATATAGCTGCTCTATTCTCACGATAGCAATATGTTCTTTTTTATCTTGTATTTTTTTATTTTGAAGATCATAAAAAACCTTACCAGAACATAGTATGATTTTTTTAACATTAGATTTTTTCTTGGTATCACTATCAATAACACATTGAAAAGATCCATCTGTTAATTCATTAATTGAAGAGGTTGCATTTGGGTTTCTTAATAAACTTTTTGGAGAAATAACTATAAGAGGAGTTCTCATTTTTCTTATTGCTTGCCTTCTAAGTAAATGGAATATCTGAGATGGAGAGCTAGGAACACATACTTGTATATTTTCTGATGCACATAACTGCAAGAATCTCTCTATTCTTGCACTACTATGTTCTGGGCCTTGTCCCTCATACCCATGGGGTAAAAGCATAACTAACCCAGACAATCTCTCCCATTTATGTTGTGCTGAAACTATAAATTGATCAATAACAACTTGTGCTCCATTTACAAAATCACCGAATTGAGCTTCCCAAATAGTTAAACCTGTAGGCCATGTTGCAGAATATCCGTATTCAAAACCTAAAACTGCTTCTTCTGATAATAAAGAATCATATATATCAAACCTTGTATTATGATCTCTAGCGATTTTTGATAACGGGATATACCCATCTCCAGTTTCTTTATCAAAAACACATGCATGTCTATGAGAAAAGGTTCCTCTTCTAACATCCTGGCCTGTTATTCTTATTGGATAGCCCTCTGAAAGTAATGAGGCATATGACATACTTTCGGCAAATCCCCAATTTATTTCTAAACTACCTTCATTCATCTTTATTCTGTCAGCAAAAATTTTTGATGCCTGTGTTCCGAGATTAAAAGAGTTAGGAACTTCGCATATTTGCTTGCCTAGTTTTTTTAATTTCTTTTGATCAAAAGTAGTGTCAACTTTAGGCCACCATAAAACATCTAAATATTCTGTCCAGTCAAACCACAATTCATTATTTGAATGATCAGATAAGCTTTTTGCTACAGTTTCACCGCCTTCTAAAGATTTTCTATATGAATTTTTAATCTCTAATGCAGATTCTTTTGTGATATGACCATCGTTTATTAGCTTTTCTTGATATTGATTTAAAACAGTTGGATGTTTAGCAATTGTCTTATACATAGTTGGCTGTGTTGCTGATGGATCATCTGCTTCGTTATGACCTCTTCTTCTATAACAAAATAAATCAATAACAATATCTTTATTAAATTTAGCTCTGTACTTACAAGCAATTTTAACTGCTTTTACAACCATTTCTGGATCATCACCATTTACATGAATAACAGGAGCCTGAATCATTTTTGCAACATCAGTGGCATAATCAGTTGATCTTGCATCCAATTTATTGCTAGTAGTAAAACCAATTTGATTGTTCACTATTACATGGATACTTCCGCCAACATTAAAGCCTCTGGTTTGAGACATTTGTAAAGATTCCATTACTACACCTTGGCCTGAAAATGATGCGTCACCATGTAACAAAACAGGAATAACTTTTTTTCTTTCCTTGTCATCTAGCCTATCTTGTCTTGCTCTAACAGATCCAAGCACCACAGGATCAACGATTTCTAGATGAGATGGATTGTTGTTTAAAGACACATGAACTTCACCACCAGGAGTATCAATATTTGATGAGAATCCAAGATGATATTTAACGTCTCCAGTATTAGCACCTTCAAGTACATCAGTTTCATCAAATGCAGAAAATAAATCATTTGGTAGTTTGCCTAATACGTTTACTAATAAATTTAATCTTCCTCTATGAGCCATACCAAAACAAATCTGATTTGCTCCCAATGCTCCACAATTTTGTATAACAGCATCAACTAATGGTACTAAAGACTCGCTTCCATCAATGCCAAACCTTTTCATACCTGGATATTTCGCAGCTAAGTATTTAGCTAGTCCTTCAGCAGAGTTTAACCTCTCAAAAATATGTATTTTTTCTTCATTTGAAAAACTATAGTTTTCTATTTTTGATTCAAATTTCTTTTGGAACCATCTTCGCTCATCTGAATGCATAATATAGTTATATTCAATTCCAATATTGCCACAATAAATTCTTCTTAATTCTTTAACAATATTTCTTAAAGTAGATTTTTTTGGTCCAATATCAAAAGTATCAGTAAAAAACTCATCATCTAGATCAGACTCATTGAGACCATGAAACTCAATCTTAAGATCTTCAATTTGATCTCTTTGCATAATACCTAAAGGGTCTAAGGTAGCTTCTTGATGACCTCTGTTTCTATATGCTTGAATAAGTCTTATAACCTTTCCTTGCCTTTCGTCAACTGATTCATGAGATGTGATTGAAGCTCTTGATAAATTCTTAAATTCTTCAACAATGCTCTGATGTGATATTTCAATATTACCATTTGATGAATTTGGTAAGTTTTTAAAAAAATCTAGCCACTCAGAAGATAAATCTTCTGGATTATTTAAATATTTTTCATATAGGGTTTCAAGATAAGCAGCATGTCCAGCTGACAAATGTGAACTCCCCCATAGTTCTTGCATCGAATTAGTCATTTCAAGTTAATTCATAGCTCCATCTGTGGTGATAATTTCTTTTTTATCTTTTAACAACATTGTCTTAATTTCACCAATTGCTTTATTTGGATTTAATCCTTTAGGACATACGCTTACACAATTCATAATTCCATGACATCTATAAACACTGAATGGGTCTGATAAATCTTCAAGCCTCTCATTAGTTTTTAAATCTCTTGTATCAGCAAGAAATCTATATGCTTGAAGTAAAGCAGCAGGTCCTAAAAATTTATCTGGATTCCACCAAAAAGATGGGCAACTTGTTGAGCAACAGGCACACAATATGCATTCATATAGTCCATCTAGTTTATCTCTATCTTCTGGAGACTGAAGTCTTTCTTGTTCTGGAGCAGTAGTACTATTTTGAAGAAAGGGTTTAATTTTTTCGTATTGTGCATAGAACTCTGTCATATCAACAACCAAATCTCTAATGACTGGCAATCCTGGTAATGGTCTGAGTTCAATTTTGTTTTTCTTTAGAACAGAGGATATTGGTGTTATGCATGCAAGGCCATTCTTACCATTGATATTCATGCCGTCTGAACCGCATACCCCCTCTCTACAAGATCTTCTATATGAAATAGATTCATCTTGCTCTTTTAATAGATGCAATAAATCCAAAACCATGATGTCTTTTGCAGGTTTTTCAATCTGATATTGTTTAATGTAAGGAAATTTATCCTCCTCAGGATTATATCTATACATATTTACTTCTAAAATATTAGTTGCCATCTAATAAGTCCTTACAATTGGTGGAAACGCCTCAACTTCTGAGGGATTAAAATTTACATCTCTTTTAGAGACTGTTTTTGATAATGGGTCATATAAAGAATGACATAGCCATCTTTCATCATCTCTATCAGGAAAATCATCCCTAGCATGAGCACCTCTACTTTCATCTCTGCTGTATGCTGCAATTGCAGTAGCTTCTGCAACCTCAAATAAATTTTGAAGCTCAATTGCTTCTACTCTGCTTGTATTGAAAGCATTACTTTTATCTTTTAAATGAAGTTGATCAACCTTCTCTCTAATTTCTTGCAGTTCATCAAGGCCTTTTTTCATGTATTCGCCTCTTCTAAAGACTCCAAAATAATTTTGCATACATTGTTGGAGTTCTTTTTTTACTTCTGCTGTTTCATAACCGCTATCAGAATTATTTAATGTATTTAATCTATCAAGAGCATTATCAATATCATCTTTATCAGCAGATTTAACACCACCACCTGATTTTAAATCTTCTTGAATGAACATTCCTGTAGCCCTTCCAAACACAACTAAATCAAGAAGTGAGTTACCGCCAAGTCTATTTGCTCCATGTACAGAAACGCATGCTGCTTCACCAGCTGCAAACAAGCCAGGAATAATGGAATCAGTACCATCAATTCTATTAAAAGCTTGTCCATTAATATTTGTTGGAGTGCCGCCCATCATATAGTGACATGTAGGAACAACAGGTATTGGTTCATATATTGGATCTACGTGAGCAAAGGTTCTTGATAGTTCGCATATTCCAGGCAATTTTGCATTTAATACATCAGCTCCAAGATGGTCTAGCTTTAAGTAAATGTGATCGTTGTTTTCACCACATCCTCTACCTTCAAGTATTTCAAGAACCATTGATCTAGCCACAACATCCCTGCCTGCTAGATCTTTGACATTTGGAGCATATCGCTCCATGAATCTTTCGCCATCTTTGTTTATTAAATATCCACCCTCACCTCTACAACCCTCGGTAACTAGTGAGCCAGCTCCATATATTCCAGTTGGATGAAATTGCCACATTTCCATATCTTGCGCTGGATAACCAGCCCTTAAAGCCATGGCAAGACCATCACCAGTATTAATTAAAGCATTAGTAGTAGATGCATAAATTCTTCCAGCACCTCCTGTAGCCATAACAGTAGATTGCGCTTTTAAATAAGCAACTTCTCCATATTCAATTGAAAATGCAATTACACCAGTGACCTCATTTTGAGCATTTTTAACTATATCTACTGCAAACCACTCGTTTAAGAAGTTTGTTCCTTCTTTAACATTATTTTGATAGAGAGTATGAAGTAATGCATGTCCTGTTCTATCTGCTGCAGCACAAGTTCTAGCAGCTTGGCCTCCCTTTCCATAATCTTTTGACTGACCTCCAAATGGTCTTTGATATATTCTCCCATTTTCAAATCTTGAAAATGGTAATCCCATATGCTCTAACTCAAAAACTGCCTTTGGTCCTTCTGAACATAGATACTCTATGGCATCTTGATCACCAATATAATCTGCTCCTTTAACAGTATCATACATATGCCATCTCCAATCATCGTTTGGATCGGCACTTTGAATAGCACAAGTTATACCACCTTGGGCAGATACTGTATGAGATCTTGTAGGAAAAACTTTAGATACAACAGCTGTTTTTAATCCAGATTTAGCAAGCTCAAGAGATGCTCTCATTCCTGAGCCGCCGCCACCAATAATCAGAGCATCAAATTCTAATGTTTTGATATTTGAAGAATTGTAATTAGTCATGATTAAAACCAAATAATTAAAATGTACAGAGCAGCAATCAATACTCCCAATAAAATAAATATAAATTCATAGATTTTTCTTAAGGTATTAGCAGAGGCTCCCAAACCTGAAGAAATAAAACCCAATGTTCTTTTTGTTAAATAATCAGTTCCAACAGTCCATAAGCCAATATAAGCATGAACACATGCAAGCAATATAAAAATACTGAGCGAAGCTTTAAATAAGTTGTTGCTATTTAAAAATTGAAAAGTAATTCCACTTGTCCAGAATGTGTACTCTAAATATACAAGAAATGAAATAAAGTAAATCGCACTATAGCGTTGGAGATACCATGTCAGTCTTCCGCTTTTCATAGCATCACCCATAAAGTTAGTAGAGCGTTAACTGCAAATAAAACTAGGGTAGTAACTGCAGACTTGTATGATGATGACAAGCTTTCATTAAGGATATGGAAATCCATTAAAATATGCCTTACACCAGTGAAAATATGATATTGAAAAATTAGAATTAAACCAACGCATCCAAATTTAATTCCTAAGTTTTTATGATACATAATCATAAAGTTATTAAAAGAATCCTGACTTTGTGTTAATTCTGAGAAGATAAAAACTGATACAGGAAGTACTATAAAAAATATAAGAATCCCGCTTATTCTGTGAGTGATAGATAAAAAAGCTGATAGCGGAAGTTTTATCTTTAATAGGTTTATGTTTACAGGTCTATTTTGTGTCATTCAGAAAGTGACAAATGTCATTTTTTTATGTGTCTTTATGGCTAAATTATAACCGATTATAAGCAATATAAATAAATGAAATTTTAAAAAATATGCTTTTTATTTTTTAACATGCTTCATCATTCTTTGTCTTTTCTTAATTTGCCTGTCTGTTAACTTATTCACTTTATTTTCAAAAGGGTTATCAGATTTTCTAAAAATTAGTTTCAGCTGAATGCTCTGCAGTTTTAAAGACGATCTAAAAGAATTTTCAAGATATTTTTTATAATTTTGAGGGATTTTTTTATCTTGATTTGAATGAATAACTAAAGTAGTTGGATTGATGCCACCAAAATGGATGTGCTTAAGTTTCAATTGTCTTCCATTGACTGATGGAGGAGCACTTTGAGTAGTAAATTTTTCTAAAAGCTTGTTCAATGATGAGGTTGTATATTTCTTTTGAGCATTTTCAATAACATTATTTGTTACCTTAAAAAGCTTTTTAAAACCCTTTCCTTTTGATACCAGGAAATTTCTATTTTAAAAAAATTATCAACAAAATTTGATTGAACTCTTTTTGTTTCATATAAATCATCTTTTTGTCTTTTTGTGAGCAAGTCCATTTTATTGAATGCTAAAACAAGTGGCTTGCCCATTTCAGATACCATATTTATTATCTTCAAGTCCTGATCAACAAGCCCTTCACTTGCATCGCACATAAATATAACTACATCACAAGTCTCAACAGAATGCATCGCTCTTACATATGAGAAATACTCTATCTTATGGGCATTCCTGTAACCTTTTCTTATACCTGCAGTATCTATGAAAACAAAATCATCATCATTTACAGAGAAAGGAATACTAATGGCATCGATAGTTGTTCCTGCTATTTCTGAAACAATCAATCTATCTTCTTTTATGAATTTGTTTATAAAAGTTGATTTTCCAGCATTGGGTCTACCTAAAATTGCTATTTTCTTCCCTTCTGGTACCTGAGTTTGATTGTTTGGAAGTGATTTCTTAATAAATGATCTTAAATCAAGAAGGTTTTTGCTATGTTCTGCACTAATCTCAAAAAAATTATTAATACCTTTTTTATTTAAATCTTCTTTAATTAAAGCATCTGATTTTTTATCTATTTTATTAAGAACTGTTATAAAAGTTTTATTTAATTTTCTTAATCTTGAAAGAATATCTAAATCTTCTTTGTTTAGATTTTGCGATCCGTCAAGAAGAAATATAATTAAACTTGATTCTTCAGCTGCAATCCATGCTTGCTCAGCAATATCTTCTTTTAAGATGGTATCATCCTGAGCTATTCCACCTGTATCAATTAATAAACTTTTCTGCTCTCCGAAGGATATATATCCATAATTTCTGTCCTTTGTTAAACCAGAAAAGTCAGAGACTATTGCTTGCCTAGATTTTGTTAATTTGTTGAAAAGTGTTGATTTTCCAACATTAGGTCTTCCTATAATTGCTATTGATGTAAACATGACTAATTATCATTCTATATGCTTAATGAATATAAATTAAAGGACTCATCAACAGCATAGAAATTTTTACTTCTACTTATAATCTTTTTAATAGGTTTTTTTGAAATTTTCTTTCGACCAATTGTTTTTCCATTTAATGGATCGATAACATGAATATATCCCTCATAATCACCAACTAACGTATAGCCAGAAAAACTTATTGGATTTGATAGCTGTCTATTTAAATATTCATCTGATGTCCATGACTCTTCGAGTGTTTTTGTGAAGAAAGATCTTAAATTTGATTTTGATTCAACTAAAATCATTAAACCTTTTATTAATAATGGGGAATAAAAAGAAGATGCTTCAGATTGCCAGATAGCTCTTTTTTGAGCAATATCAAACAGGGTTAAGTTTCCTTGATAATTGGTTGTATATACAACCCCAGCTTCAACAACTGGATCTGAATCAGAATCAATTAAATTTTCAAGCTCTGATGCTCCTCTAACATATGAAATAGCTCCATCCCATATAGGAAAGCCTGAATCAAGCTCAAAAACTCCTAGTCTTCCATTATCAAAGGTAACATAAACATTATCACCATCAATTACAGGGCTGCTGCTACCTCTAATTGTCAGTGCTGGTAGTTTAGATCTATATGACCATAAGATTTCACCATTAGATTTATCCAGAGCAAGTAACTCTCCAGAGCCTGTTTTTACAATAATAAATTTTGCATCAATTGCAGGGGGTGATAACACTTCACCTTTTAAATTAACAGTCCACAAAACAGAACCATTATCTTGATTCAATGAAATTATGTTTCCTTGAACATCAGCAATAACAATTATTCCAAAACCTGCTGCAACACCAGACGATAGCTCGCCAACTTCCTGCTCCCACTGAATATTACCAGAGTTAGAATCTATTGATTTAATATTTCCATTTGCATCAGCAAAAAAAAATGCTTTTTGAACTAAAGGCAGGAACAAAATTTCCCAAAGATTATCGCCTGAAAAAGATTTTTTCCAATCAACATTAATATTTACAGAGTTCTTAATAGGGTTCCAAAGTCTTTGGCTCATCTGGATCAATCTCATCACTTCCCCAAAATTTTAAGAACTCAAAGAAGAGCATGATGAAACAATAAAAAGCATAAAAAATATTACTAAATATTTATTAGCTTTTGGATAAAATTTATTTTTTAACATTTTTATATTGTTAAATTTGATATTTTCATTGAAATAATTGAAATAGAAGCTATCATCAGTATATTTTTCTTTAGCTAGATTATACTGCTCTTTAGCAAGTTCTAATTTATTTTGTTTTTGTAAAATATCTCCAATAAGCTCATGAATAACAGCATTTGATGAGGAATATTTATCTAAGATTGTTAACGCATCCTCATAATTTTCTTGCGCATACATAATTCTTGCAGCATTAATACTTGCAATCTTGTTAAATAATTTGTTTCCGCCAATACCTTCTAGTATTTTCTTTTAGTGCAATAAAATAATTTAAGCTATTCTAAAATCACCATTATTTGCCTTAAGTGATGCTTGGTTAAGTAATGCTATATTTCCATATCCTGTTTTTTTATAAGAACTAATTAAATCTGCAAATAATTCTTCTGAAATTATTTTACCCTCTTCAGTTTCTGTTTCTTGAGCAATCCATTTATTATATATTTCAGCAGCTTGAACATTATTCATTTTTGCAATTTGATTATTAATTAAATAAGCAGAAATTATTAAGATCACCAATGCTGCAATACCAAGAATTTACTTTTCTGTAATTCATATAAAAATTACGTATTGACGTTATTGCTGCATTATTTTCAAAAACTTCGTTCATAAGTATTTCCTCGATCTATAGAGTTTTATAAAAACTATATAAATCTTCAATTGAGACAGTTTGTTGCTCTCTTAAGTTCATCATTCAAAGGCTTTATAACTGCAGTTTTATTATTAAACTCTTCTTCGCCAATAATAATTACGTAGTCGGAATTATTTTTATTCGCTTTTCTCATCTTCGATTTAAGACTTCCTTCTGATAAATGAATATCAAGAACAACTTCTTTATTAATTGATCTAAGATGGTGCGCTATTTTATATGCTTTTGGTTCTAAATTACTAGCTGCGATAACAAAAGAAACCAATTTTCTGTTTGGCTTTTGCAGGTTTGCAATATTTGCCAACCTTTCAAGTCCAATGGCCATGCCAATGGCAGGCAAATCCTTTCCTCCAAGTTGAGAGCAAAGTTGGTCATATCTTCCGCCACCTAAAAATGAATCTTGTGCACCTAGCTCTGATGATATGGCCTCAAATACAAAACCAGAATAATAATCTAAACCTCTTACCAAATTGTGATCGATTTCAATTTTACATAATCTGAGAACTCATTTTTAATTGAATTCAAGCAAATCAATTGAAGCTCTATCAATAAAATCTTTTATAGAAGGTGCATTTTTTAGAATTGCCTGAGTTTCAGAATTTTTTGAATCAAGAACTCTTAATGGATTTTTACTAAGTCTTTCTAAATCTTTTTTATCAAGATCTTTTTTAAATGGTTCTAGAAATCAACAAGAGCTTTACAAAAAGATTCTTTATTTTTCTCTCTAGTCCCCAAATGGTTAATTTTGATGCAACAATTTTTAAGTTTAAATTGATCAATAACATTACATACTACTGAAATCATTTCATATTCTGGCAAACCCTCTGGTATACCAAGTATTTCAATACCAGCTTGATTGAATTGTCTATATCTGCCCTTTTGAGGTCTTTCATACCTCCACATAGGTCCTAAGTACCATAATTTATGAGTTGTTTGATCTAATTTCTTTTCAATGATTGATCTAATTACACTTGCAGTTCCCTCAGGTCTCATTGCAATAGTTTTATCATTTCTATCATTGAAAGAATAAATTTCTTTATTAACAATATCTGAAGAGTCACCAACACTCCTTTTAAATAAGTTTGCATCTTCCAAACAGGAGTTCGTATTTCTTGGAATTTATAATTTATGAATATATTTTTAATTATTTTTTCTACTTCAAATAACTTTGATGATGTATTGGACATATCACCATCATCATACTGATCTAGCATGCCTGTTAATGATTGAATTTTATCCAATTTATCCCCTTGCAATAATATCTTGTGAGTTTCTCAATGATAGTTTTTCTCTAACTTTTTCTTCTATTTCTTTGACTAAATTCTCACTGCTAATTTTTTTATCTGGTATACCATCAACATAAAGTAAATTTTTTGGACTTGCTCCAGTTAAACCAATTTCTGCTGCTTGCTTTCTCCCAGGACCATTTACATAGCAACCAATAATTGCAACCTCAATATCATCAGATATGTCCTCTAATCTCTCTTCTAACTCATTAACTACTTCAATTACATTAAAGTTTTGTCTAGAACAGCTTGGACATGCAATAATTTTTACTCCCCTACTTCTAATATTAAGACTTTTTAATATATCCCAACCAACTTTAATCTCATCAACTGGGTTAGATGCTAGTGATATTCTAATAGTATCTCCTACCTTCAGATAAAAGCATTCCAACTCCAATAGAAGATTTTACTGTGCCAGCACGAAAACTACCTGCCTCAGTTATGCCTAAATGAAGAGGCTGATTAATCAAATTAGATATTTTTCTGTATGCATCAACAGTCATCTCAATATTTGAAGCTTTGAGACTCATTTTGTAATTATTAAAGTTAAATCTATCTAATATATCTACATGTCTTAGAGCTGATTCAACCAATGCATCAGCATTGGGTTCACCGTATTTTTTTTGTAGATCTTTTTCAAGCGAACCAGCATTTACACCGACTCTTATTGGAACATCATTATCTAGTGCAGCAGTAATAACTTCTTTAATTTTTGATTCTTTTCCAATATTGCCTGGATTGATTCTTAAGCAGTCAGCAGAATCAGCAACCTCAATGGCAATCTTATAATCAAAATGAATATCAGCAACTAAAGGAATAGTTACAATACTTTTTATTTCTTTAAAGGCTTTAGCTTCGTCAAAACCAGGAACAGATACTCTGACTATGTCAGCACCTGCTGCTTGTAATTCATTAATTTGATTAACAGTAGCTAGAACATCTGAAGTATTGGTGTTGGTCATAGATTGAATTGCAATTGGGTTATCGCCACCAATAGGCACACCCCCAACATTAACAACAGAGGTTTCTTTTCTTTTAATCCAATTACTCATCATTAAACATAATAGTACTTACATTAAGTCTATTAGCATTAGTAATAAAATCAATGTTATTGCCATTATATGAAGCTTCTATAGCTTCTGCATTGCCAACAACAATTTTAAAAGGTCTTTCAATCTCAACCTCAAAGCTATCTCCATATTTGAATAACTTATTAATTATCAACTCATCATATGAATATATTTCAATCCAACATTCATCAAAGAAACTAAAAATAAGTTTATTTGAGTTAATTAAAGGTTTCATCCTCTATTATGGATTTATAGGAGTTTCTATTAAATTATTAAAATTAATAGCTTCTTCAATTTTTATTTAATTCAATATTGGGAAAGGTTTCTTTTACTGACGAAGGAATCGTTATTCTTAGTTTCTCTTGAAAAACTAACGTTTATTAAACAACCACAGAATTATTAAAAACTATTACTCCTACAATTCTAATAATTGGTATTAATGATGGATTAATTTTAGCAATAGATTTTTTAATAATTTTATCTTGTCTATTATTACTTTCATATATTGGTGGAAACTCACATTCTATTGATAAAAAATCTTGGTATTTAGTAAAATATGCTTTAGCAAAGACTTCGCTTGGAAAGACAGAATAATCACCTGACTCTATTGCATTAATGTATCTAATATTCATAAATGCTGCGTTCGAGACTTCAACTTTACTTAAGCCAAGCTCTTTTCGAGCTACCTTAAAAACCTTACCAATTTTTGCTGATCTGGCTGACTTAAAATTTTCTGTCATGATATAAGTTTGTGAGATATAAGCTTTCTTACCTTTAATCGATTTATTTAATTTTCCAACAAGCTGACCACATGCTCCGTCAATTGCATCTCCTCTTGTAACTCTTAATGTTGTTATAAAACCTTTATCCATAAGAATTTTCTTAAAATTTTCAATGGTCTTTGTTTTGGAGCGCTTATAGTTTGAGCCCTCAAAAGGATTGAAAGGTATTAAATTAATTTTACACGATATATTTGATAATAGTTTTGCTAGTTTTCTTGCCAATTCTTCCGAATCATTAATGCCATCAATCAAAATATATTCTATGGTAATACTTCTTTTACCATCATAGTTTTTTAAGTAATTGTTGCATGAATTGATTAAATTGCTTATTGGGTATTTTTTATTTATTGGAACTATTTCATCTCTCAATTCATTTGTTGGCGCATGAAGGGATATAGCTAAAGAGACATCTATTTCATCGCTTAGTTTATCTATTTGAGGTGTTATACCCGAAGTGCTTATAGTTATTCTTTTTCTTTCTTGAAAGCCCGTATGCAAGTTGTTCCTTCATTATCTTTGCTGATTCAATAACAGGTTCAAAATTTAATAGCGGTTCTCCCATACCCATAAATACTACATTAGTAATCGGAGGTTCATCATCTTGATAAAAATTAGCAAGCCATAATTGGCCGATAATTTCATCAGGAGTAAGATTTGTTTCAAATCCTTGTGCTCCGGTGGCACAAAAAGTGCATTGAAGAGCACAGCCTGCCTGTGATGATATACATAGAGTCATTCTTTTCTTTTCAGGTATTCTTACCATTTCAATCATAGATCCTGATTCAAGTTTTACTAAATACTTAATTGTTCCCTCAGGAGATTTGTAAACCTTTTCAACCATTGGTGTTCTAAGGCAAGCTATTAGTTCAAGCTTCTCTCTAAGAATTTTATTGAAGTCAGTCATCTGACTAAAATCAAGGATACCTTTCTGATGAACCCATTTAATTAATTGTTTAGCCCTGAATTTAGGCTCACCAATATCATTAAAAAAAGCCTCTAGGGATTCAAGAGAATACCCTAGAAGATTTATTTTTTTATCAGACAAAATCTATTTAGATACTATTTCTTCTTCGGTGAAAAAATAATTTATTTCCCTTACAGCGCTTGTTTCAGAATCAGATCCGTGAACAGCATTAGCATCTATGCTATTTGCAAAATCTGCTCTTATTGTTCCAGGATCGGCTTCTTGTGGGTTAGTGCTGCCCATAAGTTCTCTATTTTTTTGGATTGCTCCCTCGCCTTCAAGCACCTGAACAAAAACTGGACCAGATGTCATGAACTTTTTAAGATCATTAAAAAAAGGTCTGCCTTCGTGTTCAGCATAAAAACCTGATGCCATTTCATCATCGAGCTGTATTAGTTTGCCGGCAACAATATGAAGACCATTGTCCTCAAATCTGGAGATTATTTTGCCAATAATATTCTTTGATACTGCATCTGGTTTGATTATAGATAGTGTGCGTTCTGTTGCCATTTTGAATTCCTTATAAAAAATTTTAGGTATTATATGAAAGTTATTTGGATTCTTCTATCCATAACATCTGAATAGCTTCAAGAATTTTTTCATTTGATTTGTTTGGATCTCCAATAAATCCATCTAGGTTGCAAATTTTATTATGCAGATCAGGAAAACTTATCCATTGAGGATCAATGTCTGGAAATTTTTCTGAAAGCTCGATAGCGATATCATTTGTATCCAACCAATCTATACTATTCATTAGTGATTCTCTGAAACCATATTAATATTGTATTTAGGTATTTCAATTTCAATATCTTCATCTTTTGGTATTGCCTGACAACTAAGTCTTGATGTTTGCTCAAGTCCCCATGCTTTATCTAGAAGGTCTTCTTCGATTTCACTTGCTTCATCTAAACTATCAAAGCCCTTACGAACAATACAATGACAGGTTGTGCATGCTGCAGACATCTCACATGCATGCTCTATTTGTATACCATTTCTTAAAGCCGCCTCACATATAGTTTCATCAGGTTGATTTTCGATCAAAGCTCCTTCAGGACAAAGGTCTTCATGAGGTAAGATTTTTATTTTAGGCATTGCTATATGGTAAAGCTTTCACCACAACCACATACTGCTTTAGCATTTGGATTTACAAATTTTATTCCTTGGTTAAGGCCATCTTTTTGATAATCAACTAGACTACCTTTTAAAAATTCTAGACTGCTGTTATCAACAAAAATTTTGCATCCATTTTTTTCGAAAACAACACCGTCATCATCAAAAGAGTCAACATAATCAAAAAAATATTCATAGCCTGAACATCCTGCTTTTTTAACTCCAATCTTAATTCCAACACCTTTGCCACGATTTTCAAGGCTTGATAAAAAGTGGTCAATTGCAGAATCTGAAAAGTTTAAGTCTGTTGAGCTAAAAACTTGCATGATTATTTATTGTTTTGATTCGTAATCTTCTATTGCTTGTTTTATTGAATCTTCAGCTAAAACGGAGCAATGTATTTTTATTGGAGGTAGCTCAAGGGCATCAACAATCTCTTTGTTTTTGATAGCTTTTGCTTCTTCTAAGGTTTTGCCAATAAGCATATCAACAAGTTCACTTGAAGATGCTATTGCAGAACCACATCCGTAAGTTTTAAATTTTACATCTTTTATTACATGTGAGTATTACCAGATGGCTCACTTTATTTGCAATTTCATAACATCTCCACAAGCTGGTGCTCCAACCATACCTGTTCCAACATTTTCTTCTTTTGGATCAAATCTACCAACATTAAATGCCTTTGGATCATTTAAAGTATTTTCAAATTTGTCTACAACTTTTTTACTATAAGCCATTTCAAGCCTCCATTATTAATGTGTATTCCAGGTTACAGTATCTAAATCAATTCCATCTAGATGCATTTCCCAAAGTGGAGAAAGTTCTCTTAATCTATCAACCACATTATTTAATATTGATAATGTTTTATCTACATCGCTTTCTTTTGTAAACCTGCCAAAAGAAAATCTAATTGAGCTGTGAGCTAATTCATCTTTTCTACCAAGAGCTCTCAAGACATATGAAGGCTCTAAGCTTGCAGATGTACAAGCTGAGCCTGAGGATACCGCAATATCTTTAAGACCCATTATTAATGATTCTCCTTCAACAAAATTAAAGCTCATATTAAGTATATTTGGGACTTTATTCTTTAAGTCGCCATTGATATAAACATGCTCAATTTTCATAGCTTCATCTAAAAATTTTTCATGGTATTTTGCAATCATGTCATGATCTTTTGTCATTTCTAATTTAGCAATTCTAAATGCTTCTCCCATGCCAACAATTTGATGAGGGGCTAATGTTCCAGACCTCATACCTCTTTCGTGACCTCCTCCATGAATTAATGCCTCAATTCTTACTCGTGGCTTTCTTCTTACGAACAAAGCACCAATACCTTTAGGTCCATAAGTTTTATGAGCAGAAAATGACATCAAATCTACAGGTAATACTGAAAGATCAATTTCTACTTTTCCAGTACTTTGCGCAGCATCAACATGAAAAAATACACCTGATTCTCTTGTTATTTCTCCAATTGACTGCAAGTCATTTAATGTTCCAAGCTCATTATTGATATGCATTAATGAAACTAATATTGTAGATTCTTTTATGGCCTCTTTTACCTGCTCAGGTTGAATAATACCGAATTCATTGGGCTCAAGATAAGTAACTTCAAAACCCTCTCGTTCTAATTGTCTACATGGATCAAGAACTGCTTTATGTTCAATTTTTGAAGTAATAATATGATTTCCCTTAGATTTATAAAATCTGGCAACACCTTTTACAGCAAGGTTATCAGCCTCAGTAGCACCAGATGTCCAAACAATTTCTCTTGGATCTGCGTTCACAAGGTTAGCTACATGTGATCTAGCCTCTTCAACAGCATCGTCAGCTTTCCACCCGTATCTATGAGAACGAGATGCTGGATTACCAAATTCACCATCAGGTGTAAGATACTCCATCATCTTTGATGCTACACGAGGATCAACAGGAGTAGTTGATGCATAGTCTAAATATATGGTTGAATTTTCAGTCATTTATACAATCTCTCTTAACTTTATATATGGGTCATTGTTGGTTTCTACAAGTGTATTAATTGTTATATTACTTAAGTAACTATTTACTACGTCATTAAGCTCATGCCATAAGTTATGGGTATTGCATTTTTTTCCATCATTGCATGTGCTCATGCCACTACAACTTGTTGCATCTAAGTCTTCTTCAACAGCATTCATGATATCTTTGATTGTAACTAATGCTGGATCCTTGGCATAAAGATAGCCACCATTGCGACCTCTCGAACTAGCAACTATTCCGTAAAGCCTAAGCTTTCTGAAAATTTGTTCTAAATATGATATTTCAATATTTTGATTAGCAGATATATCTGATAATGAAACTGGGCCTTCTGAAGCTAAAAGACGAAGTTCAACTAAAGCATTAACAGCGTATTTACTTTTTGTAGTTAATTTCACGCATGAATTATAAATACCTGACTAATTTAGTCAACTATTATATTCATACCAAGTCTATCAGCAACCTGATGGTATGATTCAACAACATCACCAAGACCTTGTCTAAACCTATCTTTATCCATCTTCTTTAAAGTTTCAGAATCCCATAACCTACATCCATCTGGAGTAAACTCATCAGCCAATAAAATCTTGCCTTGACTACAAACACCAAATTCAACTTTAAAATCTACTAATATTAAATTAGAGTTGATGAATAGCTCTTTTAAGACCGTATTTACTTTATAAGTAAGTTCTTTCATCTTCTCAATTTGATCTTTATTAGCCCAACCAAAAGAAATAATGTGCTCATCATTTATTAATGGATCACCTAAATCATCATCTTTTAAAAAGAATTCAAATAAAGGATTTTCTAGTATAAGTCCATCCTCAGTGCCTAATCTTCTGCATATTGATCCAGACGCTCTATTTCTAATAACGCATTCAATTGGAAACATATCTAACTTATAAACAAGTGAGTCATTGCTGTTAAGCACTTCAATGTGATGAGTCTCAACACCATTTTTTTCAAGATGGTCCATAATAAATGCATTAAATTGATTATTAACAGCACCTTTACCTAATAAAGCTTCTTTCTTTTTGCCATCAAAAGCAGAAGTATCGTCACTAAAATGCATCACCAGTTGATCATCATCAGATGTAGTAAATAATGACTTTGCTTTTCCTTTAGTTATTTCTTTAATTTTTTCCATAATTAGCCTTAACTTAGAGATTCATTAATTTTTGAGATTAGCTTTTCAGCTTCTTCAATTTTACCATCTTTTGAATATGCTCTTACATATGTTTTGTTATTTTTTTCTGTAATTTTTACCTCAAATTGAGCTCCATCAAAATTGACTTTTTGATTTTTATTATTTCTACCAAAGTTTAAAAATGAAAAAATGCCACCTTTCTTCTTCTTCAGAATAACTAACATAAAAAATACCATTACTTCTATCCTTATCGTTAGCAAGAATTTGAGATGCGTCCATAGCTTTTGTAACTGAGGACCATGCTCTATCAAAATTTAAATCAAGCTCTATGACGGTTTGACCATTCTCAACAAAAATCTTTGCTTTCTTTATATCATTTAAGTTTTGAGCAGCTAGAGATGTTCCAGAAAACTGATCAACGGACTCAGCAAAATAATTAACTAAATTACTAAGCTCAGATTGGATAAGCTCAGGATTGCTATTAATTTCATTTGAATTCTTGTTAATTTGAGCTAGAAAAATTTCAGTAGATGCTTCTTTAATGCCATGTTCAATTTTCATTTTTAATATTGAAGTTTCATCAAAATTTATATCGATTTCACCAGTTAAAGGATCGGCATTTAATACTTTCATATGATGATGTATTCCAATAGCTTTTTGTTATAGGCCATGATGTTGATGGCAAAGTCTCAACATATATCCACATCAACTCACCTAAACGCCTTAACTGAACAGAGCTATTTCCAGAGGATGCAAAGATTTGTCTTGGCTTGGGGACTTCTTGATCATCAGATAGTTCATTTACAACATTAACTGGATAATGATTTTCAATAACAATTACATTTAAGTCATCTGGTAACTGCATATCCTCTTCAACCTTTTCTTTAAGAAATGCATTTTTTGTAGGTGGGAACATTCCTTCTGGTCCAGATATATAGGAGCATGAAGTTGTTATGATTAATAAATTGATTATAAGAATTTTTTTCATTTAAATTAATTTAAGTTTGTTTAGTTCTGACAAAATTTCATCATGATAAGTTTCATCTAATTCTATTAAAGGAAGTCTGATTGAATTTTCAATCATTCCCATTTTAGTTAACATCCATTTCACCGGTATTGGATTGGATTCAACAAATAATAATCTATATAAATTATTGTTAATCTTCATTTAATTTCTTTGCCTCTTCAATATTTATTATCTCTTATATATTTGCATATTTGTGAAATTGATTTTGGTATAACATTAGCTGCAACAGATATTACTCCGTGAGCACCTTCTATCAAAGCATTCAAAAGGTAGGATCATCACCAGAAAAAGAATAGCAAAATTAGAAGAATTTTTAGAAATTTTAACTAGCTCTTTTATTCTTTCAATATCATCAACAGCTTCTTTTAGACCAACAATATTTTTATGTTCAGAAAGAATGCTAACTGTTTCAGGTTTTAAATCACAAGCTGTTCTTGAAGGCACATTATATAAAATCTGTTTAATATCTACGTTATTAGCAATTTTTTCATAATGTGCTAGTAATCCTTTTTGATTAGGCTTGTTATAGTATGGAGTGACTAGTAGAACATAATCTGCGCCTTTTAATTTTGCTTCAAGAGATAGTTCAATTGCTTCATCTGTTGAGTTTGCGCCTGTTCCTGCAATAACGGGTATTCTGTTTTGAACATATTTTACTGAATAGTCAATTACTTCAATATGCTCTTTTACGTTTAAAGTAGCTGATTCGCCTGTAGTTCCAACAGAAACTATCCCATCGGTTTCATTAGCTAATATGCCAGTCTAAAAGACTACTGAGAGATTCATAATCAACATCACCATTCTTTAAAAGAGGTGTTACTAGAGCAACTAAACTGCCTTGTAAAACTTGCATTGATAAAATATTCAGTAAAAAATAGGACTATACACTATTTTATTAAAAATACTTATAAGGTAACAAATATGGCTAAAAATTTAGAAGGTAAAAAATGTCCTAAAGTTTAGTGCAGAATGCACGAGCGGGTTAAATCTTTCCAATAAAGATTTTGAAGGGAAAAATTTTGTTATTTATTTTTATCCAAAAGATAGCACTCCTGGGTGTACTACTGAAGGTCAAGAGTTCAGGGATAACTATAAATCTTTTAAAAAACTTAATACTGAAATTCTTGGTGTTTCAAGAGATTCAATCAAGAGCCATGAAAATTTTAAATCAAAACAATCATTCCCATTTGAACTATTATCAGACCCTGATGAAAAAGTCTGCAACGCTTTTGATGTAATGAAATTAAAATCTATGTATGGAAGAGAGTATATAGGTGTTGATAGATGTACGTTCTTAATTGATGTAAATGGGAAAGTTTTAAAAGAATGGCGATCAGTAAAAGTTAAAGGCCATGTGGAAGAAGTATTAAATACTGTTAAAGATTTAACTTAAATCGCTATTTGGCGATGATGGCCATGCATTCCATACTGCTTTTATAAAAGTTGCAATTGGTATTGAAAAGAATACACCCCAAAAACCAAACATGCTGCCAAATATAAACACTGCTAGTATTATCACCACTGGATGTAATTTTACTGTTTCTGAAAAAATTATAGGTACAAGTAAGTTACCGTCTAGGGCTTGCAAAAGAAGATATAAGCCTATTAACAAATAGAATTCTGTTCCTAAGCCAAACTGAAGTAAACCTACTACAACAATAGGAATGGTTACCAAAAAAGCTCCTACGTAAGGAATAATTACTGATAAACCAACCAATACTGACAATAGAGCAGAATACTTTAAACCAAGAGAGGCAAATATAATTGCAGCAGCAATTCCAACTATAAATATTTCAATTGTCTTACCTCTTACATAATTACTTAACTGAATATCCATTTCAGCCCAAATATTAGTAAGCATTTCTCTCTTTCCTGGAATAATCTTTATAAAACCCTCAATAATATTTTTTCTATCAAATAAAAAGAAGTACACAAGTATTGGGAACAAAATAATATATAACAGAAATGTTATTGCACTTTGTATGCCTGAAATAGATGACTTAACAATATTTTGAGCTATCGCAGAAATCTCTTCTGATACAGCTTGAAAAAAGATAGATATCTGTTCAGATGAAACTAAGTCAGGAAACTTGGCAGGCAATCCAGATATAAAATCAAGGAAATTATTTATAAGATTTGGAACATCAAGAATAAAAGCTTGAAGCTGAATATACAAAAGAGGCACCAACCATATCAATAAAGCTGCGCCAGTTATTATGAAAACAGAAAAAGTAATAATTAATGCAACATTCGCACTGACATCATACGACTGAATTTTTTTTTGCATGCCAACTAGAAGATAAGCAACAACTATACTTATCATAAAAGGAGTTAAGATTGATCCGAAGAATGATATAACTAGAAAAAATAATAATATTGCTAACGAAAAGATTATTGTCTCTTCATTACTAAATATATTTTTTAATACTTTATTTACTTGTTCAAACATTTTTATCTTAAATAATTATTATCCTAGATTTTGAACTACATAATAAAAAAGCAGTCAAAATCTATAAAATTATAATAACTTAACCAATAACATGGGATATATTAATCTAAAAAACACGTTTATGTTAGTTTTAGCAACATTGGATAAATTCTTATATTTAAAATGAAGAAATATATTCTAGTAATAACTGCTGTCATATCTTTGCCATTTTTTAGCCAAGAAGAAAATGAATTAGTATTACCTGAGCTTGGTGATAGAGTTTCTGGAGCAGTATCTACAGCCGAAGAAAAATTAATAGGTAGAGAATTTTTAAAGCAAGTATACTTTCAAGCACCTTTAATATCTGATCCTTTAATACAGGAATACACAGAACTTCTAACATACAGACTATCAGAATTTAGTGAAGTTAAGGACAGGCGTTTCACTGTACTGTTAATAGATGACGATTCTTTAAATGCTTTTGCCGCACCTGGTGGAGTAATTGGTGTTAATGGAGGCCTATTTCTAAATGCAGACAATGAAGCACAATTTTCATCAGTTATGGCTCATGAGCTTGCCCATTTAAGTCAAAGACACTTTGCAAGAAATGTTCTAAATGCTCAAGATAGAAGCCTTGCATCTTCATTAACAATGATCTCATCAATTGCATTGGCACTAATAAGCAATAACCCAGGAGCAATGGTTGTGGGACCAGCTTTAATGCAAACTCAAAATCTAAGATATAGTAGGCTTTTTGAAAAAGAGGCAGATAGAGTTGGCTTTGCAAACCTTGTCAGGGCTGGATATAACCCAAAAGCAATGGGTGAAATGTTTGAAAATATGAATGATCTTAGAAGGCTTGCTGGTGAAGCTCCTCCGGAATTTTTATTAACTCACCCCTTGTCGTCTTCAAGGATAAGTGATGCGCTAAATGCTGCAGAAGGTGTGCCTGAAGAAGGTACTAAAAAAGATTCTTTAGAATTTTCACTAATTAAATCAAGATTGAAAGTTTACTATGAAAAGTATCCCAAGCCAATCAATAAGATATTTCAATGCTGAAATGAAGAAAGAAAACTCAGATTCTAATCTTTATGGCCTTGCTCTGGCATATAGTCAAAATAATAACTTAAGAGAATCAGAGAATCTTATTAATATTCTCTTAAAAAAATATCCAAAAAACTTATTCTTAAATACATCTAAAATTCAAATTCTTACCAAAGCTCAAAAGTATGATGAAGCTCTAAATTTACTAGCAAATACTTTTTTAGAAATTTCTCCAAAGAACTATCCGCTGACTATTACTAAATCAAAATTATTACTTGAAATGAAAAGGTTTTTTGAATCTGAAGAATTAATACGCGATCAATTAATTAGAAGAAATGAAGATCCTGAATTATGGTTACTGTTATCTGAAATTCAAAGAAATAGCAAAAATATAGTTGGCTATCATCAGTCCAGAGCAGAATATTTTTTATTGCTGGGTCAAAATGAGCAGGCCCTTGGACAACTTGAGTTTGCTTTAAATCTAACTAAAAATAATTTTCAGGTTTCAGAGAGAATAATGAATCAAATTATTTCAATTAAAAAAGCTATTGGTGAATCTCGAGGTTTTTAGACTTACCTTCGAAAATTTTTGAAATTTTATATCCTGTTAATGAAAAAATACCAGCAAATGGTATCGCTAGAAGTGGAACAACGGTAATACTTATTGCTGCTACTTTTCCAATACCTACAAAGAGGCTCCCGGTTAAATCACCAAACCTAGTTATAAAAGTATCGATAAACACAGTTGATTTATATCTATCTTTTTTCTTTAGTTGGCTATAAATAATTTCTCTAGGTTTATTGAAGCCATATTCAAAAACTCTTAATAAAGCTTGAGAAAAAACTACCACACCTACAGATGGCATCAAACCATATAAAAGAAAAACAACAATAAATAACAAACCATAAATAATTAGGATCATAGAGGTGCCAAGGTAAGATATTACTAGATATGTCAATGTTAACTGAGTTATTAAAGTTAAAGGCGAAACTAGTTGCTCAATACGATTAAATAAAACTATTCTATCTGGTGATAAATCTGAATAAGATTCAATAATTGGTATTGCGCTGATCCACTGAACTGTCATCAATGCAGTAAACAGCCATGAATATAAAGCAACCGACTTAACCTCTTTTACTGAAATTATATTTGAAATTGCATCAGACCAATTTCCACCTACTTTTTTAATAAGCACCTCAGAATTATTAAGATTGACTAAGTATGTAGCGACAATAATTGCAAGAAATAATAATAAAGAAGATGCCAGGGCGAATAATTCTAAACCATAATTTGTATATGATTCTGAAAGTCTTACTGATATCTCAGAACCAACAATTGCTCCCAATGATCCGCCTGCCATGATAAATCCATATAATTTTCTTGACTGAGAGTCTCTAAAAATATTTATTACCAGTACCCAAAAAATTGAAACAACAAAAAAAGAATATATATTGCACCAAACATAAAATACCCTACCCAACCACATCTGTTGAGTTATATCACCTTCACCTAGTGAACGAGAGTAAAGAATAAAAACAAATAGGTTCATTATCAAAAATGAATAACAATATGTAATTATTTTTTTAAAGTTTTTTCTGGAAGCTATCCATGAATATATTGGATTGATTATTAGCATGGTCAGTGCCGTAAAAGACAAAAGTATTAACAAAAAATCTTGGCCATAATTTTCTACAGCCATTTCATTTCTAATACCTCTTATGACATACCAGGATGCTAAAACTAAAAAGAATAAAAAACTTGTTAGGATGGTATTTTTTAGTTTCATGGAAATATTATGCCCTATGAATGGTGGGTCGCACAGGATTCGAACCTGTGACCAATTGGTTAAAAGCCAACTGCTCTACCAGCTGAGCTAGCGACCCATGGTATTGCATAATAAAAAAAGGTGATTATTCCATATTTTTCAATAACTGCAAGGCCAAAGATGAAGCAGTGTCATTTGGATATTCTCTTATTACAAAATTATATTTATCTTTTGCCTTTTCAAGTTCATTCTTTTTAAGAAAAATATCTCCAATTTTCTTGTGAGCAAGAGGAGTTCTGTAGTGTGAGGGATATAGATTAACTAATTCTAAGAAATATTCTTGTGATGATTCTAGCTTGTTTTGAATCAATGCTATCTCTCCTAACCAAAAGATTGAAAGAGGTAATTTTTCTTCATCCTTAAAATTATCTACGAAAAATTTAAACAAAGAACTGGCTTTTTCGAAGTCTTGATTTTGAAGAGATTGAGTTGCACTCTTGTAAACCTCCTCTTTACTTCTAGTATCATCAATTCCTGCAAACCTTACAGTATTATCTGAGGCAAGATTGCTAGAATCTTCATTAGACTCTGAATCATCTACAGATTCTTGTATTAATTTTTGAATTAAATAATCTTGAGATTCTAAAATATTTCTAAGCTCGGCAATTTCTGATTCTAATTCTTGTATTTTTAAAAATAATAAATCAACTTCTACATTATCATCCTCAGAAATTAAAAAAGATGAATATATAAAAAATAATGAAAATATTATTCTTTGTTTAAGCATTTATTTAGTTAATTTCTGCTCTTCTATTTTTAGAATAACTAACTTCATCAGACCCAAATGATGCTGGTCTTTCTTCGCCATAACTTTTTACACTAATTCTGTTTTTGTCTATGCCACTTAAAACAAAATAATCTTTTACAGCATCTGCTCTTCTTTGTCCTAAAGCTAAATTGTATTCTCTAGTTCCTCTTTCATCTGCATGTCCAGCAATTGTGATACGAATAGATTGATTGTCTTTCATAGCCGAAACAGCACTTTTAAGGGTTTGAAGAGACTTGCTATTTAAATTGAATTTATCAAACTCAAAATAAACCGTTGCGTTTGTAAAAATTGCCTTTGTCTCATAATCTAATTCAGTATCCTCTTGCATAGAAGCTTCAACTGTTCTGATGCCTCCGTCATATACAACTTCCTCGGTTACATTCATGCTTGAGCAAGACGAAATTAAGAAAACTAGAATAAATAAGTTATATAAATTTATATTTTTAATTTTTTTAATACTAAGCATTTGTTTTCTCCATAAATTATCTTAAAAAACCAGACCATGAAGGCTCTCTAACTTGTCCAATTTTAGTTGGAAGCCTAAATCTAGCGCCGCTTAAAGTTAGTCCAGCCAGTAGCCCTGTTCCATCTTCCGATATTGCATAGATTATCACATTCCCGTTAGGAGAAATACTAGGTGATTCATCTAATCTTGATTTAGTAAGGGCACGTACAAAATTTTCATTAAAGTATTTTAAAGCTATCTGAAAACTATTATCTTTACGATGAACAAAAACAATACCTTCACCGTTTGGTAAATATGATCCTTTAGCATTGTAGTTACCTTCAAAAGTAATTCTTTTTGGTTTTGCATTAAATTTTCTTAAATTAATTTCATATAACTGAGGTGAACCAGATCTGCCTGAGGTAAACATAATCTTTGAACCGTTAGGTGACCATGAAGATTCTGTATCAATTGAATAATGATTGGTTAATCTAGTTAAATTTTTATTTTTAAGATTTAGTATATAAATTTCAGCATTACCATCCTGATAAAGAGTCAGTGATAAGAACTTGCCATTTGGCGACCATGAGGGAGAACTTATTTGAGAATTATTTTCTAGAACTAGCTCTCTTGATCCAGATGCAATATTTTGTATATATACTTTTGCCATGCCAGTCTCAAAAGAGACATATGCAACTTCTTTTGAGTCTGGTGACCATGAAGGAGAAATAATTGGCTCCCTACTCCTAAGAAGAACTTGCTCATTCTCACCATCTGCGTCGGCTACAACTAGTTTGAATAACGATTTACTATCTATTATTTGCTCAGTTACATATAACAATCTTGTAGATGCAACTCCTTTAATTCCTGTTACCTCTTCATATATTCCATCGCTAATATAGTGTGATAATTGTCTTAATCTGTTTGGAATGCCGTATACCGTTGAAGTTCTTATCTTAGATTTCTTATTAACACTATAAATTTCATAAGCAACCGATATATTGCTTTTATCTTCCTGAGAGGTTGCGCCCATTACAATAAAATCAACATTCAATAACTTAAAATCATCATAATTAATTTCTCGTCTTGATTTGCTGGTGATGACAGGAGTTGATTATCTTTAAGAATACGGAACTCTCCTGTCCTATTTAGGTCATTGCTAACTATAGAGCCAATTTGATTATTAATATTTTTTGGGCCATCAAAATTAATTATTGCTATTGAATATGGATCATCTGATCCTTTTGTAATTTCTAAAACCAACTCTGAGATAATTGGTTGTGAAAATAGAATAAATATCAATAATGCTTTTTTCATGAAGGATTAAATGTAATAACTATATTTTTAAAATTGTTTTGGTATAAATTAAATGGAATTTTATTAAAGAAAGAGAAGGTTTCAACCCTCGAGATAGCCTTTATTGCAGAATTATCAAATCTTATATTGCCGCTACTTTTTATTAAATCAATTCGAGTTACTCGGCCATTTTTATTTATTGTCATTCTAAGATCGCATACTAGCCCATCTTGAATATTTTGCGGCTTGATCCAAGCTGATTGAATAGATTGAATTATTAAATTGCTGTACTCATTAATTAAAATATTGTCAGATTTTTCCTGCGCTAATTCATCTTCTTTGATTAAATTATTAATATCTGTCTCCGGAATAACTGGAGTTAATTCAATCTTATTCTCAGCTTGATTAACTTGGACTTGTTCAATAGTCTTTTTTTGAATATTTTTTATTGGTAAAGATTTTTGGGGCACTTCTTTCTCAAATAAAAGCTCAACATTTACAGGCTTGCTTAAAACAGGTCTGGTGTTTTTTTCAAAATAAAAAAAATCTGTTAAATATAAAATTATTGTTGCGTGAATTACAAAAGATATAAAAGAAGCTACAAAATAATCAGATTTAATTTGCATAGCCTGTTGTGACAATTCCTATTTTTGAAATACCAACACTTTGAACGGCAGCCATAGCCTTAGCTACACTATCAAAAATTACATCTTTATCGCTTTGGAATACTATTTCTATCTCAGGATTTGCTTCAAAGATTACACTAGATTTTCTTTTTAGCTCCTCTAGATCAATAGGCAAAGACTCATCACCAACATTAATAAAATATTCACCTTCTTTATTAATAGAAATTACTAAAGGCTCATTTTGTACAGACATTTTTGTTGTATCTGTATTGGGTAAGTTAACTTCTATTCCTTGAATTAATAGCGGAGACAAAACCATAAAAATAATTAACAAAACCAACATTACATCTATGTATGGCACAACATTTATCTCTGCCTTTAATGTCTTTTTTTTTGCTAATCTGTATATCATTTATTTTATAGATTGCTTATAAAAAATACTTGCAAGTTCTTCTGAGAAAATAAGAGTTGATTGACTCATTGTCTCAAGTTCAGAAGTATATTTATTAAAAGCAATAACTGCAGGTATGGCAGCAAAGAGCCCCATTGCAGTTGCGACTAGTGCTTCTGATATCCCTGGAGCAACGGCATTAATGGTAGCTTGAGTGGCATCAGATAAACCTTGGAATGAGGTCATAATTCCCCAAACAGTTCCCAATAAGCCAATGTATGGACTTACTGATCCTACGTTTGCTAAAAAAGGAAGGTGTTTATTCATCTCCTCTTCATCTGAAGCTATTGCAACACGCATACATCTATTAATACCCTCTAAATCTAGCTCAGTAATTTCTTTATTTTTACTTATCTGAAGAAACTCTTTGAATGCACTTTTGAATACACCCAATGAACCAAATAATGGGCCTTCGTGATTTTCTAACTCACTATAAAGAGTATTAAGATCCTCTCCGCTCCAAAATCTATCTAGAAAACTATCATTGATTAATTTAATTTTTTTATAAAAATTATATCTTTCTACGATTACTATCCAGGTTAATAATGATGCTATTAACAATATAATCATTACGGTCTTTACAACCAAACCGGCATCTAAAAAAAGGTTTAAAACTGAAATATCATCCATGCGCTTCACCGTTATCAAAAATTAATAATAAATCATTAGGAAAAGGTTTTGGTTTTTTTGTCTCAATATCTACCAAACAAACTTCAACACTTCCTTCACAGATTTGATTTTTGTTGTCATCACTTATGATTTTTTGATTAAAAAGCATCCTAGCTTTAGATTTCTTTTCAACCTCGGTCTGAACTATTAATTTTTCACCAAGTTTAGCTGGATATAAAAAATCTATATCGATTCTTTTGATTACAAAACCAAGATTTGATTGTCTTAGATCATTCTGTGAGATGCCATTTATAGTTAAAAAGTTAGATCTAGCTCTTTCAAAATATTTTATGTAATTAGCATGATATACAAAACCTTGAAAATCAGTATCTTCAACAAAGATAGTTAATTCGAAATCTTTATGCTTGAAAATTTTGCTCATGAAGTTCTATATCTTCTTGAAAAAGTTCTAGAATAATTTGAATAAAATCAGGCCATAGCAAATCTACAGTTATTAAATTGTTTTTAATTTTATTATTTATTGATGAGGCTAGAACTCTTACTTTTATTGGTCTGTTATTAAATTTATAAACTAACGCTGGTTTCAAATTTGTGCCTTGTGAGGAAGCTAGTACTTGATCCCACCAATCCGGTCTAGGTTCAGCTCCTGTGCCATAGGCTTTACATTCTATGCACCAATTTCCCAGCATTAAATCTGGTAATTCCTTCGTTCTTGTTTGTTCTAATATTCTTTTAACTGGATTTGTTAGATTAAGGTCTTCAATTAGAGCATTTGCAATTTGTCTTTCAAAAGCTGCACCTTTATTTCTTGAATTTATAGACAATTTTTACTCTTTAACCTCAAAGTTTTCTGGAAATTCAGCATTTGTATGAACCTCTTGGACATCATCTAATTCATCCATAAAGTCCATAATTTTTAGCACTTTTTCTGACATCTCTTGATCTAAAGAAACAGATGTTTCTGCCCTAAGAGTTAATTCAGCATTTGTATGCTCAATGTTGTTAGTTTTAAGAGCCTCTAGTACATTACTCAAATCAGTGCTTGAAGTGATTACCTCAAAGTAATCGCCTTCATCAACTAAATCCTCAGCTCCAGCATCTAGAACAACCTCTAACAAATCTTCTTCTGAAAAGTCTTTAGATATATGAATGATTCCCAGTTTATTAAATAAATAGGATACAGATCCATCTGTACCTAAATTGCCTCCAAACTTAGAAAATGCATGCCTGACATCAGAGACAGTTCTGTTTCTATTATCCGACATAGCTTCAACTAAAATAGCTACGCCACCAGGTCCATATCCTTCCAATACAATTTCTTCAAGCGCTCCTGTTTCACCAGTACCAGAGCCTTTTTCAATTGCTCTTTTAATATTATCTTTAGGCATATTGGCTGCATTTGCTTTATCTAAAGCAAGCCTTAACCTTGGGTTGTCATCAGGATCAGGACCTCCTTTTGCAGCAACTGTTATCTCTCTAATAACTTTGGTCCAAATTTTTCCTCTAGACGCATCTTGTCGAGCTTTTCTATGCTTAATGTTTGCCCATTTGGAATGTCCAGCCATATACCTATTCTTCCTTGTGAGTACTGATAATTTTTAGTTCATCTAGTTGTTTTTGATCAACCTTGCTAGGTGCATCGGTTAATAAACAGGTTGCGCTTTGTGTTTTTGGGAATGCGATGACATCTCTAATGTTATTAGTATCTGTAATAAGCATTACTAACCTATCAAGTCCAAATGCAATTCCACCATGAGGCGGACAACCAGATGATAATGCTTTAATTAAAAAACCAAATTTACTGTTAGCTTCTTCTTTGCTTATTTGAAGAATGTCAAAGATAGCGCTTTGCATTTCTGCATCAAAAACCCTTAATGAGCCTCCGCCTATTTCATAGCCATTTAGAACTATGTCGTATGCATATGCAATAGCTTCTTCTGGCGCATTTGTTAATTCATCAATAGAACAATTAGGTAAAGTGAATGGGTGATGGAGAGATGTTAAATTGCCTTCACTGTTTTTTTCAAACATAGGAAAATTAACAACCCAACATGGAGCCCATTTTTCAGTATACAAGGATAAGTCTTCGCCTATCTTCTTGATTAAGCTACTCATACTTAGATTAACAACGTTTTGCTTGCCAGCTCCAAAAAATAATAGATCATCATTTTCTAAATCCAAATCTTTTACTAAAGATGCAACTGTTTCTGATTTTAAGAATTTCAATATAGGCGATTGGAGTCCATTCTCGATATCACTTTTGTCATTAACTTTTATATAAGCAAGTCCCTTAGCTCCTAATTTAGAAACAAAGCTGGTGTAATCATCTATCTGCCCTCTAGATAATGAGTTTCCGCCTGGAATTTTTAAAGCTACAACCCTTGAATTTTTATCTTTCGCAGGCTCGGCAAAAACCTTAAATTCTTCATCTTTTACCAAGTCAGAAATTTCAACGAGTTTTAAAGGAATTCTTAGATCAGGCTTATCGCAACCATAATCCCTCATTGCATCATGCCAATCTAAAACTTCAAAATCTTTTAGTTTGTCATTACAAAATTCTTCTATAAGGCCCTTAACCATACCTTCACCAGTTTGCATAATATAATCTTGATCAATAAATGACGCCTCAATATCTATTTGCGTAAACTCTGGTTGTCGGTCTGCTCTAAGATCCTCATCTCTAAAACATCTAGCAATTTGATAGTATTTATCTAATCCACCCATCATTAGCAATTGCTTAAAAAGTTGAGGTGATTGAGGTAAGGCGAAGAAGTTTCCTGACTGCACCCTGCTTGGCAATATATAGTCTCTAGCTCCCTCAGGAGTGGCTCTTGTTAAAATAGGTGTTTCTATTTCATTAAAATCATTATCATCGAGATAATTTCGAATCATTGAGGTAATTTTTGATCTAGTAACAATTCTATGATTCATCTCAGGCCTTCTTAAATCTAGAACTCTATTTTTTAAGCGAACATCCTCATTGACCTCTTGATAGTCATCTAATGGAAATACTGGGGTTTCAGCTTTGCTTAGAATTTTAATATCTTTGCTTTCAAGCTCTACTTCGCCTGTTGTCATATTCTTGTTAATTGTTCCCTCTAATCTTGCTTTTACTATTCCACTTATTTGAACAACATACTCATTTCTTAGGCTTTCAGCTATTGCAAAAGATTCTGCGTTATCCGGATTAATAACAGCCTGACATATGCCCTTTATATCTCTTACATCAAGAAAGATAACCCCACCATGATCACGTCTTTTGTGTATCCAGCCACAGATAGTTATCTCTTCATTAAGATTTTTAGAAGTTATTTCTCCACAATAGTGAGATCTCATAATTTTTCCCTATAGTTATTTACTAATCTTATCTTGTTTAGTCACTTTCTTGGAGTCAGATGACAAATTTTGTGAAGATTTGTTAGCTGATTCTTTATCGTTTGATACCAAATTCTTTTTTTTACCAGTTTTAAAATCGGTTTCGTACCATCCTCCGCCTTTTAACCTAAAAGAAGGCGCTGATACAAGCTTACTAAGAGTATCTTTTTCGCAATTTGGACATTTAGTTTTAGGTTTATCACTAAACTTCTGTATTAGTTCAAATTCTTGCCCACAATTTGAACATTTATAGTCATAAATCGGCATAAGTACTCAAAAAAAAGATAAAATTATAAACTATTAAGATTTATACATATAACTAATTTATAAAATGTTATTTTCAAAAATATTGCTTCCAACTCTTAAAGATGCACCCCAAGAAGCTGAAGTCATTAGTCACAAACTAATGCTTAGAGCAGGAATGGTTAGAAAGGTTGCATCAGGAATTTATACATGGCTTCCACTTGGTCTAAAAGTCCTTAGAAAAATTGAAAATATTGTTAGAGAAGAAATGGATGCCTCAGGTGCTCAAGAAGTTTTAATGCCAATGGTTCAACCAAAGGAATTGTGGGATGAAACCAATAGATGGGAAAAAATGGGACCAGAGCTTCTAAGAATACAAGATAGGCATGATAGAGATTTTTGTTTAGGACCAACTCATGAAGAAGTTATTACCGATCTTATTAGAAATAATGTGAAGAGTTATAAAGAATTACCGCTCAATATTTATCAGATCCAAACAAAATTTAGAGATGAGGTAAGACCAAGGTACGGAGTTATGAGAGGAAGAGAGTTTTTAATGAAAGACTCTTACAGCTTTAATATTGATGAAGCCTGTCTTGAAGAAACTTATTTAACAATGCGCAATACTTACAAAAAAGTCCTAGAGAGAATGGGTCTTGAGTATAAGATTGTTTCAGCTGACTCAGGTGCAATAGGTGGTGACGCTTCAGAAGAATTTCATGTGCTCGCTGAAACCGGAGAAGACACCATCGCAGTAAGTGATAGCTCTGAGTATGCTATCAATACTGAACTGCTTCTAAAAGAAGGTGAAGATATTGAATCTCTAGAGGGAAAACCATCACCAGATGGCAAGGGAACCATTGAGATTAAAAAAGGTATTGAGGTTGGTCATATATTCCAATTAGGAAAAGTTTATGCGGAAGATATGAAAGCAAATGTACTAAATAATGAAGGCAAAGCATCTACTTTATATATGGGCTGTTATGGGATTGGAGTTTCAAGACTTGTAGCCGCAGCTATTGAACAAAACAATGATGATAAAGGCATTATTTGGCCTCATAGCATAGCTCCATTTGATATAAATATTATTGCCATTGGCTATGAGAAAGATGAAAAAATAGCTGAAGCATCTAACAATCTATACAAAGAGCTTACGGAAATGGGCTACGATGTTTTATTAGATAATCGTAAAGATGGTTATGGAACTAAAATTAAAGATTCTGAGTTAATAGGAGTTCCACTAAATATTATTATTGGTAAGCAGTTCTTAGAATCAGAGGAAATAGAATTTAGAACAAGATCTGGAGATACATCTCTTAGCAAAATATCAGATTCAAAAACTATCTTAGACTTCTTTAAAGATAAATAATCTTAAACTACTCTTTTTATAATAGTAGCATTTGCTGTTCCGCCACCCTCACATATAGCTTGAAGAGCATACGTGCCTTCTCTTCTTTCTAATTCATGAAGCAATGTTGTCATTAGCTTTGCTCCTGTGGCACCTAGAGGATGGCCAAGTGCCATTGCTCCTCCATTTACATTCAGTTTAGTTCTATCAGCTTTAAGCTCTGCAGCCCAAGCCAAAGGCACTGGGGCAAAAGCTTCATTCACTTCATATAAATCAATATCATCAATACTTAAATTAGCTACTGATAGTGCTTTGTGCGATGCAGGAATTGGTCCAGTTAACATGTAGACAGGATCATCTCCAACAACTGAGATTGATACTATTTCTGCTCTAGGATTTGCATTAATTTTTTTAAGTCCTGCTTCATTACAAACAAGAACTGCTGCTGCACCATCTGTAATTTGGCTTGCATTGCCAGCAGTTACTACCCCGCCTTCAGAAACAGTTTTAAGCCCTGCAAGTTTTTCAAGACTTGCATCAAATCTTATGCCCTCATCTGCAGTTACCATTTCTTCAATACCCTCAGCATTTTTAGCTTGAACCGGAAGAATCTCTCTATCAAAATATTTTAACTCAGTAGCATTTGCAGCTTTTTGATGACTTTCAAGAGCAAACTGATCTAAATCTTCTCTTGATAGATTCCATTTTTTAGCTACTAGTTCAGCACCTGTAAATTGGGAGAAAAATACACCTGGATATCTAGCTTTAATACCGTCAGAATCAAAAGGGAAACCATGGCCAGCATCATAACCATCTTTAACCGAAGCGCCAATTGGAACCATGGACATCACTTCAACACCGCCTCCAATGACAATATCTTGTGTACCTGACATTACGGCTTGAATTGCAAAATGTATTGCTTGTTGAGAGGAACCACATTGTCTATCAACGGAAGTTCCAGGAACCGATTCAGGAAATGATGAAGACAGAATTGCATTTCTTGCAACATTGCCTGACTGAGCACCAACTTGGTCTACACAACCAAAAACAACATCGTCAACAAGAGCAGGATCCATATCAAGCCTAGAAGTTATCTCATCTAATACTTTTGCACCAAGATCAGCAGGATGCCAAAGACTTAATTTACCATCCCTTTTCCCACCTGCAGTTCTTACTGCCTCAACAATATAAGCTTTCTCTGCCATAAAAAAATCCCCACTAAAAAAATTCTAATGGGGATAATTGTATCAACAAAAAACTATTTTGTAGATTTTGCCTTGCTGGTTATATAAGCTTTTCTGATTTCCTTTAACAGGCTATTACGGATTTTTGCATTCTCTTTTAAGAATAAACTAGCTTTTACTTTTCCTTGTCCTATAGTTTCGCCATCCATTTTGTAGAAAGCACCAGACTTTTCAACAAGACCAAGTTTATGAGCATAATCCAATATTTCACCTTCAGAATTAATGCCCTGACCATACATAATCTGAAACTCAGCTTGTTTAAATGGAGGTGAAACTTTATTTTTTACAACTTTGACTCTCGTCTCATTGCCCATAATTTCATCACCTTCTTTAACAGCACCTATTCTTCTTATGTCTAATCTTACTGAAGAATAGAACTTAAGAGCATTACCACCAGTTGTTGTTTCAGGGCTACCAAACATCACACCAATCTTCATTCGTATTTGGTTAATAAATACAACTGTTGCTCCAGACCTTTGTATATTCCCTGTAATCTTTCTGAGAGCTTGAGACATTAATCTGGCTTGAAGGCCTACATGATGATCACCCATCTCACCTTCTATTTCAGCTCTTGGAACTAATGCTGCAACTGAATCAATGATAACTAAATCAACACTATTTGATCTAACCAACATGTCAGCTACTTCTAGAGCTTGTTCACCAGTATCTGGCTGTGATAATAATAATTCGTCGACATTTACACCTAGCTTTTCTGCATATTGAGGATCTAGTGCATGCTCTGCATCAATAAATGCACATGTTCCACCCTCTTTTTGACATTGAGCAATAATTTGAAGAGTTAGAGTAGTTTTACCAGAAGATTCTGGTCCATATATCTCAGTAACTCTACCTTTTGGTATGCCGCCTATACCTAATGCTATATCTAACCCTACTGAACCTGTTGAAATCGAAGGAATATCAAGATTTTCTCTATCCCCCATTCTCATAACGGTACCTTTACCGAAATGACTATCTATATCTGCAAGCGTATCCTTTAATGATTTTGAACCTGTATCTTTTGATTTAGCCATAATAACTCCTTACTGTATATTTATACAGTATAATAGTAATTAAGAAATTTACAACATAAAAGTATATTTTTTCTTTATTTTATCTTACAGTCACACTTTTATAATAAAGTATCAACATTAAATTATGGCATTTGTAGTAACTGAAACTTGTATAAAATGTAAATACACTGATTGTGTTGAAGTTTGTCCTGTAGATTGCTTTTATGAAGGCCCTGACTTTTTAGTTATTCACCCAGACGAATGCATTGATTGTGCTTTATGTGAACCAGAATGTCCGATTGACGCTATTCTCTCAGAAGATGAACTTCCAGATGATCAAATAGACTTTATTGAAATCAATGCGCGTCTTTCAGAAGTTTATGAAAATATAACTGAAGCAAAAGACCCTCTTCCTGAAGCTGAAAAATATGAAACTGTTAAAAATAAAAGAGACTTAATAGGCCTATAAAACAATTAGTTTGGAAAAATAAGAACTCCGCTTACAAAAATCAAAGCAGCAAAGAAAATCATTATATTTAATTTATATTTAGATAGTAGGTGATTGATTATTTTTGGCATTAAAAACAATGAAATCAAACAACCAATTGCAAAAGGCATAAGTATCTCTAGCTGCATGTTTGCTATGGAGCCAATAATGATTTCATAGACTCCAATTGATAATAAAATTGCGCTTCCAGAAATCCCAGGTAGTAAAAAAAATGAAAATGCTATAAATCCAATTAATACAAATACAATAAATGATGGGTTATTTGATACCAGACTAATGGTATTAAGCATTGCTGCAAAAATTGCTCCTGCTAGAAAATAAATTATCCAATTCATATTAAACTTAAATTCGTTTTTTAATCGAAAGGCTATTAAGAAAGATATTGAACACATCAAGAATGATAAGAATATTAAAAAACCATTCGTATACTCAGAATATAAAAATAAAATAAATTTTGAGGCAAATATTACGCTAATCGCCATAGCAATAAAAAAAGGAATTATTACATCAAGAAAAAAAACCTGATTTAATTTCTTAAAATTAAATGAAAAATTACTAATTTTTAAATTAGATAAAAATAAAATAAATTTTTCATATACTTTAAAAGCTATAGCAACAGTAGACCCAGATATACCTGGAAGAAGTTCAGCAAGACCAACAAAAAAACCTGCTATAACAAATCTTAACCTTTCAGTCATGAATCATTTCCATCAACAGATGTTCCTGAGAGCATTGGTACAAAAGCAACCTCTTCAAATACGTCTTCTTTAATATCCTCTCCCTCTAACTTAGTTATGACGTGTAATTGTTGAGATTTAGAATTTCCAACCGGTATTACAATCTTAGAATTTATATTTAAGCAATCAATCAAATCTTGCGGGTACTGACGAGGTGCTGCTGCACATAAAACACCATCATATTTTAGTTTTTTGTCCCAATCCGTAAAACCATCACCATATTTAAACAAAACATTTTTGATTTTTAATTCGCTTAAATTTTCTCTTGCTTTTGTAACTAAGGGTTTGATTCTTTCTATTGCATGCACCTCTTCACAAAAATGTGACAAGACAGCTGACTGATATCCACATCCAGATCCAAGCTCTAATACTTTTTCAAAAATTTTCCCTCTAGATTTTGTATGTGATATAAGGTGCTCTGTCATTTTGGCAACTATATAAGGTTGAGAAATGGTTTGCTTATAACCAATTGTTAATGATCTATTTTCATAAGCCCTAGATTGGAGAGCATTATCAACAAAAATATGACGAGGCACTTGTGACATTGCATCTAGGACTCTGAAATCTTTGATACCCATATCTAAAAGAGTTTCTATCATCTCTTCTCTAACTCTTCTAAATGTGAAGCCTGAACTATTCATTGAAGTGTGATTTTAGATTTTCTCTTAGCATCTCCTGATCAAGATCATAATCTAATACAGAAATTGAAATATACCCATCGTGAACGGCATTTGCATCAGTTAATGTTGATTCATTTACTGGTTCTCCAGAGAGGTTGTATCTATATCTTTTTGTATCTCCATCTGAGCTTATCTCAATGGGTCGTGATGGAACTCCTCTTTTTGCCAAAGATGTTACCCGTATTCCTTTACATTCATCCTCTGATATATCTGGAAAATTTACATTAAATACTTTGCCATGAAAATCTTCAGGTAAGTTTTTGACAGTATTAATAATCTCTAAAGTTCTATTAACTATAAAATCCATATTAACTGTTTCATAAGAAGCAACAGATAATGCTATTGGGGGATATTTAAGTTTTCTGCCACCTACTGCTGCACCTACGGTGCCAGAATAAATAACATCCGTTCCAATATTTGCTCCATGATTGATGCCAGAGACAACCATATCAAATTCAAAATCAACAATTCCCAGCAAACCAAAATAAGTACAATCCGCTGGTGTACCATCAACAGCATAAACTCTATCTTCTACTTTTCTAATTTCGGTTTCTTTTAAAAAAGAAATAGCTGCACTCATTCCACTGCAATTATTTTCAGGAGCTATAATCCATACATCATGTTCTTCTGATAATTTCTTAAAAAGATTTTGAATATTGGGAGCCTGATAACCATCATCATTTGTTAATAAGATTTTCATAAGATTTCTTTGAGGTTTACTAGTGATTGAACTGCTATAGCTTTATGCTCACCTATAATACCAATCTTTTCAGAAGTTGTAGCCTTTAAACCAATATTAGATTTTGAAATTTTTAAAATCTCAGACAAACTATCAATAATATTATTTCTATGAGGACTTATTTTAGGTGATTCACAAATTATAGTTGCATCAACATTGCAAATCTCAAGATTCATTTCATGAATTTTTTCTAAACAAAAATTAATTATCTCCTTGCTATCAAGCCCTTTATTGGAAGGATCTTTGTCTGAGAAGAATATACCTATATCTCCAAGGGCTGCAGCGCCTAGGATGGAGTCTGCAATTGAATGAAGGAGAACATCACCATCGGAGTGCGCTTCAATTGCATAATCGCATTGAAGCATATAGCCCCCTATAATAAAACCTGTTCCAGGTTTATAGGTATGTAAATCAAAGCCACTGCCAACTCTTGAGTTTAATTTTCTTAGAAGATTTAAATCATGATTATAGGTAATTTTAATATTTGAGGCTTTGCCTTCTAATTTTGATACATGATAACCCTGGGATTCCATTGCAAACGACTCATCTGGAACATCAATCTTTTGATCAATAAGATAAGCCAATGAGGACTTTAATTTATTAAATTTTGATATTTGGGGAGTTTGTACTAAGTAATAGTCTTGTTTATTTATAGTTTTATTAGATTTACTCTCCTTAATAGAATCGACAACTGGTTTGTAGAAAAAAGAGCAGTCTGATTTAGAGCTGGTTATCTTTTCATATATTGTGACTAAATCTTTAGCAGTTATGTTTGGTCTAGCTGCGTCATGAGTAATGACATAATCATAATTTTCATTAGTTTCGTTTAAAGCATTTAGTACTGATATGGCTCTAGTCTGACCGCCCTCAACTATTTCTACTTTCTCATTATCAAAAAAATTTTGTTCTTTAATAAAATTATCTGATTTTGAAACTGCAATTAGTATTTTTGATATAAATTCAGATTCTATAAAGGGTTTTATTGTTTTCTCTATAACGGACTGGCCATCTAGATACTCATATTGTTTTGGAATATCGCTCTGAAATCTTTCACCAATTCCTGCTGCTGGAATTATTGCTAATACTTTATCCGTCATCTTTAGATTCGTCTTCGTCCTTGAAAGATATAAACTCTTCATCAGGATATACTAAGTTCAATTTTTCTCTAGCAAAATTTTCTACATGTTCGTTTGACTTTTGTGCATTCTCAATTTCAAATTCTAAAATATCATTTTGTTTTTTTAGTTCATTGTTTTGTTCTTGTTGAAGATTATTTTCGCCAAGTATTTGAGTTTTCTTTTGATAAGAGTTTTCCCCAAAGAAAATACTGTTTAGCAGCATAATTATTAAAATAAGTAGGACTAAAGCTAAAGAATAAAATAGTCGATTCATTGACTTAGATTGATACTAGGAAACTCCTCTTCTATCCATAGCAATCGATTGTATTTTGCAACTCTATCAGATCTACACGGAGCTCCAGTTTTAATTTGACCTGCTCCAAGACCAACAGCTAAATCAGATATAGTCGTATCCTCAGTTTCTCCTGATCTATGAGAAATTATGGATTTATAGTTATTTTGATTAGCAATATTAATTGTTTCTATTGTTTCGGTAATAGAACCTATTTGATTAAATTTAATTAAAATTGAGTTAGCTAAATTATTTTCTATGCCTTCTTGGAAAATAGTCTTATTTGTTACAAACAAATCGTCTCCAACTAATTGACACTTGGAGCCAATTTTTTCGGTAAGAATTTTCCAGCCTTCTGAGTCATTTTCATCCATACCATCTTCGATAGAAATAATTGGGTATTTATCCACTAAACTTTCTAAATAATCAGAAAAAGATTCAGAGTCTAAGGATTTGCCTTCACCAGCTAAATTATAATTTTTACCGTCATAAAATTCACTTGCAGCACAATCCAGTGCAATAAAGACATCATCTCCTGGTATGAGACCGGAGATTTTTATTGCTTCAATAATTAATTTGATTGCCTCTTCATTAGATTGTAAATTTGGAGCAAAGCCACCTTCATCTCCCACTCCAGTCGATAATTTTTTTTGTTGCAATATTGATTTAAGATTCCAATATATTTCAGAAGACCATCTCATAACCTCTTTAAAAGTCTTTGCACCTTTTGGGATAATCATAAATTCTTGAATATCAATATTATTATCAGCATGCTCTCCGCCGTTAAGAATATTTAACATAGGCATAGGAAGGTTAGACTCAACATCTATTCCAGTGATATTTTTATATATCTCGGCAAAATGTTCATGCAATGAAATATTTTTATCTTTTGCTGCTGCATGAGAAACTGCTAATGAGACAGCTAGAATTGCATTAGCTCCAATATTTGACTTGTCACTAGTTCCATCTAACTCAATTAATTTCTGATCAATTAATTGTTGATCGTTTGGATCTAATTTTTCAAGAAGTGGGTTTATTAAGTCATTAATATTACTTACAGCTTTTTGAACTCCTTTACCCATGTACAAATTACCGCCATCTCTTAACTCTAATGCTTCCTTGGTTCCTGTTGATGCTCCGCTTGGTACTATTGCACTTGCTTTAATGCCATTATCAAGAATTACATTACAAGAAACTGTAGGAAGACCTCTTGAGTCTAAAACCTGAATAGCTTTTATTGATTGAATTGAAGCCATGCTTACTAAAAAATATCTAAAGTTTCTTGGCTTTTTACAAAAACATCTAGATCTTTAATTTGCTGCAAAAAAGGTTCCAGCATATCAAGACGAAGAGCACAAGGACCATCACATTTAGCTTTATCAGGATCTGGATGTGCTTCTAAAAATAGACCTGCTATTCCCTGAGAAATACCAGCTTTAGCCAAACTTAATAGATATTCCCTTCTTCCTCCAGCTGCATTACCAAGACCTCCAGGAAGTTGAAGTGAATGCGTAACATCAAAAATTGCTGGCTTACCAAGATTCTTGAGAATTTGAAAATTAAGAGTATCTACAACTAAATTGTTATATCCAAAAGAATTACCCCTCTCACAGAGTGTAATTTTACTGTTACCAGCTGATTCACATTTTTCTATAATGTTTTTCATCTCGGGTGCTGACAAAAATTGTGGTTTTTTAAACTGCAAGATAGCATCTGTTTTTGCTGCAGCAACCACTAAGTCAGTTTGCCTTGCTAAAAAAGCTGGTATTTGAACAACTTCACATACTTCACTTACTGGCTTAGCTTGATCCGGTTCATGAATATCAGTAACTACAGGAACATTAAATTCTGTTGAAACTTCTTGAAGTAATTTAAGACCCTCATCCATGCCTGGACCTCTGAAAGAGGAAACAGAACTTCTATTAGCCTTATCAAATGAACCTTTAAAAATATAATTAATCTCAAGCTTATCTGATATTAATTTAAATTTTTCTGCAACTTGCAATACTAAGTCTCGAGATTCAAGTACATTCATTCCTCCCATTAAAGTTAATGGCTGTGAATTTCCAATAGTAAAGTTTCTAAGTTTCAGATCATTCATAATTACTTATCTATTGTACTCTTAATGTAGCTATTGAAAATAGGATGTCCATCTCTTGGGTTAGATGTGAACTCAGGATGAAATTGACATGCTAAGAACCACTTGTGATCTGAGATTTCAATCATTTCAATTAACTTACCATCAACCGAAGTTCCAACTAAATTTAACCCAGAATTAGAAAACTGATCTACATATTTTGGATTAACTTCATACCTGTGCCTGTGTCTCTCAACAATTTCATGCTTTTTGTACATTTTAAATGCTTTTGAAGATTTCTTGAGTTTACATACCTGGCCACCTAACCTCATAGTGCCGCCTAGATCAGAATTTTTATCTCTTTGCTCTTTTTTACCAGAGATATCATTCCATTCTGTTATTAGTGCAATGATTGGATGCTTTGTTTTTGAATCAAATTCTGTGCTGTTGGCACCTTTTAATTTAAGAACATTTCTTGCATATTCAATCATTGCTACTTGCATTCCTAAGCAAATGCCTAAATATGGAATCTGATTCTCTCTTGCATATTTACATGCCAAAATCATACCCTCGATGCCTCTATCACCGAAACCACCAGGAACTAACACTGCATCAGTTTTTGACAAGACTTTTTTTACATTTTTTGGTGATAGGGTCTCTGCAAGGACGAAATTAATATTTACTTTGGTCTTATGTTTTATGCCAGCATGCTCTAAGGCTTCATTTATAGATTTATATGAATCTTGCAACTCAGTATATTTGCCAACAAAAGCTATATTAACTTCTTTTTGTGGGTTAAGACTTGCATTAACAACCCTTCTCCAATCAGATAGTTTAGGATCTTTAGATTTAATATTAAGTTTTTTAAGTATGATTTGATCTACTTTTTGTTTATTTAACAAAAGTGGTATTGAATAAACTGTATCTACATCATGCATTGAAATAACATTGTCTTGAGCAACAGAACAGAATAAAGCAATTTTCTTTTTCTCATCCTTGGGGAGTTCTTGTTCGGATCTGCAAATTAAACAGTCAGGACCAATGCCTAGTGAACGTAACTCTTTGACAGAATGTTGAGTTGGTTTTGTTTTAAGTTCTCCAGAAGCCTTAATGAATGGAACTAAAGTTAAGTGAACAAATGCCCAAGATGTTGATGGGAGCTCCAAGGCCATTTGTCTTATAGCTTCAACAAATGGTTGGCTTTCAATATCACCAACTGTCCCACCTATTTCAACAATAGCTATATCTTTTCCTTGTCCACCCTCTTTTATCCTTTTTTTAATTTCATTTGTTATATGAGGTATGACTTGAACAGTACCGCCTAAATAATTACCCTTTCTTTCGTTTCTGATGACTGTTTCATATACTTTTCCAGCAGTGAAATTATTTTTCTTAGATGCCTCAAATCTAACAAATCTTTCATAATGACCTAAGTCTAAATCAGTTTCAGTACCATCGTTTGTTACAAATACCTCACCATGCTGAAATGGACTCATTGTTCCAGGATCAACATTAATATATGGATCAACCTTAATAAGTGAGACCGATAGTCCCCTTGACTCAAGCAAAGCTCCTATAGAAGCTGCAGCAATACCCTTTCCGAGTGAAGAAACCACTCCTCCGGTTATGAAAATGTACTTAGTATTGGCCATCATTTAATTGAATCATGATGGGATAACAGAATAACAGAATACGCCTAAGAGTGAAATAAGCTTTATTAATATAATTAAAAAATTAGCTTATTTTTTTATAAACTCTTTCAACTCTGGATTTTATTCTAATCATTATGTCATATGAAATTAAACCATTAGCTGAGGCGAGATTATTGATTGAATGATTATGTGAAAAAAACTCACACCAATCTCCCACATTACATTCTTTAATATCAGAGACGTCTATAGTTGTTACATCCATGCTAATCTTTCCAAAAACACTAGCATCTTGATTATTAACTTTTACAACTGTTCCATCTTTAATGTGTTGAGGCAAACCATCTGCATATCCAAGATAGACAGTAGCTACTTTCATTCTTTTTTCTGCAATGGCCCTTCCGTCATATCCGACCCTTTCTCCTATATTAAGTTCCTTAATATTTATTATTGGAGATTTAAGTGTAATAGCTGTTTTTAGTTCTTCATTTCCGATATATCCACCAAATATTCCAATTCCTACTCTTACCCAATCAAAACACTTGTCAGGAAAGTTTAAAACACAGCCGGTATTTGCAATACTTTTAGTTACTCCGGAGTGTAAATCTTTGTAAAGTCTCTCAAACCTCTCGAATTGCTCAGCATTTGAGGGATCATCTTTCTTATTGGATGCAGCCAAATGAGTCATAAGTGTAAAATTTATATCTTCAAGATAATCTTTATAAATCTCTAAAAATCTGTCTATTTCAAAACCCAGTCTGTTCATGCCGGTATTAACTTTTAACCATAAATTTTCAAAATTATTGTTTTTAATAATGATATTTAATTGGAATTCGTTATGAACTACTAAATCTAAATCATGCTTCTTAGCTAAAAGGTAATCCTCCTGAGAATATATCCCCTGCATGAGGACAATTTTTTTTTGTGAGATTTTTCTTAAATCAATTGCTTCATCAAGTCTTACTACTCCATATCCATCAACCAGATCATCGATATCAGATACTATATTGTTAAGCATATGGCCGTAAGCATCAGATTTGATGACTGCTAAAAAATTTGAAGTATTTGAAGTTTTATTTTTTAATTTTTGAATATTGCTTCTTATGATAGATGGATCTATTTCAAGAATGCTTTTTAATGTCGTCATTCAAAAGAGTCGTAATATCCATCGCTAGAAAAATTTTCAAAGCGCGTATATTCTTTTAGGAATGTTAAATTAACAGTTCCAATTGGTCCGTTTCTTTGTTTTCCAATAATAATTTCAGCTTTATTGCCTTGATCTGAATCTTCGTTATAAACCTCATCTCTATAAATAAACAAGATAACATCAGCATCCTGTTCAATAGCACCTGAATCACGAAGATCTGCCATAATTGGTCTTTTGTTAGGTCTTTGTTCTACCGCCCTATTAAGCTGAGAAAGTGCTATAACTGGAACATTGAGCTCTTTTGCTAATGATTTTAATGATCTAGATATTTCTGATATTTGATTCACTCTATTTTCTGTTGATGTTGGCAACTGCATTAACTGAAGGTAATCAACTACGATTAGTGATAATCCATTCTCCTCTTGCCTTGCAAGCCTTCTAGCTTTTGCACGAAGCTCCATTGGAGTTAGCAGAGAGCTATCATCAATCCACAATGGTAAATTCTTGAGTCTTTCACCTTCTGAAAGTAACAATTTTAGCTCGTTGTCCTTTAACATTCCTGAGCGAACATTTTGCTGATTTAGTTTGCTCATTCCTGATAGCATTCTAGTTGTTAAAGCTTCACCAGGCATTTCTAAACTGAATATTAAAACGGCACCATCATTATCTTTTTCAAGCAAAACATTTTCAGCTATATTCATAGCAAAAGATGTTTTACCCATACTTGGTCTTCCAGCAACCACTATAAGATCACCGTTTTGGATGCCCTGGAGTTTGGTATCAAGATCTTTAAACCCTGTAGAAGAGCCAATTAATCCCCCAGCTTTATTAGACATCTCATGAAGCCTATCCATTGTTGATGGAATTAATTCTTTCATCGATTGAAGGCTTTGATCATTTTGACTAGACTCATCATTCAATGCAAATATCATACTTTCAGCTTTGTCTAATAATGCATTGCCATCTTGTCCTTGAGGGTTGTTGATTAATTCAGAAATCTCAGAATTAGCTTTCATTAATTTTCTGGTGATAGATCTCTGTCTAATTATTTCAGCATATGCTTCAAGGTTAGCAGCAGATGGAGTTGAAGTGGCAAGTTCAATTAAATAGTCTTTTCCACCAACTTTATTAAGAGAATTTTTATTATCTAATTTTTCTGAAACTGTCAGAGGATCCAGAGGTTTGTTTTCTTCAATCAATTCAGACATTGATTGAAAGATAATTTGATGGTCTTTGCCATCAAAATCATTTTCTTTAATAACCTGTATTACTGTATCAAAACGATGTGTTTCGAGCATTAAACCACCAAGAACTGCTCTTTCAGCTTCTCTTGCTTGCTCGTTTTGATTTATAGATAAGTCAGACATTGGAATATGATTTTTACATCATATTTTAAAATATACAACTACTCAGCTAATACTTTTACAGTTACTTCTGCAGAAACCTCAGGATGAACAGCAATAGTTATTAAATGATCACCAATTTCTTTAATTGGTCCGTCTGGCAGCTGAACCTCACTTTTATCTATTTCGATATCGATATTTGTAAATGCTTCGGAAATCTCTCTTGTACCAACTGAACCATACAATGCTCCCTCTTCAGTTACAGGCACTGCAATTTCACAAGTCTTACCATTGATAGTCTCAGCTCTTGCTTCAGCTTTAGTAAGCATGTCAGCAGATGCTGCTGCTAGCTCATCTTTTCTTGCCTCTACCTCAGCAATATTTTTATCACTAGCAAATGCTGCTTTCTTCTGTGGAATTAAAAAGTTTCTTGCATAACCAGAATTGACTTCAACTATGTCACCAATTTCGCCTAATCTTTGTATTTTATCTAATAATATAATCTTCATAATCTTATTGGTGCATATCCGTGTATGGTAAAAGAGCTAAAAATCTAGCTATTTTAATCGATTTTGTAACTTTTCTTTGATTTGATGCTGATACACCTGTAACTCTTGCGGGTATTATCTTTCCTGTTTCAGTAATAAATTGTTTCAAGATATCAATATCTTTGTAATCAAATTTCTTAGGCAATTCATATTTACTCATTATCTTCACCTTCTTCTTGTTTAGCTTCTGATTTATCTTCGACATCCTCTTTTACTGGCTCAGGATCTTTCTTAACGTCTTCTTTATCTTTCTCAACTTCAGACGGTTCAGGTTTTTTGTTCTTTGATTCAACAAAGAGGCTTGAATCTTCTCCGTTGTGTTCTTTTACAACTAAAAATAAATGCCTAATGATGGATTCGTTATATTTAATTTTTGTTTCTATTTCTAATAATTTAGAAGGGTCACCTTCAAGGTTAAATAAAATATAGTGGCCTTTATTATGATTAGCTATTGAATATGCTAATTGTCTTCTTCCAATATCTTCTGTTTTCACAATATTAAAAGAATTATCTTTTAATAGCTTCTCAAAATCTTTTTTAAAGTTATCAACCTTAGAAGAAAGGTTGGGGTTAAGAACTATTACTGCTTCGTACTTTTTCATTTGCTACCTTATGGTTAAAGATTTGCTTCTTAATTGATGCAAACCAAGGAATGCGCATTCTAATGGAATTGATATGTAGAATCAATACTCGCTTTTAACTATCTTTAAAAGCTTGGAAAGCCAACTTTGATTTTGCTCAGCTATTAAATCATCATTTTTCTGCTTAAAACCATGATCAACCAATCCAATGGATGTTGCGTAGATTGGATTTTGCAAAATACTTTCCATTCCAGAGAATTTATTTGGAATACCTAGTCTTACAGATGTCTGAAAAATAGATTCTGCTAATTCAACTACACCTTCCATTTTCGATGTCCCGCCTGTGAAAACAATACCAGCAGAAATCTTATCCTCAAATCCGTTTCTCGTAATTTCTGCCTTAACAAGCTCAAATAACTCTGTATACCTAGGTTGAATAATATCTGCTAGAGAGCTTCTTGAGAGTTCTCTTGTTGGTCTTCCTCCTACACCAGGAACTTCAATACTTTCATCATCTTTTGTGAACTCAGCCACTGCACAACCGTGTTTTTGTTTTATATCCTCGGCCTGAGGTGTCGGAGTTCTCAACGCTTGCGCTATATCGCTAGTTACCTGGTCACCAGCAATAGGTATTACTCCAGTAAAAACTATTGAGCCAGAATTAAATATTGCTATGTCGGTAGTACCTCCACCAATGTCAACCAAACATACTCCCAAATCTTTTTCATCTTCAGAGAGAATAGAATGAGAACTTGCTAATTGCTCTAAAACAAAACCATCAACAGATAGGCCACAATTTCTTATACATTTTTCTATATTTTTTACTGCACTGTTAGCACATGTAACCAAGTGAACCTTTGCTTCAAGCCTCACCCCAGCCATTCCAAGCGGGTCCAAGCTAACTTCTTGACCATCAATCACGTACTCTTGAGGAAGGACATGCAAAACATTTTGATCAGATGGAATTGATACTGCCTGAGCAGAATCAATAACTCTGTCAATATCATAAGGTGTAACTTCTTTATCTTTAATGCCTACAGCACCTTGAGAATTAAGACTTTTAATGTGACTGCCAGCAATGCCTACATATACAGATCGGATCTTATCCTCAATCATCGATTGAGCTTGTTCTACGGCCTTTTTAATTGCATCAGTAGTAGCATCAATATTTACAACCACTCCTTTTTTTAAGCCGCTTGATGGGTATGCACCGAGTGAGATTATTTCTAGTTTTTGAGCTTCATTATATTTACCTACAATACAAACTACTTTGGAAGTACCTATATCTAAGCCAACAACTATATTAGAATTTTTACCATTATTTGCCATAATCTAAAGCAACTCCATCCTTATACCTTAAATCTATCATACTAGGAATTTTTCTATTTTCGTACAAGTAATTTAAGGTATCTTTTAATGAATTAAATTTATTATTTGAAAGTTTATTGCCAATCATTATGACATGTAAATTCGTTTGAATCTGCCATCCTGAAATATGTGAATAGGTAATTTTTACTATATTAGTATTATCAAAATTATTCACTTTAAAAAAATTAATAATATTAAGCGGCTCTTTCAAATCTTCTATGGGTCCATTTACAGAAATCAAATTAAGAAAAGTTTTATCAAATTTAAACTTTTTTAAATTGGTATCTACAAAAAATTCATTATTTAATATAAATATTGGTGTTCTTGTTTTTATATTTAATTTTGCAGAATTACTAAATGGTTTAACATTTAGAAAGTACTCATCTATCCAGTCCTGCTCCTCAAGTAAATCTTTAATATCATTCTTTGTCTTTAATTCACCTAATTTTTCAATGAATATTTTTTGAGACTTTAAATATATTTCTGAATCTAGCGAAATATCAATATTTAAACCTTTTGAAAAAACTGATCCAGTAAAACAGAATACTATTAAGGCGTAAAAGGTTTTTTTAAAGTTTTGCATTAATAATATTTTGAACTACTTCCTCGTATTCTAATCCAAGAAAGCTTCCTGATTTTGGAACACAACTGTGTGATGTCATTCCTGGAACGGTATTAATTTCAAGAACATGAAATTGACCTGTGATGTCTTGGAGAATATCAATCCGTGCCCATCCTCTGCAGTTCAGAGCATTATATGCATTTGAAGCAACCACATTTATTGCTGAGTGTTCCTCAGAAGTAAGATTAGCTTCAATAAGCCCTGTATTATTTGAGATATATTTTGCATCATAATCATAAAACTCATTCTCAGTTACTATTTCTATTACCGGCATACATTCATCATTGATAATTGTCACAGTAAACTCTTTTCCATCTATGCAGTTTTCCATTAAAAATGGTCTATCTATATTGTTTGCATTATTAAGAGCAACCATAAAATCTTTATCGTCTTTTATCTTAAAAATATCAACGCTTGAGCCTTCTTGACTTGGTTTTAAAAAATAGTTTTTATTTTGAAAATCTTTGAAAGTTTCATTTAAAAATGGTTTTAAAGTCTCATAATATTTCCATGATGGAGTCATAACATTATGAGATTTTAAAATTGTTTTACATGTATTTTTATCCCATGTATTTCTGCAAGCTTCTGGCCCTGATCCAGTATAAGGTATAGATAAATCATCAAATTTTTCTTGGAGATTACCTCCTTCACCCTCAAACCCATGCAATGCTATAAAAATAAGATCATACGTTTTAAAAATATTGAAATCACTAATAGTTTTAAAATCTACAATAGTTGTTTCATATCCTAATTTTTTTAGGGCATCATAGACCCCCTTGCCACTTTGCAAAGATATTTCTCTTTCTGATGACGAGCCGCCACATATGACAATAATTTTTTTTATTTCTTCCATGTTTCTTTTATTAATTCGCATACGCTTGAAACACTACCTGCACCCTGGGTAATAAGAACATCGAAACTATTTTCTTTTGATTCAATAAGTTTAATTACATCATTATGTTTTTTGATATACGAAACATCTTTATGTCCTTTTTGCTTAAGTGTTTCAACAATGGTTCTTGAATCAATACCTCTGATAGGATTTTCACTTGCAGCATAAATATCCAGCATTATCAATGAATCAACTTTTTTAAGAACTTGAATAAAATCATCAAACAATTGTGCTGTTCTAGAAAATCGATGAGGTTGAAATATCATACAAATCTTTTTTCTAGGAAATTCTTCTTTGCATGCTTTTATATTAGATAAAATTTCTATTGGATGATGACCATAATCATCTATTAGAATTTTATTATTCGAATTAATTTTAATATCTGCCTTCTCATACCTTCTGCCAACTCCTGTAAATTCTTTAATGCCTTTTTTTATTGCATTTATAGGTAGGCCTTCTTCTATACATACAGCTATAGAAGCTGTAGCGTTATAAATATTATGAAAACCAGGCTGCCTGATGCAAAAGGCATATTTTTTACTTCTTTGATTATCCATAATCTCAAAGGTCTGAAATCCGTTTTTATAACCAGAATTTAAAATTTGAAAATCTACATTTTTTGATTTTCCAAAAGTAATCTGTTTTCTTGAAATTCTTTTTGTAATTTTTTTTATATTTTTATCATCTCCATTAACTATCAGATATCCATAAAAAGGCACATTCTCTGAAAATTGAATAAATGAATCTAAAAGGTTTTCAAAATTATTGTCATAGTGAATCAAATGATCATCATCTATATTGGTTAATATCGCTACATCTGGGTTTAAATGAGTAAAAGATCCATCACTTTCATCTGCTTCTGCAATTAAATAATTACCCATACCTAAATCAGAGTTTTCATCGGTGCTTAAAACTTTTCCTCCAACTACATATGTTGGGCTTAGTTCAGCAGTATTAAAAATTTTTGCAATCATGCTTGTTGTAGTTGTTTTACCATGACTTCCAGCGATGGCTATGCTCTCATAACCTCTCATAATGCTACCAAGCATTTCAGCACGAGGAATTATTGTTATACCATTCTTTATGCCTTCAAGAATTTCTGGATTTTTATTATCAATAGCAGTTGAGACTACTATTAAGTTCGCTTTTTTGATGTTTGTTTTGTCATGACCTATAAAGACTTTTGCGCCCTCTTTCTTAATTTTTTTTAGCTCATATGTATCATTAATGTCAGACCCAGATACTTTGTAGCCCTTTTTAAGAAGCAATCTTGCTATACCTATCATTCCGGCACCGCCTATGCCTACAAAATGTATATGTTTTATTTTTTTAAAAAAATTCATTTCATTTGCTCAAGGTATTCGATAACTTTGCCTGCGATAATAGAAGCTGACTCAAGATGGTTTTTATTTCTGTGTAATTTCCATGTATTGTATGTTTTTTGATTAACAATTGTTGATATCTTTTTTTTAAGGGCATCTAAACCATCTTTTTCTTCATGTATAAGCCCCATATTTAAGTCCTCAATATGTTTTGCATTATAAAGTTGATGATTATCAATAGCAGACGGTAACGGTATCATAAGCAAGCCTTTGGATAATGAGGTAACCTCAGAAACAGATAAGGCTCCAGCTCTAGAAATAACAAAATCAGACCAGCTTATTAATGATTCAGGGTTTTCATAAAACTCTTTGACTTCAGCCTCAATATTAAATTTTTTATAAAAGTCCTTTAAGTCTTTATCCTTTCCTTTACCAGATTGATGCTTAACCAATATTTTTTTACTTAGACCTTCAAATGCCATTGGGATATTGGTATTTATATACTCTGAACCCTGACTGCCACCAGTTATGTATATCTTTGTAATCTCAGAATAATCTTCCTTTGGAATTCTGTACGAAATTCTTCTCTAATGGGGTTGCCGGTAATGCATGTATTTTTGAAAGTTTCTTTTAATTTAAAAGCGCTAAAAATAATCTTTGAAAACTTTCCAAGCAGCTTATTAGCTGAGCCCAAGACAACATTTTGTTCATGGATAAATATTGGTTTTCTAGATATATAGAATGCAATACCAACTGGAACTGTAATAAAGCCGCCAAACCCAATCATAGCATCGACTTTTTCATTTCTAATAATTTTTAAAATTTTAAAAATACTTATTGGTATAAGTAGCAAAGATTTAATTTTTTCGAAAAAATTTTTACCACGGAATCCCTCCATCGATATGAAGTGGTAACGAAAACTTGTTTTTTTTAATGCATTGACCTCAATTGGAGCGCCCGAACCAATGAAAACAATATCATGACCATTGTGTTTTAATTCATTGCCAACAGCTATTGCAGGAAAAATATGTCCGCCTGTTTTTGCTGCAGATACTAGAATTTTCATACGATTATATTAATTTGTTTTCATTATTTATTCTTATAACTATTGCTATAAGGGACATCATAATAATAATACTAGTTCCACCGTAACTAATAAATGGAAGCGTAAGTCCTTTAGTTGGAAGCAAACCAATATTCACTGCCATATTAAATAGAGCTTGAACTGCTATTAAAACCATAATTCCAAAAGAATCATACCCTTGAAATAGCCTGTCTTTACTAAGAGAATCAAGGGCTACTCTAAGAATACCAATAAACAAAACAACAAACAGTGCAATCAAAACCAATCCACCAACTATTCCAAGCTCTTCAACAAGAATTGCAAAAATAAAATCTGTATGAGCTTCCGGTAAAAAAAAGTTCTTTTGAAAACTATTACCAATACCTAAGCCAAACCACCCTCCTTGACCAATGCTTATTAATGAATTTGAAAGTTGCCATCCAGCATTTCTTACAACATCCTCTGCAAAAGGATCAGTGAAAGCAAGAACTCTAGCCAGTCTCATAGGTGAGCTTGAAATCGCTAAATATCCCAATAATGATATTAAAATTGATAATAAGCTGAACTGAAAAAAAGATATTCCTGCATAAAATAATATTGCAACAACAAGCAAGCATATTATTGCTGTAGACCCAAGATCAGGCTGACCCATTATTAATAATGAAATAATAAAAAGAAGAAACAAAGGTTTAAGAAAACTTCTTAGAGTATTAATTTCAGACATTCTTCTAACCGAATAACCAGAAATATATAAAATTAAGCTAAATTTACAAACTTCTGACGGCTGAATGTTTATTGGTCCTAATCTTATCCATCTAATGCTCCCATTTACTGAAGTACCTATATCTGGAATAAATAAAGCAATTAACAAAAGAATACTTATAAGCATAAACACCCAATCAGCTTTAAATAAAAAATCAGAGGGCAGCAGCAAAAAAATACTCATTGCAAGCAACCCAGCTGAAATGAATATGAGCTGTCTGCTAGCAAAATAAAATGGGTCTCCTGTCATCTCATCAGCAACATAAATACTAGATGAAGCAACCATAATAAACCCAAGGCTCATTAAGCTTATAAATGAAAATAAAATTAAAAAATTGTTTGTTCTATTCATCTTGGTTTAAACAAGAATTGAAGTGCTCTCCCCTAATCTCAAAATTCTTATAATCCTTACCACTTGGATATCCAGGTGAAAATAAAATATTCTTTTTATTTGAATCTTTTAGATATGAAATAATATCTTCAAGTGTATTAAATAATTTTTTGTTATTGTTATCTAAACATGCATCAATTTCTTTTTTGTGCTTCCCATAAACTAAAATTTCTTCAGGTCCATTTATCTTAAGAGATTTATGATTTTCCTTTGCTGGATCACCACAAACAATTAATACAAAATTTTTCAAACCAAAAAACTTTATAGCATTTTCAAGAGCAAAGAAGAGCGAGTTAGAGTTGGTTGATTTTGAGTCATTAATGATCGATGGAGTAATTTTTTCAAACCTATAAGGAAGGTTTTTTAGATCTAATTTTTTTGATTCTTTTCCTGTTATCCACCTGAAGAGTTCGTATGGATTATTTTCATTGGAGAAATTTTTTGAAGATTGTATCTTTTCTTTAGCACTTTTGTAGGCTTCAAAAGACCCGTGATAATCTAAATGATCTGGTGCTATATTTAAAAGGATCCCATAATCTAAATCATTAAAATTCATCTTATCTAATTGAAAACTGGATAACTCTATAATTGAATATGTTTTATTATTATTAATCACGTCTAGCATTGGATTACCGATATTACCAACAAGATTAACTGTATCTATTTCTCTAATAAGTTGTTCTAAGTGGAAACAAGTTGTGCTTTTTCTATTTGTTCCTGTGATGCCTATTTTTATTGAGTTATCTTCCTTAAAAAAAATATCAAGATCCGTAATAACCTCAGCGTATTGTTTAAGTGATTCATATAAATCTTTTGGGATTCCAGGACTGCAAAATATAGTTTGATAATCAGAGAGGTTATTCTTTTTATTATGCTGATCTATATTTTCATCAAAAATATCAAAAGGAATATTTCTATTAGTTAAATATCTTTCGAAAGATTTTCCGGTAACCCCATAACCATATATTAAAGATTTCATTCCTTAAATTTATCGAAGTTTTAATGTAGCTAATGCTATTAAAATTAGAACTAATGTAACTATCCAAAACCTAACAATGATTTTAGGCTCTGGCCAGCCTTTTAATTCATAATGATGGTGGATAGGTGCCATTAAAAATACTCTTTTTCCTCGAGTCTTATAGGAAATAACCTGAATTGCAACACTTAAGGTTTCTATTACAAATACACCCGCCATGATTGCAAAAACTAGCTCATGTCTTAAAATCACCGCCAGTATTCCTAATATTGCTCCTAAAGTTAGTGAACCAATATCTCCCATAAAAATTTGAGCAGGATACGTGTTATACCAGAGAAAACCAATACCAGAACCAATAAGTGCTCCACAAAAAACTATTAACTCTCCTGATAATTTTAGGTGAGGTAAATACAAATAATCAGCAATAATTTGGTTACCCATACTATAAGCGATAAGTCCGAGAGCTCCCGCAATAAGAACAGATGGCAATATAGCAAGGCCATCAAGACCATCAGTTAAATTTACAGCATTAGATGATCCAATTAAAACAAACATTCCAGTTGATATGAATACAAAGGCGCTCATAGGAATTATTAGATCTTTAAAGAATGGAACAATAAATGAAGTTTCAGCAATCAATTCAGCAGAATGATATAAATAATACATAGCTATAAATGATGCAATAATTTGTAAAAATATTTTCTGTTTAGAATTAAGTCCGTCTGAACTTTTATTTTTTATTTTTAAATAGTCATCAAAGAATCCAATTAAAGCAAAGGCGATAGTTGTGAAAAGAACAACCCAAATATATCTGTTGCCTAGGTCGGCCCATAGTAACGTGGAAATCACTAAGGACGATAAAATTAAAAGTCCTCCCATAGTAGGTGTTCCTGATTTTTTATAATGAGATTCTGGTCCATCAACTCTAACATGTTGCTCAAACTGCATAGACTTGAGAGACTTTATTATTATTGGACCTAATAAAATAGATATTAATAATCCAGTTACTGTACCGCCCAAAGTTCTTACAGTTAAATAACGTAAAACATCAAAACCTGGATCTATGTCTACAAGAATAGTGCCTAAATATTCAAACATTTATAAATCTCTCCATTTTTATTCCCCTAGAGCCTTTAATCAGAACTATGTCTCCGCTTTTAATGTTTTCTTTAATAAATTTTTTAAGATCATTTTCATTATTAAAAAATAATCCATTTTTGCCATATCCAGATACAGCATATTTTGTTAATTCTCCAAAACCAAGAAAAACATCTACTTTTTTTCTTTTTGCATACTGTCCAACATCAGCATGCATCTTTTTTCTGTATCTTCCTAATTCAAGCATGTCACCCATAATGAAAACTTTTCGCTTATTAGAATTTGATAAGAAATCAATAGCTTTTTTTACAGATTCTGGATTCGCATTGTAAGTATCATCAATTAGTAAAGATCCTCTTATCCATTTCTGTTGCTTTTGTCTTACTTGAGTGTTCTTTTCTAATCTTTGATTAAATAATTTTGGTGAATTTTCAATTAAATATGATACGGCAAATGCTGCAAGAATATTTTTAATGTTATGAACTCCTGACAATGAAGTTTTGATTTTATGATCTATATTATATTTATCTGAAATAATATTAAATTCTTGTTTTTTTATTGAGGATTTTATATTTATTGCATAAAAATCAGCATTTTTTTCAGTGCCAAATGTAATTAATTCTTTTCCTCTAATTATTTTTTTCCAGAATTTTAGGTGTTCTTTGTTTTCATTTGGAACTACTAAGTAACCGCCATTTTTTATGTTTGAGACTAACTCAGATTTAACTTTTAAGACTCCTTTTATGTTTTTAAGTTTTTCTAAATGAGAATTGCCAATATTTGTAATTACTCCAATATTTGGTTTTAGAATTGAACTTAAATATTTTATGTCTCCAGGTTTAGCTGCACCCATCTCAATTACTAAATTTTTTGAGTTTTGTTTTGCATTAAAAATACTTAAGGGCATTCCAATTTCATTATTATAATTATTTAAAGTCGATGAGCTTTTTGATAAAACATTTGCAATAATTTTAGTTGTGGTAGTTTTTCCGTTGCTTCCTGTTATGCCTACAACATTTCCATCAAAAGATTTAAGAATATTGCTTGTAATCTTTTTAAGAGCAGAAATGGAATTATTGACATAGATTATGTTTTTATTCTTAGAAGTTTTATATTTCTTACTGTCAGTTATTACAAGGCATGCTCCTTTGTGAATTGCTTCATCAACATAATCATTACCATTAAAATTTTCTCCGTTTATAGCAATAAATAGTGAGTCTTTTTTGATAGTTCTAGAATCAATAGAAATATCTTTTATCTGAATATTCTTTTTGATGGGAGTATCTAAATATTTAGATAAGTCATTTGAGTTAGTTATAAATTTCATTGACTACCTCATGATCGCTAAAAAATAGTATCTGACCATCTTTTTCTTGTGTCTCTTCATGCCCTTTACCCAAAATAACCAAACAGTCATCTTTTTTAATTAAATTTGTTCCATGAATAATAGCTGCTTTTCTATCTTCAATTACATCAATTTCCCTTTTACTATTATTGCTTGCAATGGCATCAGATAAAATTTCACTAAACTCTTCATTTCTTGAGTTGTCAGATGTAAATATTACCTTATCAGCATATTTCAAAGCAGCATTAAGCATTAATGGTCTCTTTGATCTATCTCTATTACCTCCACAACCAAAAACGACAACCAAATTATCAAAAAAATCTTGCAATGACGATAGAAATAAAAGAAACCCTTCTGGATTATGCGCATAATCAATAATTATATTTGCAGGAATATCTTTTATAAAATCGCTCCTGCCTTTAGGAAGTTTTAGAAAGTCCAATTTATTGATCTTATTTTTATCAAAGTTTGATAAACCAGCAGAACAGATAGCAAAAATTAAGTTAGCTATATTGAACTTTGGAAAAATAGATGTCTCAAATTGATATATTGAATCACCTTTTTCATTCTTCTGGATTATTTTGAATAATGATTTTTTGAAAGAACATTCAAGAATTTCGTAATATAGATCAGTAGAGGGGTTATTAGAAACTTTTGTTAGCGAGCTATCTTCAATGAATATATTAGGGTTCTCATTTAAAATTTTTTGGTTGATAAATTTACTTTCAGATTCAGTACTAAAAATTTTTAATTTACTTTCTGCATAGTTTTCAATGTTTTTATGATAATCAAGATGATCAGATCCAATATTTAATATAGATGAAGATTTAAAATACTTGATATTCTCTAATCTATTTTGATCCAATGCATGTGAGGATATTTCAATACAAACTGCGATATTATTTTTGATTTTATAAAAATTAAATATTTCAAATAATTCAAAAATATCAGGCGTTGTTTTTTTTGATATAGATTGATCTAATGGATTGGTATTATATTGAGTTCCGATAGTACCTATATATATCGAGCTAATACCTTTTTTTGTGAGTAGTTGGTGACATAAGTATGCTGATGTTGTTTTGCCATTTGTTCCTGTAAATGCATAGTAATTATGATTATTGAAATTATTAATTTTATAGAAAGCTTCTAGAACTCTAAAAATTTTTTCACCACCACTAGATTGAAGATCTTTTACATAAATAATATTTTCATTTGATGAACAAAAATTTTTATCGTTATGAATAGCTAATTTTGCTCCTTTTTCAAAAGCTTCATCTATATATTTGCTTCCATGATTTTGTGTCCCTTTTAAAGCAAAAAAAATAGAGCCCTCTTTTACTTTGTCAGTTGTGTTTGTAATACTCGAAATTTCTATTTCATTAGAAAATTGAATACCAAGTATTTGTGCTAATTTATTCATCCTCTAAATAACCTAAATAATTTAAAGAACTTTCAGCAATTTCTGCAAATAGAGGTGCGGCAATCATGCCACCTGAATATGCGTTTAGTCCAGGATCCTCAATTGATACAAATATTGTTAATGATTTCTCTGATATAGGAGCAATACCAACAAAAGAAGCGCGATACAAATCTTCAGCGTAACCTGATCCTGATCTAATCCTATGCACAGTTCCAGTTTTTCCACCCTGCGTAAATCCATCTATATTTGCTTTCTTACCAGTACCAAACTCTACAACTTTTTGTAATGCGTCTAATGTGTGATCGGCTGATTCTTTTGAGATAACTCTCTTATGTGTTACCTCGTCATTTATAAGTAGTTTGAAATCTTTGCGAATTCCCTTATTTGCAAAAGTTGAATAAGCAGATGCAATTTGATATGGACTTACTGTGAAGCCATACCCATAGCCCATACTGGCGAGCTCTCTATCTGAAACCTCTTCTTTACTATTAATTAAACCAAAAGCTGCTGATGGGAAGTTGATTGATATTGGTTTACTAAAACCAAAATTATAGTAATTGGCCTTTAAAGCATCGTATCCTAATCCTAATGCAATTTTGGATGCTCCAACTTGGCTTGAATGAGCAATAATTTCTTTAGGAGTTAACTGAACATAATTTTTTGTGTCAGAAATAATCTTCTCACCTAATTGTAAACGTCTTGGTAACTCCATTAATTCATCAGGATTGATAACACCCTCATCTACAGCCTTTGAAAAAACTATAGGCTTTATAACAGATCCTAGCTCATATGCATCAACAAGTGCCCTGTTCTTTTGAATTGATCTATTTGGGTTATTAGGGTTGTAAGAAGGATAGCTCGCTATTGCTAATATTTCTCCGCTGAAATTATCAAATACTAAAACTGTTCCTGATTTAGCTTTATTTTTTACTATAGCCTCAACTAAATATTTATAAGAATAAAACTGAATAGTTGAATCAATAGTTAAGACTATATCTTGACCTTTAATTGATTTTTCAATCTCAATAGGTTTCGAAATAATTTCTTGTTTTGCATTTTTATAAAACTTTTGTTTTCCACTCTTTCCTGAAAGCATAGAATCATAACTTTTTTCTAGTCCCTCTTGTGCTCTATCCTTTCCATAAAAACCAACAAGTGGAGCAATCTGTTCACCTAGAGGGTAATGTCTGCTGTGACGTATTTCTATCTCTAATTCATTAAAATTAAGATCTTCAATAATTGACTGCTCTTCAGCAGTTAAACCTTTTTTGAGAAGAGTTTTCCTTTTAAAAGGCTCAGTAATAGAAATACCTTCATCTGTCTCCATAAGGTCTTTAAGCTTAAGAAATTTATCAATATTTAAACCCTTTAAAGCATATAAATCATAATTAATAATAGAAACTGCTAACGGAAACTTATTTCTGTCATATATCGCTCCTCTTACGGGATTAATTTCTCTATATTTTATATATCTTTTTTTTCCTTCATTTTGCAGAAAAAGGCTGTCTTCGACTTGAACTAATATAATCTTATAAACAACAGCAAAGATTGCTCCAACAAGACAAAAGCATGTAACGAATAGTCTCCAATTTATAAAATTAATTTTTTTCATTAGCGGTGCTTTTAATTATGGTCTTAGGCTTCCGTTTAACCATGCCAAGATCTTCCTTAGCAATGCGCTCAATGTAAGCAGGTGAATTATTGGTATATGACTGAGTAATAAGTTTTATATTTTTATCTTTAAATGATTCATGCTCTTTGATTAGGTTTTCTTGATTGTTATTTAATCTATTTATTTCAAATGAAAGCTTAATTTTTTCAAGACTGAGAAAGATGATAGAAAATAACATCAAAATTAATATTGAGTTTTGTTTATTGGTCATAATTTTTTAAATACTCTCATGATTGCACTTCTTGATCTATTGTTTAGTTCAATCTCTTTAGCAGATGGCCTTACCTTTTTTGCTATACATTCAAATTCTTTAAATTCTTCATTATTTATTGGTATATCTTTGGGATAATTTTTTATTTCAGCTTTAAAAAAATTTTTAACGATATTATCTTCCAAAGAGTGAAAAGAAATAACCACAACGATTCCATTTTTTTTGAGTAAACTCTTTGCATGAATTAAAGAGTTTGATAGCTCAGTCAATTCATCATTTAAATGAATTCTGAATGCTTGGAATGATTTTGTAGCTGGATGAATTTTATTTTTTTTATCTGGATATATATCTTGAATAAGGTTTGCTAGCTGCAATGTTGAATCAAGAGTATTTTGATTTCGATATTCAACAATATTACGTGAAATCAACTTTGCATGCTTTTCATCTCCGTATTTATATAAAACTTCTTTAATATCATTTTCAGTTGCTTTGTTGATCCAATCCGCTAATGGTTCTCCTTTTTTGGTATCAAATCTCATATCAAGAGGTCCATTATGTCTAAAACTGAACCCCCTAGAAGCATCATCAAAATGAGTTGAGCAAGTACCCAAATCATAAAGAATTCCATCTACTGAATCTTTACTAAAATATTTATTAATATTGCTAAATGAATCTTGAATGATCTTGAAGTTAGTATTTTGAATATTGTTTGCATGCTCAATAGCATCACTATCTTTATCAAAAGAAGTTAATTGAGAGTTGGAGGAAATTGTTTCTAAAATTTTTTGTGTATGACCACCGCGGCCATATGTGCAATCTATATAATTGCCTTCTTTTTTGTTAACTAGAAAATCTACTGACTCTTCCAGCAAGACTGGAAAATGCAGCATCTTAATCTACTTGCTTTCTCATAAAAGTTGGCACATCAAGGAAATCAATTTCCGCTGCAGACGATGTGCCACCTTTTTGACTTGTTTGTTCTTTATTCAATCCAACAGGATTTAATTGCATTGATGGCTGATTATCGATAACTAATTTTGGAGCTCTTTGATCAACACCAGTGGCCACAATAGTTACCAGTAAATCATCTTTTACTGAATCATCATATACAAGTCCATAAATTATATTTGCATCCTCATGAACAATTTCTTCTACAATATCAGCAACCTCTGCCTGATCACCCAATGTTGGTTTTGCTGCAGTAATATTAACTAAGACACCTCTTGCATTTTTTAGATTTATATCTTCAAGTAATTCACTTCTTACAGCTTGAGTGGCTGCAGCTTCTGCTCTATTTTTGCCACTTGCTCTTCCTGTACCCATCATTGCAATGCCTTTTTCAGACATGACAGTTTTTACATCAGCAAAATCGACATTAATATGTCCTTTTTTTAAGATGATATCTGATATGCCTTGAACAGCTCCTTTTAACACATCATCTGCTTTAGCAAATGCATCCTGCATCGCTGTATCTTCACCCAAAATCTCATATAACTTTTGATTGGGGATAGTTACAAGACTGTCAACTTCTTCAACAAGAGCGGCTAACCCTTTTTCAGCTGCAGTCATTCTTTTTTTGCCTTCAAATTTAAACGGCTTTGTAACAACAGCAACTGTAAGTGCTCCCAAATCTTTAGCAATAGATGCAACTACTGGAGCTGCTCCAGTTCCGGTTCCACCACCCATACCGGCAGTTATAAAAATCATATCAGCTCCAACTAATAATTCTTCTATTGCAGCTCTATCGCTTTCAGCAGCTTTTCTCCCAACATCTGGATTTGCTCCGGCCCCAAGCCCTTTTGTCAAACCATTACCAAGTTTTAATGTTATTGCTCCATCAGCCATTGAAAGAGCCTGAGTATCTGTATTAGCACAAATAAAATCTACTCCTTCAATATTATGATTAATCATATGAATAACAGCATTTCCACCAGCGCCTCCAACACCTACAACTTTAATCTTTGCGTTTTCTACTGCTTGCCCTATTACTTCAAAATTCATTTTTATCCCCTGTTAAAAAGACATTGATTTAATGCTCTCTGGAAGAACTACATCTAAAATTTCAGTTGCTAATGATCCACCAGTTTGTCTCATTTCCCAATTAGAAACATTCCATATTTCAAACTTATTACCCATGCCAATTAATGAGATCTGCTTTTCATTAATCAATTCTGCATACTTTCTTAATTCAGATGGGATTAAAACTAGCATTCTCCCCTTTGGATCAAATTCCGTAACACTTGCATTACCTAAAATAGTCCATTGAAGATTTCTTACAATTGGATCAAGTCCTTGAAGAGATTCTAATTTTGAAGAAATTTCTAACCATTGAGACTGTGGATATATTTTTAATGATGGGTATTGTGGATCTTTGGTTATAACAATTTGAGTTTCATTTTTTTGAATAAAACTGGTCCGATATTTAGCAGGTATTGCTAATCTACCCTTTTGATCAAGTGAAACTGTGTTAAAACCATACATGGATTAAAATATATAGCCTTTTTACACACTTTGCAACACATTTACACACTTTTTCACACCATAAAAATGATATAAAAAAGTTGAGTTGGTCTATAAGCCGGATTCTGTTGAAGATGATCATCTATCTTGATACTGTGTTGCCACAATATTCTAGCAACCTACCCAAATCCTAAGCGAGCAACTTAAAAGGATTTCTATTTGGTCTTGCTTCGGGCCGGGGTTTACAATGCCTTAACTGTCTCCACTTAAGCGGTGAGCTCTTACCTCACCATTTCACCCTTACCAAAAAATATTGGCGGTATACTTTCTGTTGCACTTTCCGTAGACTCACGTCTCCCAGGTGTTACCTGGCGCCCTGCTCTATGAAGTCCGGACTTTCCTCTAACTAGGTTAGCGATCATCCAACCAACTCGTGGCTATTATAAATAGTTTTTAGATAGATGCTAATCAAGTTCTAGCAATTGTTTATAAACATCTCTTTTATTTTCTTTAGTAATCATAGATATAAGCTTTGCCGCATCTTTTGGTGGCATATTCTCTAAAAATGCTTTTTGTATTTTTTTATCTAATTTTGTATTTTTAAATTCGGCAGAGCTGCCTTCTATCACAATAACAAACTCACCTTTTAAAACTAATTCATCACTATTAATCTTTTCTATTATTGACGCTATCGTTCCTCTCTCTATGGTTTCATGAATTTTAGTCATTTCTCGACACAATGAAATCTTGTTATGTTGAGAGTGCTCTTCAAACAAATATTGAATTGTTTCAGGTAGTCTTTTTCCAGATTCAAAAAGAATTATTGTTTCAGAGTATTTCTTTAAAGACCTTATAAATTCAACTTTTTGATTCTTCTTTTTGGGCACAAAACCTAAAAAAGTAAAACTTGATGTTGGAAGTCCTGATAAAACAACTGCATTGATTATTGAAGATGGTCCTGGAATGTGGCTAAAATTAATTTTGTGATTTATACATTCTTGTATTAGGTGATATCCAGGATCAGATATTGCTGGTGTTCCTGCATCACTGATAATTGCTATTTCTAAGTTTTGATCTTCAATAAGTTTTTTAACAATAAGATTGGTAACCTTTTTTTCATTGTGTTCATGAAAAGAAGAACATTTTGATCGACAATCAATAAAATTTAATAATTTTTTTGCATTTCTTGTATCTTCTGCAAAAATATAATCTGCACTTTTTAGAGCTTCAATTGCTCTAAGTGATATATCATTTAAATTACCTATTGGTGTTGAAATTAAATTTAACATTTTTTAAAAAATTAAATATGTTTAAACAAAGCTTAACATTTATTACAGTATTTTTATTAGCTGTCCTTTCAAGCTGTGCTGGATCTAATAATAATTTCAAGAAAAATTTTTTAACTGAAAATGACATTAGAGAAACTTTAAGCAGGACTGAATTAAAACTAAATTATTTGATAAATGATAAGAATAAAGAATATTTTATATCTTCGTTATTAGAATCAGACTATAAATTTAATATTGTTTTTGATGAAAATGGAAAAAAGCTTAAAGATAGATTAACAGAATCTAATCTTTCATTTTTTTGTAATAGTTTTTTAGATGATCAATTATATCAACTCGAAAACATACTTTTTTATAATAATAATTCTAGAGAAAAGCTTATAGTTGCATTCAGCAATGAATATAAAAATAGAATAGATGCTTTAGAAGAAAAATATCCTGAAGTTAAATTTTTTTTAATAAGTAATAATCTTGATGCCTTTTCGCAACAAATTACTGGAATTGAATCAAGCTTTAAAAGGCTAAATGGTTTGGAATCATTGGATAGAAATATCACTATTAATCATAACCCAAGAGAAAGAAAAGATTTTAATAAGATCTTTTTCTTAACTGGCTATGATATTGGTAAAAGTCTTGTTCCAATTTTTAGAAGTTACTTAATAAGTACTGAATTTTATTCAACTACTGAACTATTAATGGGAGCATCTTCATTAAAAGAACTTAATGATTTTGAAAATGTAATAATTCCTGTACCAAATTACCTTTTTAAAGAAATTTCATTAAATAAAGATATTAAAAGTATTGAGGATGAGTTGAATAAGGCTTTGATTGAAGACCTTATTTTAGCTGAAGGGATATATCAAAGTAATATTAGCAACATTAATATGATGTTTAACTCAGGAATTTCAAAAGTCTCAAAAGGACAATGTATTAATAGAAACCTTCCTTTATGGAAAGTATCTCAAGATACAACTAATCCTCTTTAAGATCCCTCTCAAGGGAAGATAAGCTATCTAAAAATCCAGGTCTTTTAAATACTTCTTTTTGATAATCTAAGAGAGGTTTTAGGTGTCTGTTGACAGGAAGCTTAATGCCGATAGAAGGAAGTCTCCATAGAATAGGTGCAAAGCAACAATCTACAAGAGTAAACTCATCGCTCATAAAAAACTTGAATTCTTTAAAAGTTGGAGCAATTGAAGATATTTCATGCAAGAGCTCTTCTCTCAGCTTTAATAACTCTTTTTCGGGAAGCTCACCTGCTATTAATGTGTCTACAATTGGGCACCATTCTCTGTCTATACGTAACATTAACGTTCTGCTATTTGCCCTTGCCACTGGATATACAGGAAGCAATGGCGGGTGTGGAAACCTTTCGTCTAAATATTCCATCATTACTGAAGGATCATGGATTGCAAGATCTCTATCAACGAGAATTGGTAACTTATGATAAGGGCTTATTGAAAGAATATCTTCAGGAGTTTCTTCAGGTTTAGCCTCATGAATCTCAGCAGTAATATCTTTTTCAGCTAATACAATCCTTACTCTTTGGCTATAATGGTCATCTCTGTCTGAATATAAAATCATATCATTCCCCTAATTATTTATGATAATCCTTGTGGTACTCTCTGTAGAGCAATGCTGAAAGTGCAGTAAAAATTAAAAAATAAAAAATTACGTACCAACCCATTCTTTCTCTTTGGGCTTTAGCTGGTTCACCGACATATACAAGAAAGTTAGTTAGGTCATAGATTAAGCTATCAAACTCTTCTTTATTTAGTTCACCTGAACCCTCATCTACTTTTAAATATCCACACTTTTCTTTAGTTATGGTATTACCAAAATCGTCTCTTTTTTCACCACCATTTTTTGCAATAACAGGAACATCTTTACAAACCAATTTTTGATTTCCTTGCAAAGCCATCAAAACATTAGGCATTGCAGTTCCAGGATAGACTAAGTTATTAACTCCATATTGTTTAGACGAGTCCTCATAATATGCTCTTAAGTATGAGTATATCCAATCGTCTCCCCTTACTCTGCTTACTAATGTAAGATCTGGAGGAGCAACACCAAACCATTGTGCTGATTGTTCTTTTGACATAGATCCAATCATCAAATCACCAGGCTTTATAGATTTATCAAAGACAAGATTATCAAAAAATATTTCTTCTGGTATTTGAAGATCTGAGATACTCTACCCCATCTTGAATATTGAAGTGAATGACAACCGTAACAATAATTTAAAAATGTTGATGCGCCTCTTTGCAGTGAAGCCATATCATTTAAAGAATATTTAAATTCATCACACTCACCATAATCTTTACATGGTCCACCTTCAGCTGCATCTATACCATTGATAGATATTAACAAGCCAATAGCAACTAAAAATTTGCTGAGCTTAATATTTAAAATGTTTGATTGCTTTTTAATCATAGTCGTTCTGGCACTTCTAATGTCTTTTCATATTTTGTATAAATCGGCATTAATAAGAAAAATGCAAAATAAATTACCGTACAAATTACACTCATTGTTTTTCTTACTTCAGTAACACTAACAGTGCCCAAGTATCCTAGAGTTATAAAGCTAATGCCAAATAAAGCTAAAGCTACTTTGCTGTATATGCCTTTATATCTGATTGATGCAACTTTACTTTTATCCAACCATGGCACTACAAATAAAATTGCAACTGCTGATCCCATGACAATCAATCCGCCTAATTTATCTGGAACAGCTCTCAACATTGCATAGTATGGAGAGTAATACCAAACTGGAGCAATGTGTTCTGGAGTTACTAGCGGATTAGCTTCTTCAAAGTTTGCCATTTCAATAAAGTAACCGCCTCCTTCAGGGAAGAAGAACATAATAATTGCAAATACTGTCATAAAAACACCAATACCAACTAATGCATTTAAGACTTTGTATGGAAAGAAAGGAACACTATCTAACGGAACACCATCATCATCTAGGTGTTCTTCAATATCAACACCTTCAGGATTGCCTGCTCCAACTTCATGTAATGCTACTAGATGTAAAAAAACTAAAGCTATAAGAACTAAAGGTAGCGCAACAACATGCAAAGCAAAGAATCTAGATACTGTTATGCCAGATATGTAGTAGTCACCTCTAATCCATAATTCTAAAGATTCTCCTATATAAGGTATAGCTCCAAACAATGAAATAATAACCTGAGCACCCCAATATGACATTTGACCATAAGGAAGAACATATCCTAGAAATCCTTCTGCCATCATTGCTAGATATATTGTGCATCCAAAAATCCAAACTAACTCTTTGGGTTTTTGATATGAGCCATACAACAAACCTCTAAACATGTGGAGGTACACGACAGCAAAAAACATTGATGCACCTGTAGTGTGCATGTACCTAATAACCCAGCCATAATCAACATCACGCATAATATATTCTATTGATGCAAATGCTTCTTCTTCAGTATTTGAATATGGCATTATTAACCATATTCCAGAAACAATTTGGATAATTAATACGACAGATGCCAATGCTCCAAACAGAGTACCAAAAGTTAACTTTTGAAGGAACTGGATGCTTTGATAAGTGTCTTTCAAATGTATTAGATACAGGTAGTCTGCTATTAACCCAACCAAATAATTTTCCAACCATTTCGCTCATTAAGCTGTTCCTCCGTCTTCACCAATTGTTAAAATTGAACCATCAAAAAAGTGAGGAGGTACTGGAAGATTGGTTGGTGCAGGAACGCCTTTATAAACTCTTCCAACCATATCAAACATCGATCCATGACAAGGACAAAAGAAACCACCAGCCCAAGAAGCATCCCATGGCTTTGGCTCTACTTCAGGATGGTATTTAGGAGAACATCCTAAATGAGTGCAAACTCCTACCATAACGGTATATTCACTACTTTTTGATCTAGTTGGATTTTGACCTTTGTATGGCTCTTCAATTTGGTCAGAATTTGGATCAGCCAATTTAGGTAAAGCTGAATCAATATTTTCTAAACTTTCTTTGGTATGACGAACAACAAATACCGGCTGTTTTCTCCATGCTACTTGAATTTGTTGTCCATATTGCATCTTAGATACATCTAATTTAACAGATGCTCCAGCTGCTTTTGCTTTAGCGCTTGGATTCCAAGCAGCGATAAATGGAGTAGCTGCAAAAGGAATGCCTGATAAACCAACTGCGCTTGTTAAACCTATTAAAACCTTTCTTCTAGTATTGTCTTTTTCTTGCATTAGACCTTTGTGTGCTTTGACTTTAGTAATAAAAAAACCAGCGAATTATACCACTAATTTATAAGAAAAAATTTGAAAAAAATTAACGTTTTGAAAACTGCTTACTTTTTCTTGCCTTAACTAGACCAGGTTTCTTTCTTTCAACTTTTCTAGGGTCTCTAGTAAGCAAGCCTGCACTCTTTAGTTGCGGTCTTAGTTCTTCATCATAAGAAATAAGAGCTCTAGAAATACCATGTCTGATTGCTCCTGCCTGACCAAAACTACCGCCGCCTTTTTACTTTGATATTGATATCAACCTTGTCTGTTAGTTCGGTCATTTCTAATGGTTGCATTACTAACATTTGCGCAACCTTACGTCCAAAATACACATCTAAATCTCTATCATTAACTTTAATATTACCTTTTCCAGATGAAAGATAAATTCTTGCAGAAGATGTTTTTCTTCTGCCCGTAGCATAATGTGTTTCAGTTGTCATATAGTTGGATTCCATTCAATTGGCTGTTGTGATTCATGATCATGATCTGGGCCACTAAATACTTTTAATTTTTTAATCATAGATTTGCCAAGTTTATTTTTTGGCAACATACCTTTAACAGCTTCTTCAATAATTCTTTCAGGAAACTTCTCATTCATTTCTCTAAAGGTTTTAGTTTTGAGTCCTCCAGGATATAAAGAATGAGTGTAATACTTTTTATCAGTATATTTTGCTCCTGTGACCTTTATCTTTTCTGCATTAATGACAATAACGTAATCACCACCGTCAGTATGTGGAGTAAAAGTTGGTTTATCTTTACCTCGAATTCTATCAGCAATTTTAGTAGACAATCTTCCTAAAACTTTATCTGAAGCATCTACTACATACCATTGTCTTTCGATATTTTCTTTCTTTAACGAGAATGTTTTCATAATCATATTTTTATAAGATGCGAATCTTAATGTTTAGCGCGAAAATTAGCAATATTTTAGTGAAGAAATATTTAAATTAAATACTCTTTTGTTTGCATTTCAATTAATCTACTACAGCATCTTTCCCAGAGTATTTTTAACTTTACGCCGCTATACAAATTTTCATAATCAATATCGTTAAAAAAGAATTTAATTTTTGTTTGATCTCGATAACAAATATCTATGAATGATATAAATCTTCGCATAATATCAGCTGTCTCATCATCACAATGTCTAAATTCACTTATAAATATCCAATCAACATTTTCAGAAATTTTTATAAAATCTTTGTTGCCATTAGGCTCACTAAAAAAATTATTAAAAGAGAGCCATAAAAAATTATTACACTTCGCTTTACAACTGAAAACTCTATCATTTATTTGAAATGTTTTAATTTTAAAGTCAACATTCTGATAATTAGTTTCTATCAAAGATGCTATTTCACTATCCTTATATGATTTATTTTTTGTATTGTTATTGAAGTTCACAATATTTCTTGTTCTGTAATCTTTATCCCCATCTAATTCATAAACTCTGGCATGTTTCTGAAATAGTTTCATGGAATCTTGAAATTTTTTTCTTTGCAGACCATCTTTATAAAGTTCATTTGGATGAGCATTGGATGTAATGTATATAAATAGATTTCTTTCAATTAACTGGTTCAATAAATTCCCAACTATCATTGCATCTGCAATATCTTCAACCTGAAATTCATCAATGAATATGACTTCGCTCTTTTTGCTTAAAGATTTAGCTATATGATCAAGCGGATTTTTTTTACCTGACAAAGATGATAATTCATTATGAATACTTTGCATGAAATCAATATAATGAAAATCTATAACTTTTAGATCAAGATTTTTTATGAAAGACTTTAGTATTAGTGTTTTACCCCTTCCAACATCGCCCCAAACATAAAAACTTTTGAATGATGGTTTATTTTTTTTAATTTTATTAATAAACGTATTGTTTTTTGGAGAGGTATTATTTAATTCTTCTATAAGATTTGATTGAGCTAAATCAGGTTCAATGCCTTGGTTTTTTAAATTATCGATGATATTTTGAAGCATTAAATATTAATATTATGAAATTCATACAGAGAACTAAAATAAACTATTTATTAGTTATTTCAATAACTATATTTTTATCATGGGCTTTTTTTTCTAAAAATGAAAATAAATTTGTATCCGCAACCAATAATTCTATTGAGTCAGTTGTAACAGTATATACCTATGGTGGTAACCGATCCTATGCAAATAACAGTATTGGTTCTGGAGTTATTTTTTCAGAAGATGGTTATATTGTTACAAATACACATATTATTTCTGGGAATAAGTTAATTAAAGTAAAGCTTCATACCGGTGAAGAGATTGATGCAAATCTAATTGGTGCTGATGTAAATGCTGATATAGCAGTTCTTAAAATTAACTCAAATAGCGTGCTAAAACCTATCAATGTTTCTAATAGTGATGACCTAAAAATTGGAGATAAAGTTTTAGCGATAGGAAATCCATATGGTATTGGAATTTCTGTTTCAAGTGGAATTATAAGCGCCACTGGAAGAGATTATGGAAATCCATATCTTGAACTAATACAGACTGATGCAGCGATAAATCCAGGTAATTCAGGTGGTGCTTTAATTAACGAAAATGGTAATTTGATAGGTATCAATACAAAAATTTTTTCACGTACTGGAGCTTATCAAGGATTGGGGTTTGCAATTCCGTCCAATAATATTGTTCAAATAGCATCTGAAATAATTCAATATGGTGAAATTAGATCTGGTTGGATTGGTAATTTTAGAGTAGCACCTATAAGGTTAAGATTAAATAATAATTTAATAAATGGATTAAGAATTGTTGAAATTGATTCAGTTGGTCCTTTTATGAAAAAGGTGCAAGTGTTAATGATGTAATTATTCAAATTAATAATAATGAAGGGAGCTGGAAAAATTTAACTTCTTCTTTAAAGTTTGCCGGTCTTGGAAATAATATAAGTTTTGAAATTATTTCAAATAATAATACTTTTAAATCAATTGAAATCGAATCATCTGAAATAAAGGAATTAACTCGGTAATCTAATAATATTTGCGCCTAAATAATTTAATTTTTCTTCAATACGTTCGTATCCCCTATCAATGTGATAAATTCGATCTACTTTTGTTTCTCCTTTAGCACACAACCCAGCTAAAATTAAACTTGCTGAAGCTCTTAAATCTGTTGCCATAACTTCTGCGCCATATAATGAATCAACCCCTTCAATAATAGCCTGATTGCCATTAATTTGAATATTACAACCCATTCTATTTAATTCTTGAACATGCATAAACCTATTCTCAAAAACAGTCTCATAAATATTTGAAACACCATTTGCTAATGCATTTATAACTGAAAATTGAGCCTGCATATCTGTTGGAAATTCAGGAAAAGGTGCTGTAGTAATATCAACAGGTTTTGGCTTATCTTTATTCATTGAAATGAAATTGAATCTTCACTAGTTTCAACTAATAGCTCCTGTTTCAATTAATTTATCTAATACTTTTATCAATCTATTTGGATTTATTCCATTAATTACAATTTCACCTTTTGTGACAGCAGCAGCAACTAAATATGTTCCAGCTTCAATTCTATCAGCAGGAATAATATGTTCCGTTCCATATAATTTATCTAACACCTTCAATAGTTATTTTATCAGAACCAGCTCCAGATATTTTTGCACCCATTTTGTTTAAAAATTCTGCTAAATCAATAATTTCAGGTTCTTTAGCAACATTTGTTAAGGTTGTTGTGCCTTCAGCCAAACAAGCTGCCATCATTATATTTTCTGTCCCTGTAACTGTAATGCCATCAAATTTAATCTTTGATCCAATTAGTTTTTTTGCGCTCGCTTCAATATAACCATTTTTAAGAGTTATAGTTGCACCAAGTTGCTCTAAAGCATCTAAATGATAATTAACTGGTCTGCTACCAATAGCACAACCACCAGGCAATGCAATTTTAGCTTCACCATATTTTGCAACCAATGGCCCTAAAACAAGAATTGATGCTCTCATAGTTTTAACTAATTCATATCTGGCTTCTTTTTCTTTAAGATTATTTGTAGAAATAGTGAAATCCATATTTTCATTTAAAAGAATATCAGCACCCATAGAGCCTAATAATTCAAACATTGTTGTAATGTCTTGAAGATATGGAAGATTTTTTAAAACAATATTTTCATCCGATAATATTGTTGCAGCTATCATTGGCAAAGCTGCATTTTTTGCACCAGAACAACTTATCTCACCTTTTAATGAGGCTGCCACCATTGATTAATAACTTTTCCATTTAATCTATTTTTGTTTCTATGCTAAGGGCATGCAGTTTACCTGATTCAAAATGTTCTTTCAGTGGACTTAAAACCATTTTATGTTGCTGAATTAATGAAATTCCATTAAATGATTTTGATATAACAATCAGTTTTAAAGATTGCAAGAATCTCCTTCAAAAAAACATTGAGAGTTTGGTATTGCTGAAGAAATAATTTCCTTTATTAACTCTTTATCCACTTATTCCTGCATCTCCTGCATCAGACACCCATCCATTAAGGGTAGATTCAATATTTCCATTATTTTTTGAAGCTAATGCCTGAAACTGATTTCTAAATGTTAGTCCTAAATTCACACCATTAACAATTATGTTCACAATTGACCAACTATTATCTTTATTTTTTCTAAGTTTATAAGAAATTGGATATTTGCTACTACCTGTATTAAGAGTTTGTTGCACCTCAATATTTTTTAATTCATAAGATTGATCTTCCATATTTATTGGAAAAATTGTTGTGATTGTTTGATTTTCCCATTGCGCTAAAGTTTCAGCATATGTATCTAAAAAAGAATCTTTAAAAATATCAACAAACTCAGATCTTTGTTCCTTGGATGAAGCTAAATAATATTTTTTACCCATGACAGTTGCTGCAACTCTCCTGAAATCAATCATTGGTTCAAAAATTTCTTTGATTTTCTGCTCATATAATTCTCTATCTTCTGTAAATAATAATTTTATTTTCTTTTAAAACTATGACCATCTTTTGAGCATTGACATCTATGAAATTATATGGATTTTCTTCAGATGACAGATAATATGATGAAATTAAGAATAGATATAGTAAAAAAATTTTTTTAGAAGAGCATGCATTGTTCTATTATAGCATTTAGAAGATAATAAAAATCGATCAAATTTACATAAAGTTATGAAAAAATTTAACTATATTGCGTCAGCTAAAAGAACCTTCAAAATAGAGTCAACTGCTCTAAATAACCTTAGCAATCAAATTGACTCAAATTTTACTCAACTTTGTGAATCCATCAGATCAAATAAAGGAAAATTTATAATCATGGGTGTTGGTAAATCTGGTCATATTGGTCAAAAAATATCAGCAACCCTCTCAAGCACAGGAACTGGATCTATTTTTATTCATCCAACAGAAGCTGCTCATGGAGATATGGGGTTAATTGAAAAAAAAGACATTGTTTTTTTAATATCTAACTCAGGTGAAACTGATGAGATCGTTAATATACTTCCTTCATTAAAAAGGTCTTGTCACAAAACTTGCATCATTAACCAGTAATAAAAAATCTACAATTGCCCAGGCATCAGATATTTCAATTATTATTAAATCTAAAGAGGCATGTCCTCTTGATCTTGCTCCAACATCTTCAACAACTTCTGCATTAGCATTTGGAGATGCTTTAGCAATAGCGCTCCTTGAATCAAAAGGTTTCACATCTAATGATTTTGCATCTTCAGATCCTGCAGGAAAGCTTGGTAAGAAATTAATTACTCAAGTTAAACATTTAATGCATCAAGGATCTGAAATACCATCAGTGGGTTTAAACACACTACTAGCAGATGCCTTAATTGAAATCTCAGAGAAAAATTTAGGTATAACTCTTATCAAGAAACAATCCAATGTTGAAGGTATTTTTACAGACGGTGATTTAAGAAGATGTTTAAATCAAAAAATTGATATTAATACCACAAAAATCAAAGACGTTATGACAAAAAAATTTAAAACAATTGAAGAAGATGCATTGGCTGTTGATGCTGCAAGGATTATGGAAAAAAATAAAATTTTCACATTAGTTGTAATGAAAAAAAATAAAAATGTTGGTGTTATCTCCATGCATGATTTGATTCAGGCAAGGATTCTTATAACTTGTTTTTTAAATAAAATAAATATTTTATTTTTTATACTTATCTTTTGTAATTATGTCTACTCACAAGAAGTTAATGAATTTAAATTAAATAATATAATTGTGAACTCTGGATCAATTGAGATAGAAAAAAAATCAAACAAAATTTTTTTAATAATGGTGTTTATGTTGAGTCTAATGATTTTATTATAGAGCCAATCAAGCCATATTTAATAAAACAAATAAAATGATTTCAGTTTATGGTATGCCATCAAAAATTCAATCAACAGCTAAAGATAATTATTTTACTGGAAGCGCTGATAAAATTTTTTTACTCAAACAGATAAAATTCAGCTAGTTGGTAATGCAACTATTAACTATGACGATTTGAGCATTTCATCAAAAGAAATAATTTTCAATACAAGAAATGGTCAAGTCCTAACAGAAAATTAACAGCAATGCTTTCAATAAAAAAAATTAATAAAACAATCAAAGATAAAAATATTGTCAAAAATATAAGCTTTGAGCTTCCTTCTGGTTGCATCAATGGTCTTTTAGGGCCTAATGGTGCTGGCAAAACTACAACCTTTTATATGATAGCTGGATTAACAAAAGCTGATAGTGGAGATATTTTTTTGACGATATAAATGTATCAAATTATGCCATGCATAAAAGATCAAAAATGGGAATAAAATATCTTGCCACAGGAGCCATCAATTTTTCAGAATCTTACAGTCTACGAAAATTTAATGGGTCTAGCTGAATTATCATTCGACAAGAAAAGAAGATATTGAAAATTTTATAGAAAAATCTATTGAAGAGTTTAATTTATCAAGCATCTTAAATCAAAAAGGTAGACAACTTTCAGGGGTCAAAGAAGAAAAGTTGAAATTGCTAGAACACTTGCAGCAAATCCAAAGATAATTCTTTTAGATGAACCATTCGCTGGAATAGATCCAATAGCTATTGATGAAATTAAACAAGTTCTTCTAAAGCTCAAAAATAAAAATATTGGGATTTTAATTACAGACCATAATGTTCGAGAAGCCTTAGAAATTTGTGATCATGCAATCGTAATTAATGATGGATCGATTATTGCTAAAGGTGACAAAGACTCATTAATCAAAAGATGAAAATGGTCAAAAAAGTTTATTTAGGCAGATATGTATAGTTAAATCATCATGGCTATTTCATTAATTAAAGAATTTAAGCAAAAACAAAAAATTTCATTGACTCCACTGCTTAAAAAATCGATTGATTTACTTCAATTATCTAGATATGAGCTAATTCAGAAAATTGACCAAGAGATTGAAATTAACCCTTTTGTTGAAAAAGAAATAGCTGAAGATTTTGATTTTGATGAAAAATATAATGAATCTGATTTTGATTTTAATTTAGCAGCAGTCGAAAATTTAAAAGAATCACTAGTTAAATCAAGTAAATGATTTAAGACTGAACAATAGTCGAAAAGAAATTGCTCTAACTTTGGTTGAATGTATTGATGAGTCTGGTCAATTGATTAGATGAGCTAGAGGAAATAGAAGAGATGCTCTCTTATAAATATTCTATTGGTGATATAAATAATGTTTTAAAAGATATTATTCAAAAACTAGAACCATTGGTGTTGGTTTTAGAGATTTTAAAGAATGTATAAAAATACAAATTAACTCAAAAAAATTAATCAAAAAATTAAAGAGCTATGTCAAAATACTCTCACTCAAAATGGATTAGAGAGTTTAGAAGAAATTATTAATACTTTTCAAAAAAGTGGATATTCGAATGAAAGATATTGAAAAAGCAATGAATGAAATTAAATCATGTGATTTAAGTCCAGGTCTTAATTATGAAAATACAAATTATATTATTCCAGATTTGAAAATTGAATTAAAAGAAAAATCTTTTTCTGTTAATTTTATAGATGATACTTTTCCTAAAATCAAAATTGACAATGATTTAATTGAAAAACACGAACACTCAACTAAAAAATAAACCCAATAAAGAATTATCAGAAAAAATTCAAGGATGCTAAATGGCTTCTGAGTTCAATTAAAAAAAGAAATGACACTGTAATGCAAGTCGGAGAATTAATTTGCAAGAAACAAATTTCTTTTTTGCAAGATAATCCTTTAAAAATTAATCCTCTTTCAAATAAGAGTCTATCAGATGAGCTTGGACTTCATCCATCAACTGTTTCAAGAATTCTAAGATCAAAATACATAGATACTCCAAAAGGTATAATACCTTTAAAATCTTTATTAGTTTCATCTGTTTCAAAAACTAGAGATGTTACTCCACTTCAGTTAATGCAATTAATTGAATCAATTATAGAAAATGAAAAAAAACCAAAAAGTGACAATAAAATTGCCATAGAGTTAAATAAAAGAGGTTTTAACCTTGCAAGAAGGACCATAACAAAATATAGAAAAAAACTTAATATAGCTTCTTCAAGAAATAGGTAATTATTTTTTTTTCATTAATGTAAAATTATTCTATGGAAATCAATAGAGCAAGAAAATAATCTTAATCAATTATTAGAAAATTCTTCAGAACTTTCACAAGATGAAATAAGAAGTCTATTAAAAAAATTATCATCATCAGAAATTGCTCATGCTCTTGAGTCCTCTCCCCCTAAACAAAGAAAATTATTTTTTTCACTTTTGGAAACCAATGAAGAAGGAGATGTTTTAGCTGATCTTGGTGAAGAGATACAGCAAGAGTTAGTTTCAAATATTTCCAATGAAGAGCTTGCTGAAGCTGTAAAAGAACTTGAGCCGGATGAAACTGTAGATATTCTTCAGAATCTTCCTGAAGATAGAATGAATACCATTCTTTCTAAAATGTCATATAGAGACAGAAAAAGAATTGAAATTGGTCTTACCTATCCTGAAAACACTGCTGGAGGTCTTTTAAATACAGACGTCATTAGCGTCAGGCCAAGTCATAGTATAGAAGTTGTAATTAACTATCTTAGAGATCAAAAAGAACTTCCAGATAACACAGATAAGATTTTTGTTGTTAATAAAGAAGATGAATATATTGGTGAGATTGCCATTAGTAAGATAATTACATGCAAGCCAAATCTGACTGTAAGAGAAATTATGAGCACATCAAGTAATCCAATTCTCGTTTCTCAAGATGATAAAGAAGTTGCAACAATATTTGAAAGAAATGACATCATCTCATCTGCTGTTGTTGATGAATCTGGCAAATTAATAGGAAGAATTACTATAGATGATGTTTTAGATGTCATAAGAGAGGATGCTGATCAAAATTTTCTGGGTATGGCTGGAGTTGCAGAAGATACATTTGCCCCACCAGGAAGAGCTGCAAGAAGCAGAGTTTTTTGGTTAAGCATGAATCTTTTAACTGCTTTTATTGCATCTATGACAATAAATATTTTTAAAGATGTATTAGATCAAATTGTATATTTAGCTATCTTAATGCCAATAGTCGCCAGCATGGGTGGGGTTGCTGCAACACAAACCTTAACTATTGTTCTTCGGGGTCTAACACTGGAACAAATCAATTCCTCAAATCTAAGATGGCTATTCAAAAGAGAGCTAGCCGTATCCATTCTTAATGGTTTAGTCTTATCAATTTTAGTTGGGCTTGTGACATACTTTTGGTTTATGAAATTACATTAGCTCTGTTGATTTCATTTGCACTAATTAATAAATTTAGTAAGCTCAGTAATTGCTGGAGTTTTTGTTCCAATAATTTTACGAAGTTTTAATCAAGATCCAGCTATTTCAGGAAGTGTTGTAGTTACTACTGTTACAGATGTAATAGGTTTTCTATCTTTCCTTGGTTTAGCAACAGTTTTTTTAATTTAACCTTTTATATTTGGTTTATCAATAGTTCCAAATATTTCAAAATTTATTGTCGAAACATCCTCAATAGCATCTTCAAAAATATTTTCAATTACAACACCACCTGCAATGAGCTGTTACACCACCAAAAATTGCTGCATACCATGGAATATTTTCAGAAATTTTTAATCTCATTGATAAATCAAGATCTAATTCATCCAGCTTCACCAAAACTTATTTTTACTGATTTCACCAACCCAGCTTCATGCTTGCTTCATCTGTTTCAAAAATAATTGGTGAATTAATCAACGCTCTATTTTTACCTATAATAAATTTACCTGAAGCTCTATTTATATTCAAAATATTATTTGAAACATCATCAAGACCTTCAAAAATCCCATTAAGGTTAAAAATCCTTAATGCTCTTAAAAAAGTAGTTTCAGGTATTTCGGTATCTAGGTTTAAATCTTTTATTAAAAAATCTAATTTTCCTTCTAGGTTTGTTAAATTTGTTTAAACTATTCCATTGAATATTTAGATCTGTCTCAAAAAAATCGAAATTATATTTTGTAAGATTATCAAAATATCCAGAAGAGTTATCAAATCTATATTTACCTTTAATTTTATATAGATCTAGATTTATTGTTATAGCTAATATATGCTTTTTGATTATCCTTATTGGACCAATATTCAATCTTTTGCTATTAATTTTTATATTATCAATAGTTAAAACATTTTATTTTTTAGAATATAAAAATCAACATCTTGAAAAATATCATCTTCAGTTTTTATATTATTGCCAATTAGCCTTAAACTAATATTGCTTATATCGCTCGCTAGATTTGATTGCGCTATATTAATGCCATCAAAATTAAAATTAGTATCTTTTAAGTTAATTTTTATAAAATTAGTTTGATCGATATTTATTTCACCATTTAAATCTTTTCCTGAAATATTGATATATATTTCGTCATTAAAGGTGATATTAAATTTTATGTTTGAGTAATTATTATTTAAAAAATTAAATTCTTTTGATCTAATTTTAATGGACTTAAGCAATGTATTGCTGCTGCTTGAATCATCATAAAAAATGTTGTCTAAACTTAAATTATCAAGATCTAAATATATATAAAAACCATCTTTATGGTTATTATTTTTAATATTTTCTGAAAAGCTTCGGCCAAAAGCAAAATACCCTCTACCGCTTGAACTAATTGAAGCATTTATATGTTTATTTTTGACTTGATATATTGGGCTAGACATATCTTCAATAAATATGGAGGTTTCTGTAACTTCATTTAATTTTTCATTAATCTCTTCTATGCTTGATGAGATGTTTGTATTGCTTAGGTTTGATTGCAAATTCATAGAAAAATTATCTTCTGAAAGTATCATAATTGATCTAAAAATCTCATCTCCATCCATAGAAAAATAACGATTTGAATCAATAATTCCTCCCATATTTATTTCAAATTAGTTCTGATAACGCTTTTTTATAGTCGTAAGAAATACTTCCTGATATGTTCTGATCTGGTAGTTTTGATTTAAATACACCTAATAACTCTTTATTGAGGTTTGAAAAAACACTTGAATTAATATCTTTAATTAAGAACTCTGAATTTGTTGTAATACTAGAATTTTTAAATGTTAATCTATCAAATCTATTATTTTGATTTGTTTCAAAGTCTATATACCCTTTTGTATCAAGATCTACATATATGTCATGATCTTTAAGAGAACTAAGGTCAATAGAATTAATTTGATTTAGTTCATTGCTATCAAAGCTATGGCTACTTTCATAAAATAATTTATTATCTATTGAGTCTATGAATGCTTTAATTTCGGTGTATGAGTATGTGTTTATATTGCCCTCTAAAAGAATAATCTTTGAATTATTTGGGGATATTAGTAATTCAAACCCTTTCGCTGAAATATCAATTGTATTATTAGATATCTTTAATTTATTTCCTTTGATCAAAAATGGTTGAAATGTCTCTATCGAAGAGCCTTGAGAAGACTTCAGTGTGTCTATTTCAAGAACACTCAATGATAAATATTCTTGAATAAGGGATTCAATTAAATTTACTCCAATCCTTAGATTGGGAATATAAACTAATTCTTTATTTTCATTGTCATTAATTTGAATTTCTTCAAATATAAAAAAGGGGTTTATCAAATTCTTGTTTGATGAGGTTGATTTAATCTTCAGCGAATAGTCCAATAGCAGAGCTTTATCAATAAATTTTATTCCATGATCTGGTTTATAAACTAAAAAGCCATAAGTACATGCTACAAATAAAATAATAAAGAAGATAAGAAAAAAAATATATGAAAAGAATTTTTTAATCTTGCTAATCATATTTGATAGACATTGAAGGAAAATAATATCTAAGCATTGAATCAATAAAAATAATAAAATATTAAAAAAAAGACTCACAAATAGTACTGAATATGAAAAATTTTCTAAGCCAATAATTAAGTTTTTAAAACCAATATAAAAGACAGAGGAAGCAGCAAAGAATATACATATCTGAATATATGAGAATAGCTTAAATGTATTTGCATAACTGTTAATCACATAAGACATCATGGTAAAAAGTCCAGCATTAAGTCCAAATGGAGAGCTTGATATTAAATCTAAATAAAAGCCACATAAAAAAGCAAATAAAGGGTTAGAATTACGATTTGAGTTGTAGATGGCAAGTGAGAAAACTAGAAAAGTTATTGGCAAACTTATATAAAAATTTATTAAGTGGGGTGCAATGAAGCTCTCTAAAATATTTAAAACAAAAATAATAATTAATAGTTTTACAGTTCCAATATTTCTCATATGCTCTCAAGAACTCCAACTACATTTTTTACTATTGGACTAGACACAAGATTAATATCAAATTCTATAAAATTTTCTTCAACTTCTCTTATGTTCTTTACGTTTTCCAATAAGTATGCCTTTAGGATAAATACCTCCCATCCCAGATGAATAGAATTCTTGTCCAATTGAGACTTTTTCTTGCCAAACCTTATTGTTATATGAACAAGTAATTTTTCCTGGTTTTCCAGAACCCTTAGCATTACAAAAATGATTACCAGACACTATTGGCATTACATGATCTATATCTGTAAGTAATAATACTTCACTCAAAGAATCTCCATAAATAATATGACCAATAATTCCCATATCATTGATAACAGTGCTGCCGATTAAGTTTTTGTTATTTTTGTATGTTTTGATAAATGCTCTATGTTTACTGCAACACATATATAATTCAGTATCAAAATATTCCAATTTAGCTAAGTGAAAAACTTCATTTATGTTATTTATATCTAAAAATCTCTTTATAGAATCATCGTCTGCAAAAAATTTTGAGTCACGTGAAATAATAAAATTTGAAATATGACTATTATCAAGCTCCAGCTTGAGCTTTTTATTCTCATTAATCAGTTCACTCTTATCTTTTGAGATTTGATATAAAAGTTTTATAGGCTCAACTGTTGCACTTTTAAAAATATAAGATGAAGAAATAATAAAGGATTGATAAAAGTTTTTAATGCCTTCAAAGCTTTTATGCTTTAAATCAATATATATTAAAAATCCTGAAATGATTATCAATAAAAAGTATAAAACTTTTGTGCCAGAAGTGGGTGCTACCCTCGACATCTTTTTTACTCAGAAGAAAGTAGATCTATGTTGTATTTATCCATAATTTCTAATGCTTGACCTCCGCCTCTTGCAACACAAGTTAAGGGGTCTTCAGCACATATTACAGGTATGCCAGTAGAGCTTGAAATAAGCTTATCAAGATCTCTCATTAAAGCTCCTCCTCCGGTTAATACAATACCTCTTTCAGCGATATCTGCAGCTAATTCAGGTGGTGAAAGCTCTAGAGCATTTCTAATTGCTCTAACTATTCCATATAAGGGATCTCTCATTGCTTCAAATATCTGCTCGCTATTAATTGTGAAGGTTTCTGGAATACCTTCAGCTAGATTTCTTCCGGTTATAGACATTTCAAGTTTTTCAGATTCTGCTGTGGCACAACCAATAGTATATTTAATTTTTTCAGCAGTTGACTCTCCAATTACACAGCCATAATTTCTTCTTATCCATGAGGTAATGGATTCATCCATTTTATCTCCCCCAATTTTTACAGATTCTGAATAAACAACACCATTTAAAGACAGGATTGCAATCTCAGATGTACCGCCTCCAATATCAACCACCATATTTCCGCTAGCTTCCTCTACCGGGAGGCCTGCACCTATAGCTGCAGCCATTGGCTCCTCAATTAATTTTACATCTCTAGCTCCAGCACCAAGAACAGACTCTCTAATAGCTCTTCTTTCAACTTGAGTTGACCTACAAGGCACACATACCAATACTCTTGGGCTAGGTTTTATGAATCTCTGCTCGTGAACTTTTGCTATGAAGTGTTGAAGCATTTTTTCTGTAACTTGGAAGTCAGCAATAACACCTTCTGAAAGAGGACGAATTGCTTTTATATTTCCTGGGGTTCTGCCAAGCATTTTTTTAGCTTCTGTTCCAACAGCTACTACAGTCTTTTGTCCTCTAGCCTCTCTGATTGCAACAACGGATGGTTCATCAAGAACAATCCCCACATCTTTTGTATAAATAAGAGTATTTGCTGTACCTAAATCAATTGAAAGATCATTTGAAAAATAGCCTCTTACAGTCTTAAAAATATTGAATTCCACGTGATTCCCTAAAATATATATAAATAATTATTTAGTTGGGTTAATATCCCCCATCTAAATTATAATAATATCCTATATATGGACAAGAAAACAGTTTCAACTATAGCTTACTTATCAAGACTTTCTCTTAATGAGAGAAAATGAAGATAAAATCACTAAAGATCTTGAAAATATTATTAAATTTGTTGATCAATTAGATCAGGTTGATACTGAAAATATAGAACCATTGGCCAGTCCACTTGAAAAAACTGCCAAAACTAGAACAGACAATGTAACTGCTAAAAACAGAAAAGAAGTTTTTCTTGAAAGATCTCCAAAGTCTAACGAAGATTATTTCTTAGTTCCAAGAGTTGTAGAATGAGTATTCAATACAAAAGTATCAAAGAGCTTAAAAATATGCTCAATGATAAAGATATTTCTCATACAGAGCTTGTACAAGAAACTTTTTTAAACATTAAAAATAATTCTGCATTAAATGCATTTATAACTCTTAATGAAGAGGAGTCCCTTAAAAAGGCGGATAATTTAGATAATACTCCCAGCTCAGGTTCATTAGCTGGAATACCAATTGCCCAAAAAGACCTTTTTTGTACAAAAGATCTTAAAACTACATGTGGATCTAACATGTTATCAAATTTTATACCTCCATATTCTGCAACTGTCATTGAGAACCTTGAAAATGCTGGCTGTATCTCTGTAGGTAAAACAAATATGGATGAATTTGCTATGGGTTCATCAAATGAAACAAGTTTTTATGGTAATGTTCAAAACCCATGGGGTGAAAATTTAGTTCCTGGTGGAAGTTCGGGAGGTTCTGCTGCTGCAGTAGCAGCTGGAATAGTGCCTGCTGCTTCTGGAACTGATACAGGAGGATCTATAAGGCAACCAGCTTCTTTGTGTGGCATATCAGGATTAAAACCAACTTATGGAAGGATTTCTAGATGGGGAATGATTGCATTTGCATCTAGTCTAGATCAAGCAGGCCCAATGGCTAGAACAGCAGAAGATTGTGCATTGCTCCTAAATGAAATGTGTTCTCATGATGAAAAAGATACCACTTCGATTGATGAGGCAATTCCTGACTTTACTGAAAACTTAAATTCTTCGATTCAAGGCTTAAAAATTGGTCTTGTAAAAGAATTCGATTTATCAAAACTAGATAATGATGTGGTTCAGGTTTTTGAAGAATCAAAAAAACATTATGAATCCTTGGGTGCTGAATTTATTGAGATATCACTTCCAAATATATCTTTATCAGTCCCTACCTATTATGTTGTTGCTCCGGCAGAATGCTCATCAAACTTATCAAGATTTGATGGAGTAAAATTTGGAAAAAGATGTGATAACCCAAAAGATCTTGAAGAACTTTATATAAAAACTAGATCAGAAGGTTTTGGAGATGAGGTAAAAAGAAGAATATTAATTGGATCTTATGTTCTTTCTGCTGGTTTTTATGATGCTTACTATAAAAAAGCTCAACAAGTAAGAAGACTCATAAAAAATGATTTTGATTCTGCTTTTAAAAATGTAGACATCATTATGTCTCCTACTACAAGAGGTGCTGCATTTGAGGCTGGATCAAAAGGCGATGATCCAATTCAAATGTACTTAGAAGATTTGTTTACAATTCCAGCAAATCTTGCTGGCCTTCCTGCTATGTCTATTCCAAATGGTATGATTGATAATAAACCAATTGGATTACAGTTAATTGGAAACTTTTTAGATGAGAGTAGACTACTTCAAGCAGCTCATAATTTCCAAATATCAACAGACTGGCATCTCAAAACACCATCAGGCAATAAATCATGAGTTGGGAAACAGTAATAGGATTAGAAATTCACGTTCAGCTTTCTACTGATTCAAAACTTTTTTCTGGTGGATCAACAAGTTTTGGAGCAGAACCAAATACTCATGTAGATTTAATTGATTTAGGATTGCCAGGAGTGTTACCTGTTGCAAATAGAGGAGCGTTTCATAAAGCAATTCGTTTCGGCTTGGCAACAAATGCTGAAATAAATCAAACATCAACTTTTGATAGAAAAAATTATTTTTATCCAGATCTTCCCAAGGGTTATCAAATTACTCAAATGGCTTTGCCAATCGTAGGAAAAGGATCAATTAATATAGAAGTAGATGGTGAAGAAAAAATTATTAATATTACCAGGGCTCACCTTGAAGAAGATGCTGGTAAATCTATTCATGATCTCTTTGATGGTGAAACAGGTGTTGATTTAAACAGAGCTGGAACGCCTTTGCTTGAAATTGTATCTGAGCCAGAGATTTCAAATGCAAAAGAAGCTGTCGCTTATTTTAAAGCCATAAGACAAATTGTTACTTTTCTTGATATATGTGATGGAAATATGGCACAAGGGTCAATGAGATGTGATGTAAATGTTTCTGTAAAAAAATCAGATGATACTGAGCTTGGAACTAGAGCTGAAATTAAAAATATAAACTCATTTAAGTTTATTGAAAAAGCTATTAACTTTGAAATTGATAGACAAATTAGAATTTTAGAATCCGGTGATTCAGTTGTTCAAGAAACACGCCTTTATGACAGTGTTAAAAATGAAACTAGATCAATGAGATCTAAAGAAGAAGCCAATGATTATAGGTACTTTCCATGCCCTGACCTTCTTCCGGTTGTAATTTCAGATAATGAACTTAAAGAGATTAAAGACAACCTTCCTGAGCTTCCTGATGAAAAAGAAAGAAGATATGTTGAAGAATCAAATCTAGATTCTTCTGAGGCAAAAATTATTGCCTCATCAAAGACAATGGCAAACATGTTTGAGGGAGCTTGTGCAAAAACTAATGATTCAAAACTGGTTGCTAATTGGCTGGTCGGTGATATTAGTGCCCTTCTAAACAAGGACAATATAGATTTACAAGAATCAAAGTTAACTGCAGATAATTTTGCTTTATTGATAGAAAGAATATCTGATAAAACTATCTCAGGAAAAATAGCTAAATCTGTTCTTGAGGAGATATGGGAAACTGGTAATAATGTGGATGCAATTATTGAAAGCAAGGGACTTGTTCAAATTCAAGATGAATCGCTTCTTGAAAAAATTGCACAAACAATAATTGATAATAATCCATCACAAGTTGAGGCTTTTAAAGGTGGTAAAGATAAACTATTTGGCTTCTTTGTTGGGCAGGTAATGAAAGAAACTCAAGGCAAAGCAAACCCTCAAAGCGTCAACGAAATACTTAAAAGACTTTTAAGTTAAAACTATAGAATATACATAGCAAGAGTCTCTGCAATATATGCAGGTTTTTCGACTCCTTTGATTTCCATGGTAACTTTAGTCTTAATCAGAAATTGGCCTGGATTTTTTTCAGTAATATCCATGCATTCTGTTCTTATTCTAACTTCAGAACCTACAGGAACTGGACTTAGAAAGCGAACTTTATCTAAACCATAATTTAAGCCCATCTTCATACCTTCGATTGCAAGACCCATTCCTTGGGCAATAGGTATTCCAGCGGCTAAAGATAATGATAAAAAACCATGAGCAATGGTTGAACCAAATATTGGTTTTGCAGCTTCTGGATCAACATGAATAAACTGATTATCAAGAGTAGCTTCAGCAAATTTATTTATTTGCTCTTGATCAATTGTAATCCATTCTGATACACCTGTTTCAGTTCCAATAACAGAATCTATTTCTGAGGGTTTAATTATTTTAAGCATGTTATTTCTCCATATAGTAATTAGTATATTCGTCTCTCAATTCAAATTTTTGTAATTTCCCAGTAGCTCCATGCGGCAATTCTTTTAGAAAAATAATTTCATCAGGCAACCACCACTTTGCAACTTTTGATTCTAAAAAGTCTAAAATTGATTGTTTTTCAATTGGCTCTCCGCTATTAGTTACGATAAATAATATTGGTCTTTCATCCCATTTTGGATGCGGAATTCCAACGACACAGGCTTCAGCAACCTCTGGGTGTCCCACGGCTGCATTTTCAAGATCGATTGAACTAATCCATTCACCGCCTGATTTTATTACATCTTTAGCTCTATCTTTTATGGTCATATAACCATCTTGATCAAGAACAGAAATGTCACCTGTATCGAACCATCCATCTTTATCAACAGCATCTTTTTCAGCTTTAAAATACTTTTGCAATACCCATGGTCCTCTAACCAATAAGTGTCCTTGAGATTCACCATCTTTAGGTAATTCATTTCCTGAATCATCAACAACTTTTAGTTCAATACCATACATTGGTCTTCCCTGTTTTAATTGAACAGCATATCTGTCCTCTTTACTCATCTTTTTCATTTCTTCAGTAAGGAAGTTCGATGTTCCTAATGGACTCATTTCAGTCATTCCCCAACCCTGAATAACATTAACATCGTGAACTTCATCAAACTCTTTTAGGATAGCTAAAGATAATGCTGAACCACCAATAACAGTATTTTTAACTGAATTTAAGATCTTGTTATTGTCTCTGCAATAACTTAAAAGACCCATCCATACTGTTGGCACTCCAAAAGCAAGGGTGACCTCTTCTTTTTCAATTAAATCATACAGAGGCTCTCCTTCCATTTGCATACCAGGCATAACAAGTTTAAGACCAAACATTGGTGCAAAGTATGGTGTTCCCCAAGCAAGAACATGGAATAATGGTACAACCATTAAAATTGATTCATCAGGACTAATGGTTAAACCTGTTAAAGCTGCTTGAGCATGAAGTATATTTGATTTATGAGCATACAAAACTCCTTTGGGGTTACCAGTTGTTCCTGATGTGTAACACAAACCACAGGCTGCATCATCATCCATAGCTGGCCATTCATAATTCTCATCGCCTGATTCAATATATTCCTCATAAGAAATAGCATTTTTAAGGTTGTTTCTGGCATTTCTGATTGATCACAGAGAATGATATATTTTTCAACACATTCCAGCTGGTCTTTTAAAGCCTCCATCATTGGTATAAAAGGTGTTTCAACAAAAATTATCTTATCTTCAGCATGATTGATAATATAAACAGCTTGTTCTGGGTGAAGTCTAAAATTTAGGGTATGAGTGATTGCTCCCATGCCTGAAATTCCATAATACATTTCAAGATGTCTATATGTGTTTAGGGCCAAAGTTGCTAAAACATCACCTTTTTTATAACCATCTTTCTCAAGAGCTGAAGCTAGCTTTCTTGATCTAATGCAAACCTCTTTATAATTAGTTTTGTGAATTTCACCAGAAACCATTCTGCTGACTACTTCTTGTTCTGGATAAATGTTTTTAGCATGTTCGATTATGCTTGCAACATTTGGAGTCCACTTTTGCATGTCACTGATCATATTTTTCCCCTAATAAATTGTTGATATAAATTATATAAGAAGGAACAATGAATTGTTAATAAAAAATAGATAAGTAATTATGAACATTAAAGAACTCATAAAATCACGATATTCTGTTAGAAGCTTCACTAATGAAGCAATAGATATTGAAACTATCAAAGAGATACTAGAAATTTCTAGCTGCGCTCCTTCTGGGGGTAATATCCAGCCATGGAAAATTTATGTTGTAACTAATAATGCAAAAGAAAAGCTTGTTGAAAAAGCTCTTGCTAACTATGACAATGGCGTACAAGAAAAAATAGAATACGAGATATACCCCAACCCATTGGACGAAGAGTATAAAAAAAGAAGATCGGAATGTGCCAAGGATATGTATACAGCTTTGTCTATTAAACAAGATGATATTGAATCGAGACTTTCACAAATAAGAGAGAATTTTAAGTTTTTTGGTGCTCCGATTGGAATGATAGTCACTATTGATAAAGCATTTGCTGAGAATGGATGGGGACATGTTGGAATGTTTATTCAAAATATATGTTTAAGTGCTGTTGAGCGTGGTATGGGAACTTGCCTTCAAGAATCTTGGTCAATATATCCAGAAACTGTTAAAGATATTCTTAACATTCCAGATAACGAAGTTGTTTGGTGTGGGATTGCATTAGGCTATCCAAATAAAGAGCATCCAATAAATAACTATAGAACATCAAGAGAATCTATAGAAAAGTTTGTAACTTTCATTGAGTGAAGTAATTTGAAACTTGAACTACAAAATACCTTTTTAGAGAGTTTAAGTGAAATGTGCGAAAAGAGTTATGCAACTCCAGCACCAGCGCCGGAATTACTTATATTCAATAATTCACTTGCAGAAGAATTAAATTTAAGCTCTTTGGCAAAGAATCAAAATAAATGTACCGAGATATTTTCAGGAAGAGAAGTTTTAAAAGACTCTCAGCCCATAGCTCAAGCATATTCTGGTCACCAGTTTGGTCACTTCAATCCTGCACTTGGTGATGGAAGAGCTTTATTGCTTGGTGAATCTGTAAATACCAATGGTGATCTAAGAGATATTCAATTAAAAGGATCTGGGCCAACACCATTTTCAAGAAGAGGAGATGGTAAATCTGCATTGGGACCAGTGCTAAGAGAATATCTAATTAGTGAAAGTATGCATGTCTTAGGTATTCCAACAACACGAGCCCTTGCTGCAATTAAAACTGGTGAAAATGTTCAAAGAGAACAAGAATTACCTGGAGGTGTAATGACAAGAGTTGCCTCAAGTCATATTAGAGTTGGAAGTTTTGAATATGCATACAAATCTAAAAATCAGTCTTTAATTAAAGACTTAGCTGATTACTCAATAAATAGGCACTTTCCTGAAACCGCAGAGGTAGAAAATCCCTATCTTGCTTTTTTTGCAGCCGTTTGTAATGAGCAAGCATCATTAGTTGCAAATTGGATGAGTATTGGATTTATTCATGGAGTCATGAACACTGACAATATGACTATTTCAGGAGAAACTATTGATTATGGTCCTTGTGCATTCATGGATGTCTATGATCCCTCTACTGTTTTTAGTTCAATAGATAAAAATGGAAGATACTCATATAAAAACCAACCAAAAATCTTAACTTGGAATTTAACCAGGCTCGCCGAAACATTAATTCCTCTAGTTCATAAAGATCAGAATGAAGCAATAAAACTATTAACAGAGGTGCTTCAATTAATTAAGCCTGTATATACAAACTATTGGCTTTCTTCTATGAGGTCTAAAATTGGTTTATCAAAAGAAGATCAAGATGATATTAATTTAATATCTCAGCTATTAAATCTTATGAAAACTAATAAGGTTGACTTCACTTTATGCTTTAGATATCTCTCAAAAGCACTTGTTGGTGACATTAAAAGTATTAAAAATCTTTTTAAAAATGATATAGCATTCGATAACTGGATGACATTATGGAAAGAAAGAGTCTCGCAAGAAAGCATATCTGATGAAAAGATTGCATCTTCAATGAATGCAGTCAATCCATTATATATTCCAAGAAATCATAAAGTTGAGGAAGCTTTAAAGGCAGCAGTTTTTGATAATAATATGAAACCTTTTTTAAAACTTCATGATATTTTAAAAAATCCTTACGAAGAAGTTAAAGAATTTCATGAATATGAAAAGCCAGTTAAAAATTCTTCAGTGAGATATAAAACTTTCTGTGGTACTTAATTTTTATACAAACGACTTTGGTTCTTTTGAAAAAATCTTTTCAATCATAGGTACAAAGTATTCTAAGGATTTAGTTTTATACTCTGGATCAAAAGATTTCTGATCCCAGTTAGCACAAAAATCAATACAGTCTTGATAATATGGATGGTCCTTATATTGATCTCTTAAGTTTCTATCCTTGTCATAATGATGCATCCAGTAATAACCTTGGAACAAACCATGATTAAGAACTATCCAATAATTTTTTTCGCTTATATAAGGTCTTAGGAGTGCTGCAGAAACCTGAGAATGATTAGACGGTGAAATTACATCACCAATATCATGAAGAAGAGCGCAAACAATAGTTTCAGTATCAGCTCCGTCTTCTTCTGCTCTTGTAGCCGTTTGGAGACAATGTTGTAATCTGCTAATTTTATAGGGCGACTCTCCATCCATCATCTTCAACCATTCAATAACTCTAGAAACTAAGTTTCTTTCATTTTCTGAATCATGGATTGATATAAGGTCATAATCATCCCTTGTTCCTTTGTCCATAGATGTGAACTCAACTTTTTTAGTCAATCTAATTACTCCTTTGAGCCTGATACAAGACTAGATTATTCTCAATGTTATCCATTTCATAGTAAGCGTCTTGAAGGTGACGCTTTCCATTTGGTTTAAATTCTTGTCTACCATGAAGGACTCTGTGAGCAGAAACTAAAAGTATATGACCAGACTCTAATCTAAATTTTGATTTGTATTTGTCACTATTCACTCTTGAACATAATTCATGATAAGCCTTGTAGAATAAATCTACATTTTCTAAGTTAGGATTTATCATTTGCATTAATTGATTTGAGTATCTAAAACCAACTACTTCTTTCTTTGAATTTAATCTAATGATTGGTTCAATAGCATAAGTTTCATTGTCTTCATCGAATTCTCTAAAAGGCACGGGGAAATTACATAAGATTTCAAAAAAATGTGGGTGCTCTTCTTTTAAATCGTTTAAGACTGAATAACCATCAACAATCATTGATTCTCCACCCTTACAATCATTAACTAGCATATGAAGAGCTTGAACACTTGGTGGCCATGTATAACTTGCAAAGTCATTATGAGGCGGAACCTCAAGTGAAGTATGGGCTATGTTATATACATGTCCGTCTATAGAAACATTGTGAATTCTTTCAAATAAAACTTCTCTGATTGGGCCAAGTCTAGGCGCAAGATTTTCTAAAGAGTTTGGAGTGGATGGTGCATTTTTAATGCATATCGCACCCTTAGTAATAAAATTAGTAAAGGCATCAATTGCAACATTTTTATTATCTATAAACTCATTCCAATCGTAATATTCTGGAATAAAATCATTAGTCCATAAAATCTTTTCAGGCTTTCTAGATTTATTCAAATTTTCAAGTTCTGAAATATTTATAGATGTTTCGTGATTATCAGGCCATTCAATACTTACTATATCTTTATCGATAACAACTTTTTTTGGTTTTAAATCAACTGAAACTGCATTTAACATAAATCTTTTTTCTTGAGTTTCTTTAACTCTGCATTGATCACATGAGCAGTTGTCTCTTATCCATAAATATGGAAGATTATATTGGTCTTCTTTATTCTTAATGATTTTTAATGAGCTTTCATTCATCGTAAAATCTAACATTTTCTACCCCCAAAGAAATAAAGAATCTTTAAGAATAATATTCTTAAAAAACAGCTAGAGCAATAAATTTTTATGCCAATCTTGCGGTTGTTATTCTAGGTTGAGATTGATGGTCTTTCATCAAATATATATTTTTAAAACCTGATTCAATTAAAATATTTTCTACATTCATAGATTGATTGTAGCCGTGTTCAAAAACTAAAATACCATCAGGGCTTAGGACATTTTTTGCTTGCTTGGTTATGGTTTTAAAATCTTTTAGTCCATTATCATCAGCAACTAATGCTTTTATGGGTTCATATTTAAGATTTTCTAAATGAGGGTCTGAAGGTGCAATATATGGAGGATTGCTCACTAGAATATTTATAGATCTTTCTTGTATGCAATTCAGCCAATCTGAATTAATTAAATAAAAGTTATCTAATAATTTATTTTTTTTATTAATTTGTGCGACCTCTAATGCATCAAGAGAATAATCAATGCCATAAACTGTAATACTCGGATTATATTTAGCTATGGATATTCCTATACAACCAGAACCTGTTCCAGCATCTAAAATTTTCATTCCAGCTTTTAAATTTAAGCCATTAATATAATCAACAAGCAATTCTGTCTCAGGCCTTGGAACTAAAACACGACGATCAACATAAAAATCATCTTTATAGAAAGATGTGTTTTGCAAAATATAATCTAGAGGAAACCCTTGGCTTTTTAAATCAATAAATTCTTTAATTAAATTTTCTTCTTTGTTTGAAAGATTATATTCATCTAAAAAAATAGATGTATCACTTAACCCTAGCCTATCTTTTAAAAAAAATATCAGCTCTTTTGAAATGCCGCTATCATTTGGCAACATTTCATTAATATTCTTGATATAAAAACTAATTTTGGAATTCAATTATTCTGATTCAAGTTGAGAAAGCATTGCTAACTGATTCTCCGCTAATAGAGCATCACATATAGATTTAATATCTCCATCCATAATTTGATCTAAGTTATGTTGTGTTAACTTAATCCTATGATCAGTCATTCTGCCTTGTGGAAAGTTATATGTTCTAATTTTTTCGCTTCTGTCTCCAGTACCAACTAATATTTTTCTTTCACTAGCAATACTTTCTTGCTGACTTTCAATTTCTGCTTGTTTTAATTTTGAAGCCAATAACGAGAGTGCTTTTTCTTTATTTTTATGCTGAGATCTTCCGTCTTGGCACTCAACAACGAGACCGCTAGGTATATGTGTTAGTCTAACAGCAGAATCAGTTTTATTTACATGTTGACCTCCAGCTCCAGAGGCTCTAAATGTATCAACCCTTAAATCATTTTTATCAATTTGTATGTCTTGAACTTCTTCAACTTCAGGCAGTATCGCAACAGTACACGTTGAAGTGTGAATTCTTCCTTGAGATTCAGTCTCAGGAACTCTTTGAACTCTATGAACACCCGATTCAAATTTTAATACTTTAAATACACTTTTACCGTTCAATTGAGCAACGACTTCTCTAAGACCGCCCTGCTCTGCTTGTTTAATATCAATCACATCAACATTCCAGCCTTCTCTTTCTGCAAGTCGTGAATACATTCTGAATAGATCCCCTGCAAAAATACCTGCCTCATCTCCTCCAGCTCCTGCTCTGATTTCAAGAAATGCAGAACCATCATCTGCTGAATCTTTAGGTAATAACATTAATTTTAATTCTTGTTCTAATTTATCTGGTTTATCTAATGATTCTTTTAATTCTTCTTCAGCAAGACTTTTTAAATCTTCGTCACCTGATTCAAGAATCTCATTTGCATCATTTATAGCAGCAAGAACAGAGTTATATTCATCAAACTTATCAACAATTGGCTTTAAATCTGCAAACTCTTTATTAAGTAGAGTGTAGTTATCCATATCTTTAATAGTCTCTGAGTCTATTAATAACTTCTGAATTTCAGCAAGCCTTTCCTGAAGTTTTGATAGCTTTGCCTTCATTGAATCATGCATTATCAATATACCTTTTAAACATTGACTCAATTACATGATTATCAATATTTTTAATATCTAAGACCTCATCTAAAGATTTATCTTCATATTTTATTATTGATAAATTCATTATCATTTGTTTTAAATCCTCTGCGGATTTAAACCTTTTTATCTCTTCGTCTGAAAGCTGATCTAAAAACGATTCTAATTTTATTTGAACTTTATCTTTGGTTATTTTTTCACGAATTGATTTAAGGGCATCCTGAGACTCAAGCACAATTATGTTAAGAGCTTTTTCAGCTTCTATTACTCTTTGACCATAATTGTCCTGCGTAATTTTTTCTATATCGTCGATTGAAAATAAATATGCTTGCTCTATTTTCTTAATTTCTTCCTCAATATTTCTTGGAACTGCTAAATCAATTAAAAGCATTGGTTTGTTTCTTCGAACTTTAAGAGCTTTTTCTATAGAGCCTTTACCAATTAAAGGCAGATCAGCAGTAGCCGAGGCTATTACGATGTCAGCAAACTCTAATTCTCTATGCAAAGTATTTAAAGATGATGGAACTATTTCATAATCATTATTTATTTTTATTATTTTTTTACTTCTATTTACTGCTCGAATATTAGTTATGCCTTTTTTAATAAGATCATCAATAATAGCGTGCGCCAATGATCCAGCTCCAAGTATAAGAACGTTTTGATTTTGAGGCTCCTCAAAGATATTTTTTACTAAATTTAACGACAATCCACTAACAGATAATGGATTTAATCCTATATTTGTCTGTGTTCTAACTTTTTTTACTATCTCGATAACTTTTTTTGTGTAACTTAAAAGACTGGGTTTAGCTATATCTGCATGTCTTGCAACCTCTATAGCTTTTTTAAATTGTCCAAATATTTCTTGTTCTCCAAGTACTTGAGAATCTATTCCTGATGCAACTTTACACATATGTATCAATGCATCCTGGTTATCAAGGATATAAAAGCTTTCTTTTTGAATGTGGTTTATTTCAAAAAATATTAATGTTTCAAGAAGAATTTCATTAACAAGCCCAGAATCAGCTAGAAAATAAACTTCAGTTCTATTACAAGTAGAAACACCAAAAAAAGAGTCTATCTTTTCTTTAAATTTTTCTTTTAAGAAAGTATTTAATAAAATTTGATTGGACTCATTTATAATGAATTGCTCTCTTTCAGAAACATTTGAAGTTTTATGATTTATGCCAAATAACTGTAATTCCATTATAAAAAAATTTATTTATGTGCTTGTTTGTATAACTGTCTCTTGCTCAACTATTAACAAAGATAATAAATACAACATTTATTCAGGCAAGTTGCTGATTGAATCAACCAATGTTGAACCAGTATCACTAAATATAGTTATAAGCTTATCTAAACTAGAATCTATTATACAACTTAAGAAGCCTTTTTATGGAAATGTCTTGATTATTGAAGCTAATGAGAACAAAAATTTAAACATAATGCCAACTAAAAACAGTAATCCTTTTTATATACCTGATACTGTAAACAGAAATTTTAAGTATTGGTTGAGACAGTGCCTTTTATCAAGAGGCTTTAACATTAATGAATTGGTTGAAGGTTCATATTTTGATTTTACATGCAGCAGAAAAAACAATAATGTAAATTTTGCTATCTCTTATCAAGAAAATTTAATTAACGGGTATTTAATTAAAAAATGAAGGTCTCAATAAGCTCACCAGCAAAGATTAATCTTCATTTAAAAATATTAGATAAAAATTCTGATGGTTATCATAATCTGGATACTTCTTTTCAATTTATTGATTTGTATGATTTTATGACTTTTGAACAAGCAAAAGATGGTATCTTGATTGATACCAATAACTCTTCACTTAATGCAAAAGAAAATACAATTTACAAGGCTGCAGTTTCTTTACAAGAGCTTTCTAAGAAAAATTATGGAGCTAAAATTACAATTCAAAAAAATATCCCAATAGGTGCAGGTCTTGGCGGCGGAAGTTCAAATGCAGCCACAACTATTATGGTTTTAAATAAGATATGGGGGTTAAATTTAAACCAAGACCAAATGATAAATATTGGAAGAACAATAGGTGCAGATGTTCCATTTTTTATAAATTGTAAAAATGCATTTGCCTCAGGTATTGGTGATATTTTTCAAGAGAAAAAATCCGATATTTCAAAATATATTATCATTGACCCGAAGATATTTAATTCAACACAAAAAATGTTCTCAGACTATGAGGAATCAAAAAAAAATAAAAATGAATTATTAGAAGATGATCAAAATTCTTTTTGGGGAATTTTTTTAAAGAGCAATAAAGAGGTAAGAGATTTTTATAGAAAAAATTCAAAAAAACATCGAATTTATCTCTCGGGTAGTGGCTCAACCATGTTTATAAAATATAATAATGAGGCTGAAAAAGATAAAATTTTGAAAATAATTCCAAGTAATTGGAGATTCTTTTTAGCTAAACCATTACAATATTCGCCTTTAAGGGAGTTTGTGTAGTATTGGGGTGTAGCCAAGCGGTAAGGCAACGGGTTTTGATCCCGTCATGCGTAGGTTCGAATCCTACCACCCCAGCCAATTAAGAGAGGGAAAGAATGAGCAAACAAATCCTAGATCTTTTCACTGGAACAGCAAATCCAGAGCTAGCTAATGAGGTTGCAAAAATATTAGATATTAAAATATCTAAAGCAGATGTAGGGTATTTCTCGGACGGAGAAATAAAAGTCCAAATTGAAGATAATGTCAGAGGTCATGATACTTTTATACTTCAATCTACATGCGCTCCTTCAAATAAAAATTTAATGGAATTAATGTTGCTTGCAGATGCTCTTAAAGCGATCGTCCGCATCAAGAATTACAGCCATTGTTCCCTATTACGGTTATGCAAGACAAGACAGAAGAGTTAGATCTGCAAGGGTACCAATTAGTGCAAAAGTTGTAGCTGATATGTTTTATTCTGTTGGGATAGATAGAGTTTTAACTGTAGACCTACATTCTGAGACTATTCAAGGTTTCTTTGATATGCCTGCTGATAATGTCTATGCAACTAAATTGATGGTTGATGATATTAAAGAGAATAATCCAGATAATAATATTGTTGTGGTTTCACCAGATGTTGGTGGTGTAGTTCGATCTAGGGCTTTAGCAAAACAACTGAATGATGCTGACTTAGCAATCATAGATAAAAGAAGAGCTGCAGCTAACCAATCAGAGGTAATGAATATTATTGGTGATATTGAGGGTAAAGTATGTATAGTGCCTGATGATATCATTGATACAGCTGGAACACTGTGTAATGCTGCTAAAGCATTAAAAGATCATGGTGCAGCAGGTGTAAAAGCATATATCACGCATCCTGTGCTCTCTGGTCCAGCTATAGAAAGATTAAATAAGTCTGAAATTGATGAACTTGTGGTAACAAATTCAATTCCATTGTCACATGAAGGTGAAAAATGCAGTAAAATACGCGTCATTTCTTTAGGTGCGACAATTGCAGAATGCATCAAAAGATTAAGCAATGAAGAATCTCTAAGTGAGATGTTTATATAAGAGGATATTATGAGTGATCAAATAGTTTTAAATGCTGAAACAAGAGAAAGAACTGGATCTAATAAAGCTAGAGTTATTAGAAAAGTTGACGGAATGGTTCCAGCAATAGTTTATGGAGATGAAAAAGAATCTTTAAATTTAAAGTTACATCTTAATGAGCTTACTAAAGCTTCTCAAAATGAGCTTTTTTATACTCAGGTTCTTCTAATTAAAAATGGTGATCTTGAAGAGAAAGTTGTATTAAAAGAGCTTCAAAGAGATCCTGCCAAAGGCAAATTACTTCATGCTGATTTTCAAAGAGTATCTAGAAAAACTAAACTAAAAGTTGTCATTCCTATGAACTTTGTCAATGAAGAAGAGTGTGTCGGGGTTAAGAATGATGGTGGCTTAATAACAAAAGCTATCAGAGAAGTTGAGATTATGTGTTTAGCTGGAAATATTCCTGAATCAATAGATGTAGATGTTTCAGAACTTGAATTAGGTGCATCAATAAGACTTACAGAAGTTACTTTACCTGAAGGATCAGAGATTCCTGGGCTTACAGAAGAAACCGATCAAATGGTTGTATCTGTTAATGCTCCTAAAGCTGTTGAAGAAGAGCCAGTCATTGAAGAAGGTGAAGAAGGTGCTGCTGAAGAAGGTGCTGCTGAAGAAGGTGCTGCTGAAGAAGGCGGTGAAGAATCAGCCTCTGAAGACTCTGCAGAAGGATCTGAAGAGAGCTAAAAATTGCTTAAACTTTGCTTTATTGGTTTGGGTAATCCTGGATCAAAATATAATAGCACTAGACACAATATTGGCAAAGAATGGCTTTTAAATCTCAGCAAATCTTACTGCAGTGATTTTGTTCCAAAAACTAATATTGAAGCAGAAATAACACACTCAAATTCAGAAGAAATTCTTTGGGTTATACCGAATAACTATGTAAATAACAGTGGCCGTACAGTTGCTAAATTAGTTAAAAATATCAACTTACCTAATAATAAAATAGTTATTTTCCATGATGATTTAGATTTAAATCCTGGAGAAGTTAGGTTCAAGGAAGGTGGCGGTCATGGCGGTCACAATGGCCTTAAAGATATTTTTGAAAAAACTGGCTCTAAAGACTATTTAAGAATAAGAATTGGAATAGGTCATCCTGGACATAAAGATATGGTTTCTAATTGGGTATTAAATAAATTTCATCCAACTGATAAAGAGTATGTTGATATAGCTTTCGATTTGTTTGCTCTAAATTTTGATACGTTATGCAATCAAGAATTTTCTAAATTACAAAAAACATTACATACAAAATAATATGGGATTCAAATGCGGTATTGTTGGGCTTCCTAATGTAGGTAAATCTACCCTATTCAATGCTTTAACAAAATCTTCAATACCTGCTGAAAATTTTCCTTTTTGTACTATTGAACCAAATGTTGGAAAGGTCCCTCTTCCAGATAATAGATTGAAGAAACTCAATGATATCGTAAATTCAAAGAAGATAATTCCAGCAAGTTTAGATCTTGTTGATATTGCAGGTCTTGTTAAAGGTGCCTCACAAGGAGAGGGTCTTGGTAATGCGTTCCTATCTAACATTAGAGAAATGAATGCCCTAGCACATGTCGTGCGATGCTTTGAAGATGAAAACATTACCCATGTTGATGGGTCAATTGATCCTGTAAGAGATGCTGAAATAATTAATCTTGAATTAATAATGTCTGATCTAGAGACGGTCAGCAAGAGAATATTAAAATGCGAAAAACTTCTAAAAACTAACGATAAAAAAAATAAGGCTGAACATGAAATCTTAATAAGGATTAAAAACGACCTTGATCAAGGAAAGCTTATAAATATCGAAGGTTTCAATGAAGACGAAAGAGCGATTATTAAAAGTTTCCAATTGCTAAGTTCCAAGCCAACATTTTATATTGCAAATATTTCTGATGATGGATCCTCAGATGATGCTCTTAATAAATTAATAGAATTTGCAAATCTATCTGGCAATACAGTTATACCAACTTCAATTAAGATTGAGCAAGAGATAGCCATTTTAGATGAAGAGGAAAGAAAAGAATATTTAGAATTAATGGATATGGATGAACCTGTTCTAAATAAAATTATTTTTAAAGGATATGAGCTTCTTGGGCTTCAAACATATTTTACTGCTGGACCTCAAGAAATAAGAGCATGGACCATCAAGAATAATTCAACTGCTCCCAATGCAGCTGGAGTTATTCATACTGATTTTGAAAGAGGGTTTATTAAAGCTGAAGTAATTAGTTTTGAGGATTACATCTCATGTAATGGAGAATCTGGTTCAAAAGAAAAAGGTAAATTAAGATTAGAAGGAAAGGAATACATCGTAAAAGATGGAGACGTTATTCATTTTAAATTTAATGTTTAAAGTTAATGAAAAAAAATATTGACTCTTGAATTCTAGGACTTATCATTCAACGATTGGCTATGTAGCTCAGATGGTTAGAGCACAGCACTCATAACGCTGGGGTCGGTGGTTCAATTCCACCCATAGCCACCAGATCTTAAAAATTAGTCTTTATTTATATTTAAGTAACTTAAAATAATAACTAATGAAACTAATGCAAGCAACGCATCTTCCCAAGCATATTTAAAATATTTGGTAACATTTTTATAAACATCACCAACATATGGTGTATCTGGTCCAAAAATAATACCAAGCAATAAGATAAGCTGTAACTAAAGGAACTAGAACTTTGTAATTTTATTAAGAAAAATCTGTTGTTATTTGCAAGAGTTATCTTAAATTTCATATTTATTAAAGCTAAGAAGGGCAATAAACCCTTCTTAGCGAACTATTTAGTAATTACTTAACTAGGCTGAGTAATATTGCTATTACTAGAAGTCCAACAACACCACCGCTAGCTAGATCACTAACTAAATTTGTAATATTGCCAATTACGTCAATACCTAAACCAGCATCTCCAAATACCAATGCAGCAACGATACCAAGACCTAAGACTCCAATTAAGATGCTAGTTAGATGACCAACTACATCGCCTATCATTCTAAATACATTATCCATAATATTCCCCCCTATTAGGTTTTTTATATGATTTGCAATTGATATCAGACCATAAAAAAGCGAAATCATTCAAATTTTGTGAACAAAAAAAAACCGAAAATTTGACTTTTCGGTTTTATAGGTTTATTGATCGCTATTCTTCAGAGCTACTATCTGTTTCAAGCTCTTCTGGTTTACTTTTTTCTATCAAAGCTTTTGCAGATAATTTCATCTTTCCTCTATCAAAGCCTATGAGTTTTACGTCAATTTCTTGACCCTCTGATAGCACAGCACTTACATCCTCTGTTCTTTCATGAGCAATTTCAGATATGTGCAGCAATCCATCCTTACCTGGAAGAATATTAACAAAAGCACCAAAATCAACTATCTTAACAACAGTACCTTTGTACACCTTATCTAATTCAGGTTCTTCTAAGATACCCTCAATTATTTCAAGACATGCTTTCATTGAAGATTGATTTTGACCAAAGACTGAAACAGTTCCGTCATCATCAATATCAACTGTTGCTCCAGTTTTTTCTTGCATTGATTTGATAACTGCTCCACCTTTACCAATAATCTCTTTGATTTTATCTTTATCAACCATAAAAGTTTTCATTGCAGGAGCATTTTCTGAAAGATCTTTAGGTGCTGAAATAGCTTCATTCATTATTCCAAGAATATGAGTTCTTGCAGCTTTTGCTTTGGTTAGAGCAACTTCCATAATGGCTTCATTTATACCTTGAATTTTGATATCCATTTGTAGAGCAGTAATGCCTGTTTCTGTTCCAGCTACTTTAAAATCCATATCACCAAGATGATCTTCATCACCTAGAATATCTGTAAGAACAGCAAAATCATCGCCCTCTTTTATTAATCCCATTGCTATACCTGCAACTGGACTTGATATTGGAACACCGGCATCCATTAATGATAATGAAGTACCACAAACTGATGCCATAGAACTTGAACCATTAGATTCAGTAATCTCAGATACCACCCTCATTGTATATCCAAAATCTGTTACATCAGGTAGTACTGCTTTAATAGCTCTCTTAGCTAAATTTCCGTGTCCAATTTCTCTTCTTTTTGGACCCATTGGCATTCCTATTTCTCCAACACTGTATGCTGGAAAATTATAATGCAGCATAAAATTGTCAGTTCCTTGACCTTCAATAGCTTCAATTCTTTGAGCATCTCTTGATGAGCCTAATGTTGCAACAACAATTGCTTGTGTTTCACCTCTTGTAAATAAAGATGATCCGTGAGTGCTTGGTAAAACATCAGTTTCGATAAAAATTGGTCTAACTGTATCTGTATCTCGCCCGTCAATCCTTGGCTGATTACTTAAAATATTTTGTCTAACTATGTCCTTTTCTAGATTTTTAAACGCACCTAAAACTTTTCCTAATTGAATGTCATCAGCTTCAGGATATGAATTAACAATATCTTCTCTAATTTTACTTATAGCCTCAGATCTCTCGGATTTAAGCTTTATAGTAAAAGCATTTTTAATTTGGTCAGTATATTTTTCTTGTAACTCTGAGTAATATCTTGGAGATTCTTCATCTGGTGTAATAACCCAGTCTTCTTTTCCTGCTTTATCTTTTAGCTCTTTACAAGCATTGATAACTGCCTGCATTTCTTGATGGCCGAATAATACCGCACCAAGCATAAGATCTTCATTTAATTCTTTTGCCTCGGACTCAACCATTAGAACCGCTTGTTCCGTTCCGGCTACAACCATATCAAGATATGAGTCTTCTAGCTCCGCAAACGTCGGATTTAAAACATAGTTACCATCTATGAATCCCACCCTAGCAGCACCCATAGGTCCATCAAAAGGAACACCTGCCACACATAAGGCTGCTGAAGCACCAATCATGGCAGCTATATCAGGATTTTGTTCTTTACCTGATGACATCACTGTTGAAAAGACCTGAACCTCGTTTTTAAACTCTTCTGGGAATAAAGGTCTAATAGGCCTATCAATTAGCCTCGATGTTAATGTTTCTCTTTCAGTGGGCCTTGCTTCTCTTTTAAAAAACCCTCCAGGAATTACACCTGTTGCATAGAATTTTTCTTGATAAAAAACAGCCAATGGAAAAAAATCTTTTCCAGGGTCTGCTTCTTTTTTTGCGACTACAGTTGTGAGAACAACCAAATCATCTATTGTTACAACAACTGCAGCTGTGGCTTGTCTTGCAACTTTATTTGTTTCTAATTTTACTAATTTGTTTCCATACTGAAACTCTACCGATGTAGATTCTAATTTATTATTTTCCACGATTATCCTTTTTTATGTTTTTATAATTAACCACGAAGTTTTAATTGCTTTACAACCTCTTTATAACTATCTGGGTTTTTTCTTTTTAGATAGGCTAAAAGCTTTCTTCTTAGGTTTACCATTCTTATTAACCCTGTTCTTGAATGGTGGTCTTTTTTATGTGTTTTAAAATGACTTTGTAATTTATTGATATTTTCTGTTAACAACGCAATTTGAACTTCAGGAGATCCTGTGTCGTTGTCTGTTCTTTGAAATTTTCCAACAATTTTTTCTTTTTCGTTAGCTAAAAGTGCCATATTTATATTCCTCGATGTACTTATTAATAAAAATGCAAACCTCGTACAACTAAAGTAAGCGTGCGAATCTTATAACTAATCTAACTATTAAACAAGTCGTTTTAAAGCCAGAACATTATTAGATACATTTCCAAGGCCTAGAAAATTTGATGATAAATCATAAATTCTGTAGTCATTATCTTCGAAATTAATATTTTTTAACTTGCCTCCATTTAAAAAAATCTTTAATTGATCATTCTTTAATTTAATATCAGAAAATGCTTTAAATGCCTCTTCAATAGATATTAGATTTTTTATTTCAACTTCTTCAGCATTTAATGCTTGATTAATATTAAATTTTCCTTGAGATACTCTTTTTAAGCCTGATAAATGAGCGCCACATCCAAGTTTTTTTCCTAAATCTCTTGCAATCGACCTAATATAGGTTCCTTTTGAGCAATGAATTAAGAAAGAACATTCATCGTGATCAAAAATAAAATCTTTTATTGAGAAAACATTAATTTCTCTTGGCGGTTTTGATATCAAATCGCCCTCTCTTGCATATTTATATAATGGTTTACCTTTATGCTTCAAAGCAGAATAAAAGGGTGCCATCTGCAATGACTGTCCAATAAATGAATTTAGAACTTTGTGAGTATGTTCTTCAGTTGGGAGGTTGTCTGAAGTTTCGATAATTTTACCCAGTGCATCATCCGTATCGGTAAAAGACCCAAGTTTTACTGTTGCATAATAACTTTTATCAGATTCTAAAAAATAACTAGAAAACTTTGTAGCCCTATTAGCTGCAATTACCATTAATCCAGTTGCCATTGGGTCTAGTGTTCCCAAATGGCCAACTTTTTTGAACTTCAAAGATTTTTTAATATTTTGAACAAGTTGATTAGAGGTTATACCTTTTTCTTTGTTTAAAAGAAAAAAACCATCCATTATTTTATATTCTTCAATAAGCTTTCAATATTATCCGAATATTCGATACTTTCATCAAACCTAAAATTTATAACAGGCACCCTCCTAATCTGCATAGTTTTTGAAAGTTTTGATCGAATCATTCCTGAAAATTTTTTTAATATTTTAGGGTTTATTTCACTTTGATCTTTAATTATAGATTCTCCGATAACTGTATAAAACACAGTGGCTATACCAATATCATCAGAGACTTTTACAGCAGTAATATTAATATTTTGAAGCCTAGGATCTTTTGTTTCTTTGTTGATGATTAAAGATATTTCTTTTTTTAGCTCGTCGCCAATTTTTTCTGCTCTTAATGATGACATTAAAACTTCAACTACATTGATTGTGCTTCTTCTTTGCGATCATAAACCTCTATCTTATCGCCAGGCTTAATATCTTTATAGTTTTTGATACCCATGCCGCACTCGGTTCCATTTTTAACTTCGTTTACATCTTCTTTAAATCTTCTTAGAGAATCTAGTTCACCCTCAAAGATAACTATCTCGTCTCTGAGAACTCTTACTGGTTTATTTCGTAAAACATTTCCTTCAATGACCATGCAACCAGCTATTTGTCCAAATTTAGGAGAATTGAATACTTCTAATACCTCTGCTGTTCCAACTATCTCTTCTTTAATAATCGGGTCAAGAAGCCCACTCATTCTAGCCTTCACATCATCTAATAATTCATAAATAATACTGTGGTAGCTTAAAGGTATAGATTCGTCTTCTATAATTTTCTTTGCAGAATTATCTGATCTCACATTAAAACCTAAAATAATTGCATCCACAGCCAATGCTAAGTTTGCATCTGACTCTGATATTCCACCAACACCACTAGATACAATCTTAACTTTTGCTAAATCATTACCCAAATCATTTAGTGCAGCTGAAATTGCTTCACATGTTCCACCAACATCAGTTTTAACAATGATATTAAGTACTTTTTTAGATTCTTGTCCAAGCGATTCAAATAAATCACCAGCGGTGTCATCTTTTTGTTTTAAAAGCTTTCTTTCCTTTTCTTGGGTAATTCTATACTCAGCAATTTCTCTTGCTTGTTTTTCATTTTCAACTACCTGAAAAGGATCTCCTGCATTTGGCACGTTATTTAAACCTAATACTTCAACAGCAGCAGATGGGCCAGCTAATTTAATCTTAGAACCATCGCTGTTTACAATACTTTTAATTTTTCCAATTGAATTTCCAGAGGCAACTAAATCACCAACTTTTAATGTTCCATTTTGAATTAAAAAGGTTGCAACTGAGCCTCTAAATTTATCTAACTCAGATTCAATAACTACGCCCTGAGCAGAACCTTTGTGATGAGCTTTTAATTCAAGTAATTCTGCTTCAAGAGAAACACATTCTAATAATTTATCAACTCCAGTACCTTTTAAGGCTGAAACTGGAACCATTTGTGTTGTTCCTCCCCAGTCCTCTGGAGTCAAGTCCTTAGCTGCTAAATCACCCTTAACCTTATCAATATCTGCTCCATCTAAATCAATCTTATTTATTGCAACAACAATCGATACACCAGCTGCTTTAGCATGATTAATTGCTTCTTCTGTTTGGGGCTTAATACCATCATTTGCAGCTACGACTAAAATGACAATGTCAGTTGTATTGGCGCCTCTGGCTCTCATAGATGAGAAAGCAGCATGGCCAGGAGTATCTATAAAAGTTATTTTACCTTTAGGTGTTTCAACTTCATAAGCTCCAATATGTTGTGTAATGCCTCCAGCCTCACCGTCTACGACTTTTGTTTTTCTAATAAAATCAAGAAGTGTTGTTTTACCATGATCAACATGCCCCATAACAGTAATTACTGGTGATCTAGGCTTTGCTTCATCCGTATAGTTAATTAAATTAGCTAAATCTTCTTCAAAATTTTCTTCTTTTAATGCGATTCCATTATGACCAATTTCTTCTACCACTAATATTGCTGTCTCTTGGTCAATAACATCATTTATAGTTGCAACAACCCCTAGCCCCATGAGATTCTTTACAACTACATTTCCTTTGACAGCCATTAATTTGGCTAACTCACCAACTTGAATTGACGATGGAACTTCTATATCTTTTTTTATGAACTCAGTAGGTGCTTCAAACTTATGTTCTGATTCCTGAGAAAAAGCAGTCTCTCTTCTTTTATATGCATTAACAGCGCTTGATAACTGATCCTTAACATTTACTTTGATAGCCGGTTTATCTTTATCAACTTTTTTAAATTTCTCTCTTTTTTTGACTTCTTCTTGTTTTAGTCTTGCAGCCTCTTTTAACTGCTCTTCTCTTTTCTTTTGTTGCTCTTTTAGTTGTTCAGAGGCTGCTGCTCTTTTTGCTTCTATATTATCTGAATAACTTTTTACTGTTTCTGTATCTTTAGAAGTTTTTCCTTTAGATGTAACTGTAACTCCAGATCCTGAGGTTATAGATTTAGATGGAGTTGCTTTTGCACTTTTTAAAGATTTTAAAAGAGCTTGTTTATCTGCAGCTGTAACCTCATCAGTATTTTTAGAATGACTCAGTCCAGCATTCTGCATACGTTCAAGCAAAGCAGAATCACTGATCTTTAGAGTTTTTGCGAAATCTTTAACAGTTAAAGCCAAAATATTTTCCTTTTAATTAATTAAACCAGTGTTCTCTTGCTTTCATTATCATTTTTGATGCATCGTCAGAAGAAATTTCAATAATTTCTTGTAATTCATCAACTGCTAATTCTGCAAGATCATCTTTATTTTTAATACCCTTATTAGATAACTTTTGAATATCTTCATCACTTAAATTTAAATCTGTAAGTGATTCCACATTATCTTCTTCTTCAGTAATTGCTCCCATAGCCTCGAGTAAGGCTGCATCCTCGGCAGCACTTTTTACCCTTGCAATCTCCGCTTCGTCCTCAATAAATGATTTAAAGATTTCATCTTCAGCATATGCTATATCGTCAAAACTTGATAAGCCTGTAGAAGCTATTTTTTCAGCGATTTCTTCAGATATTTCAAGACTACTAATAAGGCTAGCTAAAAATTCAGTCTCATCAACTTTAACTTTAGCTTCTGCTTCTTCACTACTTATAATATTTAAGTCCCATCCCACCAACTTAGATGCAAGTCTAATATTTTGACCTCTAGAACCGATTGCCAATGCAAGATTTTCTTGATTTACAGCAATGTCCATAGATCTTGAGTCTTCATCCATAACAATAGATTCAACTTTTGCAGGAACAAGAGCATTAATAACTAACTGAGCTGGATTGTCATCATATATGATTATGTCTATTCTTTCGTTGCCTAACTCAGCAGAAACAGCCTGAACTCTAGAACCTCTCATACCAACGCATGCTCCAACAGGATCTATTCTTCCATCATTTGTTTTAACTGCTATCTTAGATCTTGATCCAGCATCTCTTGCAACGCCTCTAATTTCAATAACATCCTCATTAATCTCTGGTACTTCAATGCTAAAAAGCTCTGTTACCATTTCTGGGCAAGATCTATTTAACATTAATTGAGGGCCTCTACCCTCAACTTCTTGAATCTGAAGAATTGCTCTAATTCTGTCATTAATTTTATAAATCTCACCAGGCATTAATCTATCTCTTGGTAAGATAGCCTCAGCATCGTATGCAATATCTACAATAATATTATCTCTTGTTACTCTTTTAACTGTACCGTTAACCAATTGATTATTTTGACTTTTAAACTGAGCTACAACTTTCTCTCTTTCAGCCTCTCTTACTTTCTGCAACATTACTTGTCTTGCAGCCTGAGTCTCTATTCTTCCAAAAGGGATGTTGTCTTGCTCTTTTGTATAAATTTCATCTAGTGCAAGATTAGAATCACTAGTTGAGATATGTGTTTCTGGATGGAATTCTTCATTATTCTCATCAAAAACGATCCAATTCCTATGTGTTGAATATTCTCCTGTGGTTCTATCAATTTTGACAAATAAATCAGCATCTTCGTGAAAATGTCTTTGTGATGCAGATGCAATAGCTATTTCAATAGCTTTAAAAATTACATCCTTCTCCAACCCTTTCTCAGTTGAAACCGAATCAACCACTGCTAAAATCTCATTACTTTGCATAATTTTCTTCCTTCATTAATTTATCAAAATTTGGTTCTAACTTACAAAAATCAATATCATTAAAATTTAACTTATACTCTAAGTTTAGTGACTCTATAAGAAAATATTCTTTATTACAATCAACTAAAGTCCCTTCAATGTTTTTTATTCCCTCAAGAGGCTCTCTTAATTTAACTTTTAATTCTTCTCCAATATATGACTCAAGCTGACTTTGTTTGAAAAATCTTCTACTAATTCCAGGTGTCGATACTTCTAAAACATAATCATCGCCAAAGGATGAATCTAAATCTATTTCATAATTGAGATCTTTAGAAATATTTTCACAATCATCAATATTTGCACCCTGCTCAGACTCAATATAAATTCTTAACGTAGGTCTTTTTCTACCCCTTAAAATTTCAAGTCCCCATAAAAAACAATCATGTCTTTCAATAACTGGCACTACAATTTTTTCAATCTCATCTTTCATCTTTTTTTATATACAAAAAAGGGGCATATGCCCCACAAAAAATATATGTAACTGTGGTAGCGGGGGCTGGATTTGAACCAACGACCTTCGGGTTATGAGCCCGACGAGCTACCAGACTGCTCCACCCCGCAACGCAGCGAGTGTGAAGTTTATGAAGTTTAGTATGTTTGGTCAAGTATATTATTTTTTATATTTAAAATAATATCTTGTTATAATTCGCAATCTTTTGCCGAAGTGGTGGAATTGGTAGACACGCTAGCTTGAGGGGCTAGTGAGCGAAAGCTCGTGCGGGTTCAAGTCCCGCTTTCGGCACCATTGTTTAATTTATTTATTCCGTTGGAATTTCATCTGTTGGAATTTCTTCCATAACCTCTTCAATAAGAGGTGTTTCAAACATTTCTTTAGTATTTTCAGTTTTATATAAATATGCCAAAGCCAATGTTAAAACTAACCATAAAGCCACTAACGAATATGTTAGTTTTCCTAAAAAATCTGAAGGTCCCAATGCTCCAAACATTGAATTAGATGAACCTCCACCAAATGCTGAACCCAAATCAGAGCCCTTACCTTGTTGTAAAAGTACTAATGCTATTATTGCAACAGCCAAAACTATACAAACTATTTTTATTAAAACTATCATTTTTCTTTATGCCTACTATAAATTTCTATAATATCTGAAAATATATCTGCGTCTAATGAAGCGCCTCCAACCAATGCACCGTCTATGTTTTTTTCAACAAAAAAATCTGCTGCATTTGATTTATTAACACTTCCACCATATAAAACTTGTGGCCTCAAATTATTTTCAGATGCGGATTGTACAACATCTTTAATAAATTCGTGAATTGTATTTACATCTTTTGGTTTTGGTGTGTTTCCTGTACCTATTGCCCATATTGGCTCATATGCAATAATTAAATCCTCTGATGAAATATTTCCTTGAATGCATTCTTGAATCTGAGTTTGTAATTTTTGCTCTGTTTTGCCAGCTTGAAACTCTTCAAAGCTTTCTCCAATACATAGAACTGGTTTTATATGGCTTTTAACTAGCATCTGATATTTTTTAGAAATAATATTATTATCTTCATTAAATATTTCTCTTCTTTCTGAATGACCAATTAAACAAAAAGAACAGTCACTATCTACCGCCATTGATGGTGAAATTGATCCAGTTCTGGCCCCGCCTTCAATATCAATATCTTGAAAACCTACTTCAATATCATTATTGATAAACGCATTCTTTATCTGATTAAAATGTATGAATGATGGAGCTATTCCAATAGATTTAAGGCCTCTATCAGACATTCTTACAATCAGTTGATTACACCAAGCCTTATTTGATTTAATATCTCCGTTGGCTTTCCAGTTAGCAATTATCACAATTATGATTTAGATTTTATTAAGTCACTTATATCTTTGACATATTTTTTTGCAACTTTTTCTTCAGGTGCCTCTATCATTACTCTTATTTTACTCTCTGTTCCAGAAGCTCTTACCAAAACTCTTCCTACAGTAATATCAGACTCAATTTCTTTTATAAGACTCAACAAGTCCTTGTCATTGACTATGTCTTTATTTGAAACTTTAACTGCATTATTTACTTGAGGCATTTTTGTATAATTTGACAACACCTCTGAAGGATCTTTTTCAAGAAGAAGTAATGAAGAAATTACTTTTAAGGCTGCAATGGTTCCGTCACCGGTACTAACTAAGTCTTTACAAATTATGTGTCCTGAAGTTTCACCTCCCAACATCCAACCTTTTTTAGTTAGCATGTTGCTAACATATTTATCACCAACATCAGCGCGAATAAATTTATATCCAAGCTTTGTAATACCATCTTCAAAACCAAGATTACTCATGTGAGTACCAACAACACCTGACCATGGACCAATTCTATTAGGGTTTGCAAAAGCTAATATATATAAAAGATCGTCACCATCTAATATATTTCCATTACGATCGATAATAATTACTCTATCACCATCTCCATCAAGAGATATTCCAAAATCAGCTCTGTGCTTAATCACCTCATTTTGAACCAGTTCTGGGTGCGTAGATCCACAATCAGCATTTATATTGTATCCATCAGGATCAACACCAACTGAAATTACTTCTGCTCCAAGCTCTTTAAAAACATCAGGACTAGTTTTATAACAAGCGCCATTTGCACAATCTAAAACAATTCGCAAAGATGCAAACGAGATATCTTGTGGTACTGTTGATTTACAAAATTCAATATATCTTGCTCCCGACTCATCAAAACGTCTAGCTTTTCCTAATTCTTCAGTTTTTACTGGATTGAGTTCAGATTCTAAGAGCTTTTCTATTTTCTTTTCTAAATCCCTAGATAACTTTTCACCATCAGCATTAAATATCTTAATTCCATTATCTAAAAAATCATTATGAGACGCACTAATTACCACTCCGAATTTTCTTCTTAATGATTTTGTAAGATATGCCACTCCAGGTGTTGGTAGTGGGCCACACAAACTTACATTGACTCCAGCAGCAATGAAACCAGCCTGTAATGCAGATTCAAGCATGTAACCTGATACGCGAGTATCTTTTCCAATCATTACAGTATCCCAACCCTGCTCTTTCATAACCAAACCAGTTGCATGCCCTATTTTAAGACAAGCTTCTGGTGTGATATGAGTTTCTACAGGTCCTCGAATACCATCAGTGCCAAATTTTAAATTCATAACTAAAGATTATAACTCTTCAGCGGCACCTTTTATCGATGTTTTTTTATTTGATTTAGGCTTAGGATCATCATCCGACCAACCTTTTGGCTCTCGAGGTTCAGCTCCTGCCATTATGTCATCAATCTGAGGTTCATCGATTGTTTCATATTTTAATAAAGCATCGGCCATAACATTTAATTTATCGAGATTTGTCTTCAAAAGATTTTCAGCTCTTTCATAACATGAATCAATAATTGATTTAATCTCGGAATCAATTAATTTTGAAGTTTCTTCACTTCGATGTTGTGATGGTGATGATGCTGTTCTTCCAAGGAATGGACTTCCTTCATCTTCACCAAACTTAATAGTGCCAAGGGCATCAGAAAAGCCCCATTTTGTAACCATATTTGTTGCTATATTTGTTGCTACCTCAATATCATTTGAAGCACCAGTGGTAATACCTTGATTACCATTAATAATACTTTCTGCAATTCTGCCACCAAACAACGCTGCTATTCTTGCTAATAAATATTCTTTACTTTGCATGTAAGTATCTTCTTCTGGCAAGAACATTGTTACACCTAGAGCTCTTCCTCTTGGAATAATTGTAACTTTATATACAGGATCATGAGTTGGGCATAATCTTCCTACTATTGCATGTCCTGCTTCGTGATATGCAGTTATTCTTTTTTGCTCTTCACTTAAAATCATAGATTTTCTTTCTGCACCCATCATTATTTTATCTTTAGCTAAATCTAAGTGCGTTTGGTCTATCTTCTTATCAGAGTATCTAGCAGCAAATAATGCTGCTTCATTAATTAAATTAGCTAAGTCTGCTCCAGAAAAACCTGGTGTGCCTCTTGCCAATACCAATGGATCAACATCAGAATCAAGCGGTACTTTTCTCATATGAACTTTAAGAATTGCTTCCCTTCCTCTGATATCAGGAAGGTCTACTACAACCTGTCTGTCAAACCTTCCTGGTCTTAATAAGGCTGGATCTAGTACATCAGGTCTATTAGTTGCAGCTATAACAATAACTCCATCGTTGCCTTCAAAACCATCCATTTCAACTAGCAATTGGTTAAGTGTTTGCTCTCTTTCATCATGGCCGCCACCTAGACCTGCACCTCTATGCCTACCTACGGCGTCAATCTCATCAATAAAAACAATACAAGGAGATTGTTTTTTAGCTTGATCAAACATATCTCTTACTCTTGAAGCACCAACACCTACAAACATCTCTACAAAATCAGATCCAGATATTGTAAAAAATGGAACTTTTGCTTCACCAGCAACAGCTCTTGCTAAAAGCGTCTTACCAGTACCTGGAGGACCTACCATCAAAACTCCTCTAGGAATTTTTCCACCTAATTTTTGAAACTTTGTAGGATCTCTTAAAAAATCAACTAATTCTTGAACATCTTGTTTTGCTTCTTCGCAGCCTGCAACATCCTTAAATGTCGTCTTTACTTTTCCACCTTCCATCAATTTAGCTTTACTCTTGCCGAAAGACATAGGGCCGCCTTTACCAGACATTCCGCCTTGCATTTGTCTCATAAAAAAGAAGAAAATACCTAAAAGTAATAGTATCGGAAATGCACCAACTAACAATTGAGATAAAACTGATGGTTGTTCAATTTTTTCGTATACAGCAATTACACCATTATCTTCAATAGCATTATCAACGGCTTCATCTTTTTTAAATATTGGGTGTGTTGTTTCAAACTTAGAACCATCCAAACGATCGCCTATAATTGTCATTTGATCGCCTTTGTAGACTACTTTAGCAATTCGATCAGAAAGAACTTCTTCTTTAAATTGACTATAGCTAATCTGCTCTCTTGCTCCTGTATTTTCAATGTTATTGAAAACATAAATTAGCAATGACCCTAGAACGAACCAAACAACTAAATTTCTTAAAACACTATTCATTATTTATATGCTCCATACAAAAATATTTCGCCTGATTGCTTTTTTGAAGCAGCAGGTTTAAAAGTTTGGACTATCTTGAAAGATAATTCCATTTTTTTTCGAAGATTTTTCAACATACTATTTTGAAAAGTCTTCATGATAAATGAGCCATGAGATTTATTTAAATATTTTGCTGCTGTATCTAGAGTTAGAATATTAAGCTCGTATATATTTTCTATATCTATAGCATTTATACCAGTTAAGTTGGGGGCTATATCTGAAATTACAAGTCCAAATGAACCCATTTTTGATCTAATGAGATCTATGCTATCTATTTCTTCGATGCTATTTTGAAAAAAATATACTCCATCAACTGCTTCCATATCTAATATATCAATCGCATAAACCTCTGAATTAGGTGATTTTTTTTTAATATAATGCGACCACCCGCCTGGAGCCGAGCCTAAATCTAAAACATTTTGGCTTTTTTTTAGAGATTTTGTTTTTTGGAGAATTTCTTCGAGCTTATATACCGCTCTTGTTCTGTAACCCTCTTGCTTTGCCTTATTTGCCCAGTTATCAGCATGCATCAGATATGTTTAACTTCAATAATTTCGTATGTCATTTTTCCTGATGGAGTAACGATTTCTACCTCATCATCAACAAACTTGCCAACCAAACCTTTTGCAATTGGTGTTTCAATTGAAATATGACCATTTTCAGGATTGGACTCTAAGTTACCGACTATTTTATAAACAATCTCTTTATCATTGTTTACGTCATATAATTTAACTGTCGAACCAAATACAACTCTACCAGTTTCTGGAATATCTTTTACATTAATTACTTGAGCATTTGATAGAGCACTTTCTATTTCATTTATTTTTGCTTCCATTAAACCTTGAAGTTCTTTTGCCGCATGATATTCTGCATTTTCTTTTAAATCACCATGCGCTCTAGCTTCAGCTATAGCTTCTGATATTTTTGGTCTTTCAACAAATTTAAGTTTAGATAATTCATCTTTAAGGGCAATTTCACCCTCGATTGTTATAGGTACGCGTGACATATTTTAATTATAGCAACTATGGCTAAGAATTATGTATTTCTTGGAGTGTCTTATATGACCAATCTGCTTCTCTACCATTAAGAGCCTGCATTATTGCAAATGCACCAAACATTGTAGTTGTACAAAAGATCTTATTTTGCAAAGCTGTTCTTCTTATAGCAGCTGAATCTTTAATTGATTGAGTTCCTTCTGTTGTGTTTATGACCAAATCAATTTCTTTATTTAAAAGGCTATCAACTGTGTGAGGTCTTCCTTCTAATACTTTGTTAATTTTTTTAACTTTATAATTTAAGCCTTTTATGTAAGCGGCTGTACCTCCAGTAGCAACCATTTCAAAACCATTCTTTTCTATGAGAGGTAAAAGTTCATCTAAATATTTTTTATCGCTATCTTTTACACTTATGAATACAGTTCCAGATCTTGGTAAAATTTTATTAGCGCCTTTTTGTGCTTTTGCATACGCCTCACCAAAATCAATTCCAATCCCCATTACCTCTCCTGTGGATTTCATTTCTGGACCAAGTATTGGATCAACTAAAGGAAATTTATCGAATGGCAAGACTGCTTCCTTAACAAAATATAAATCATCAGGTAAAGCACTTGAAAATTTTTGATTGGCAAGAGTATTTCCTATCATAGCTTTTGATGCAACCTTAACAAGTGAGCTACCAATTGCTTTGGATATAAATGGAACCGTTCTTGAAGCCCTAGGGTTTACTTCAATAATATATACAACATCATCTTTTACAGCGAATTGAATATTCATTAGGCCTAAAATATCTAATTCTTTACCAATTTTAATAGATTGATCAGAAATCTCTTTTTGAATTTCTTCTGACAAACTGTATGGAGGTAATGAGCATGCAGAATCACCCGAATGAATACCAGCTTGCTCAATATGCTGCAAAATTCCTCCAACTTGAATCTCTTTTCCGTCAGAAACAACATCAACATCAACCTCAACAGCATCTGTTAAGTAGCTATCTAATAAAATTGGCTTACTATTTGAAACTTCTACAGCTTCATTTAGATATAGTTCTAATTCGTTTAAGTTATGAACAAGCTGCATTGCTCTTCCACCTAATACATAAGAAGGTCTTACAACTATCGGGAATCCAATTTTTTCTGCCTCAATCATGGCTTCAGATATATTCTTTACAGTTGCATTTGCGGGCTGCTTTAAATCAAGTTTTTGAATTAATTCTTGAAACCTTTCTCTGTCTTCAGACCTATCAATTGCATCCACATCTGTTCCAAGAATTTTTACACCCCTCTCGGATAAAACATCTGCTAACTTTAACGGGGTTTGTCCACCGAATTGAATAATAACTCCCTCGGGCTTCTCATTATCTATAATGTCTAGAATCTTTTCAGCTGTTATTGGCTCAAAATATAATCTATTTGAAACATCGTAATCTGTAGAGACAGTTTCAGGATTACAATTAACCATAATTGATTCATAGCCTTCTTCTTGCATAGCAAGTGAGGCATGAACACAACAATAATCAAATTCAATTCCTTGTCCTATTCTGTTTGGCCCACTTCCTAAAACAAGAATTTTTTTATTGTTTGTTGGATTGCTTTCGCATTGATCTGCATAGGTTGAGTACATGTAACATGTGGAAGTTGCAAATTCTGCAGCACAGGTATCTACTCTTCTGTAAACAGGTAGAATATTAAGCTCTTTCCTCAAGTCTCTAAAGTCAGATTCTTTAATATTAATTAATTCAGCGATTCTTGAATCGGTGAAGCCTTTTTTCTTTAATGAATATATTGCCTCATGATCAAGGTCAGATAATTTTTTATCTTGTAAAGATTTCTCAATGTTTAAGATTTCTTCAAGTTGATCAAGAAACCAATAATCGATTTTTGTAAGCTCATAAATTTTTTCAAGCCCCCATCCTGCTCTTATCGCATCACAAACATAAAATAATCTTTTAGGGCCGGGAAATGTTAATTGATAAAGAATTTCTTCCTTACATTCTTCATATGATTTTTCAACTATGGAATTAAGGCCATTTAAGTCTTCTTCCATGCTTGCTAAAGCCTTTTGAAGTGATTCTTGAAAATTAGACCCAATTGCCATCACTTCTCCAACAGATTTCATTTGGGTTGTAAGCTTTGGTTCAGCCTGTGGGAATTTTTCAAAAGCAAATTTAGGAATTTTAGTAACGATATAATCAATGCTAGGCTCAAATGATGCGGGTGTAAGTCCTCCTGTAATATCATTTTTTAATTCATCAAGCGTGTATCCAACAGATAGCAATGCAGCTACTTTAGCAATTGGAAAACCTGTAGCTTTTGAAGCAAGGGCAGATGACCGGCTTACTCTTGGATTCATTTCTATGACAACCATTTTTCCATTGTCTGGATTGATTGCAAATTGAACATTTGATCCACCAGTATCTACGCCTATTTCTCTGAGAATCTTAAATGAAGCATTTCTCATTATTTGATATTCTTTATCAGTTAAGGTTTGTGCTGGAGCTATAGTAATAGAGTCTCCTGTATGAACACCCATTGGATCAAGATTTTCGATTGAGCAAACAATAATACAATTGTCTTTGCAGTCTCGAACAACCTCCATTTCAAACTCTTTCCAACCAATTAAAGATTCATCAATTAAAAGTTCATTCGTAGGTGATAACTCAAGTCCTTTCTTACAAATAGCTTCAAACTCATCAATGTTATAAGCAATTCCCCCACCAGTTCCACCCATAGTAAATGAAGGTCTAATAATGCATGGAAAACCAATTCTTTTTTGGACTTCCATTGCATCTTCCATTGAATGAGCAATACCTGAGCTTGGAGTCTCAATTCCAATTGCCTGCATTGTCTCATCAAAGAGCTGTCTATCTTCTGCTTTATCAATAGCTTCTCTGTTAGCTCCTATTAAGATTACTCCATGCTTCTTAAGAACTCCGTGTTTGTCTAAAGATAAGGCGGTATTTAGAGCTGTCTGACCACCCATTGTTGGCAAAATTGCATCCGGCTTTTCTTTTTCAATTATCTTTTCAACTGATTCCCAGTGAATTGGTTCAATATAAGTTGCATCTGCCATTAAAGGATCCGTCATAATGGTTGCCGGATTGGAATTAACTAAAATTACTCTAAAACCCTCTTCTTTTAATGCCTTACAAGCCTGAGCTCCAGAGTAATCAAATTCACATGCTTGACCAATGATAATAGGGCCTGCACCAATTATTAAAATTGATTTTATATCTTTACGTCTTGGCATATTCTTCTACCATAGATTGAAACTTTTTAAATAAAGTTTGTATTTCTTGTGGGCCTGGACTTGCTTCAGGATGACCCTGAAAACTAAATGCTGGTTTATCAGTGAACTCAATACCTTGTAATGATTGATCAAATAGAGATACATGAGAAGCACTTATATTTGCAGGTAAAGTCTTTTCATCCACTGCAAAACCATGATTTTGACTTGTAATAAAAACTTCTTTTGTTTTTAAATCTTGTACAGGATGATTAGCCCCATGGTGACCAAATTTCATCTTATATGTTGATGCTCCCCCAGCGAGTGCTAAAAGTTGATGACCAAGACAAATACCAAAAATTGGAAGATTAACCTCAAGGAATTTTCTAATATTATCAATAGCATAAGTGCATGGCTCAGGATCTCCAGGCCCGTTTGATAGGAAAATTCCTTTTGGCGAGAGTTCCATTACCTCCTCAAAAGATGTCTCTGCATTAACTACAGTAATTTCCCCTACATGATCAGATAAAAGCCTTAAAATATTGTTTTTTATACCAAAATCAAACGCAACGACTGGATGATTTTTTGTAGCTAAATTATTAGCTGGCCATACACCCTCATTCCAAACATATTGCTCTTTTACAGAAACTACCTTAGCTAAATCCATCCCTTTTAACCCTGAAAAATCTTTAGCCTTTACCACCGCTTCTTCTGCTGTTAATTTTGAAAGAGGTGCAATACAACTATTCAAAGACCCTTTATCCCGCAATATTGATGTTAATTTTCTTGTATTAATTTCTGAAATTGCAATTACCTCTTGCTCGCGTAAAAATTCATCTAATGTTTTATTAGATCGCCAGTTACTTGGCTTGGCACAATGCTTATTAATAACAATCCCAGAAGCATGAATTAAAGACGATTCATTATCTTCATCATTAATACCGGTATTGCCAATATGAGGGTGAGTAAATGTAATAATTTGTTTTTTGTATGAAGGATCTGTAATAATTTCTTGATATCCAGTCATAGAGGTATTAAAAACTAATTCACCAACATCAATCTTTTCTTCACCAAAGCCCTCCCCATAGAATATACTTCCATCTTCAAGTGCTAAAATGGCTGGAAAAGACACTAAAAGTTCCTCCAATCGGGCTTGAAATTTGAGAAAATTAATGGGTAACTATTTAAAGAAATTTTGGTTTTTAATGAGCTAAAATATCGTGCTGGCATTAAAATTGTACTTTATAGATTTAGTAGTCAACTGTCTATACTAAATGAGAAAAAATATGAAAATTTCTATTAAAACTGAAAAAGAAATTGAAAAAATGAGAGTTGCTGGAAAGCTGGCAGCAGAAGTATTAGAAATGATAGAACCTTTCGTTGTTCCTGGTGTATCTACTGAAGAGTTGGATAATATTTGCTATGAGCATATTGTTAATGTTCAAAAAGCAATTCCTGCAAATGTTGGTTACCGCGGTTTTGAAAAAACCATTTGTTCAAGCATTAATCAAGTAATATGCCATGGTATTCCAGATAAAAATAGAATCTTAAAGAATGGGGACATCTTAAATATTGATGTTACTGTTATTAAAGATGGATGGCATGGGGACACATCAAAAATGTATCTTGTCGGAAAGTGTCAACCGCACAATGAAAGATTGGTTAAAATTACCCAAGAATGTCTTTACAAAGCTATTGAAGTGGTTAAGCCTGGAGCATATCTTGGCGATATTGGGCATGCTATTCAACAACATGCTGAATCTAACTACTATAGTGTTGTCGAGGAATACTGTGGTCATGGAATAGGAAACGTCTATCATGAGGAACCGCAAATACTTCATTACGGAAAGCCTGGAAGAGGTATTCAAATTCAAGAAGGCATGTGTTTCACAATTGAGCCAATGATTAACCAAGGATCTAAACACTGTAAAACCTTACAAGATGGATGGACTGTTGAAACCAAAGACGGAAGAAATTCTGCTCAATGGGAACATACACTTGCAGTTACATCAAGAGGAGTGGAGGTTCTTACAAAAAGACAAGAAGAATCTTTATGATTAAAAATAAATCAGATTTAAATGATGAGTTTTTAAAAAATTTTCCAAAAATATATCAAAATCCAAGTTCAACAAATAGCTACTTGTCCGAAAATACATCTCAAATTGAAGAGAAAATCCTCAACTATTTCAAGCAATACGAACTTGATAAAGATTTTGCTATTTATGCAAATGGTGGATTTGGTAGAAAGGAACTTTATCCATCATCAGATATAGATATTTCAATAATTCATAAAAACAAGAAAGCAAAAAAAATTGAAAATTTAGAAAAATTTATAGCTAAACTTTGGGATTTAGGATTTCAGGTTGGTCATTCTGTTAGAACTATCAAAGATATTAAAAAAGTTACTAAGGATGACCCAAAAGAATTTACTTCATATTTAACTCGAAGAGCATTAATTACCAACAATGCTATCGACAAAGAAATTACCTCTACACTGCAAAAAATATGGTCAAAAAGAAAATTCTACAAAGTAAAATTATTAGAGCAAAAAGATAGATATAAATCCTTTTACTCTACGGCATATAACTTAGAGCCAGATTTAAAAGAATCACCTGGTTGTTTAAGAGATTTTCAAACAGCTTTATGGATTCTTCTTCAACTGTTTTGATTTAAAAAATATTAAAGAGATCAAAAACTCAAAAGAATTCGGAGATAATATTGATGAAATTATTGATTCTTATAATTTTGTTAAAACTCTAAGATATATAACAAACACTTTATCCTCAAGAAATAGGTTAACTTTTGAACTTCAACTAGAAATTGCTCTCAAGGCTAATATAAATGAAGGAACTAGAAAAAGGTCTGTAGAAAAAATGATGCAAAAATTCTATGAAAACGCATCAAATCTAACTAACTTTAATCAGCAAGTATTTAACAAGTTTGAGGAACAGAATGCTTTTAGCCTTAAAAAAAATATTGGCGATTACTATATCAAAGGAGACAAAATTGGTATTAATCCAAAAATTAATCTTTCAAATAGAAAGGACTTAATTTTTGGCATTTATAACTTTATAGGATCAAACAAAAAAATTAATGCGATTGATACCAATACGGTATCTCTTCTAAAAAACAATCTAAAACTTATTAATAAGAAGTTCAAAGAGGACCAAATTTATGCAAACCAATTTTTAGAAATTTTTAGGTCAAAATATAATCTTTCTTCGATCTTAAAATCCATGAAAGCTATTGGAATAATTCAGAAATACGTAGATGAATTTAATGAGGTGATTGGTCAAATGCAATTTGATTTATTTCATGTTTATACGGTGGATGAACATACGTTTAAAGTTGTAAGAAATATGCGCCAAATGAAAATTCACTTCAAGGATGAATTCAAATTAGAGCATGAGTTAATAAATAGGCTCCCAAAGATAGAAATTCTATATTTAGCTGGTCTCTTTCATGATTTAGGTAAAGGTAAAGGTGGAGATCACTCAAAAATTGGAGCAAAAACTAGTTATAATTTTGCAAAAAAAATTGGTTTATCAAAAGCTGATGCTGAACTTATTTCTTGGTTAGTACTTCATCATCTTGAAATGTCATCAATTTCTCAGAAAAAAGATATTTCTGACATAGATACAATTGAAGAGTTTGCAAATCTTGCTGGAACAACTGAAAAACTAGATTATTTATATCTGTTAACTGTTAATGATATAAGAGCTACTAACCCTGCTCTTTGGAATGGCTGGAAGCATGGGCTTCTTAAAGATCTTTTTATACTAACAAGATCAAAAATAAATAAAGAACCAGTGCAAACCATGAAAGAGATTACAGAGGATAGGAAAAAGAACTGCATAAGATCATTTAGAGAAGAAAGAGATAAGAAAAAAATTAAAAACTATCTTGGAATCTTTGAAGATTCCTTCTTTACAAAAAATAATCTCGATAAATTAAAATGGCAATGCGGTTTAGTTATTAATAGTGAAATAAATAAAACAGTTATTGGTGCTAGAAAGTGTTTTGATAACTTGTTAGAAATTTTTATTAAGACTGAAAATTTTGATGGGCTCTTTTTAAAATTAGTTCAAGTTTTCCAGTTATCTGGTCTTGAAATAATTGATGCGAACATCTCTACCAGCACCAACAAAGCTATTGCTGCAAATACTTTTATTGCAAAGTATTCGTTTCACAATAGACCTTTAACCAATATTGAGGTTCAAGATATTAAATTAAAAATATCTAATAATTTTAATAATCTTGAAGGTCAATCAAAAAAATTAGTCTTCAAGAAAAAGAAAAATGAATCTTTTGGGAAACCTTTTAAAATTTCAAATGTTGAACAAAAAGATAAAAAAAGAAATTTACTAACCATTGAAACTGCAGATAGCCCTGGTTTGTTGGTAAAAATTGCCAAAACACTCCATGAAAATGGTACTTCAATATATTCTGCGAGAATTAATACCCTCGGTGACAGGGTTGAGGATACTTTTGAAATTGAAGATATGACACTTTCATCTGTTTCGAGTAAAAAAATTAAAAAAATAAGTGATAGTCTCAAAGAAACTATGTAAATAACTTAATTCGTCCCTATAATAGCGACATGAATATCAAAGCAACAGGCTTAATAACAAAATCGTCTAGCGGTGAAACGCTTGATGCATATTTTCCTGTTATTGAATTTAACGATCAAAAAACCGATATTCAGGATATAAGTACTGATAACTTAGAAAAAGAAGTCGTTGAAATACATTGGACTCAAAAAGATCTTGATAAGCCAATAGAAGATGTTGTAAGTGCATATCTTAAATTACACTTAATTTCATATAGATTTGTTCTTCCTAATTCAATTAATCTTGATGGTCTTTTTAATGCATTGCCAAATGTAGCTTGGACAAATAAAGGCCCAATATCTATCGATGAAATTGATCAAGAGCTACTAAATTCAAAACAAAATAAAAATGATTTATTCATAAGGTCGCTTGATAAATTTCCTCAACTGGTTGATTACATTATTCCAAAAAATGTGAGAATAGCTGATACATCAAGAGTAAGACTAGGAGCCTATTTAAGCCCAGGAACCACAATCATGCATGAAGGTTTCGTCAACTTTAATGCAGGAACACTGGGTACAGCTATGATAGAAGGAAGAATATCTGCCGGAGTTGTTGTTGGAGATAATTCTGACCTTGGGGGTGGCTGCAGTACTATGGGAACTCTTTCAGGTGGAAATAATATAAAGATTTCTATAGGAGAAAACTGCTTAATTGGAGCTAATGCTGGCGTGGGTATACCCCTTGGAGATAACTGTACAATTGAAGCTGGCTTATATATTACTGCTGGAACAAAAATTGAAGTATATAAAGAAAATGGTGATATAGATGGAGTTTTCAAAGGTTCTGAATTATCAAATTGCTCCAACTTAGTCTTTTTAAGAAACTCACAGAATGGTAAGGTGTTCGCCAAAGTAAATCAAAAGTCCATTAATTTAAACTCTGAACTACATAAAAATGATTGAATTCCTGCAAAAACTCATACAAATCCAATCCATCTCACCTAGGGATGAAGGTTGTTTTGATCTAATTGAAGAGAGATTAAATAAGCTTAATTTTAAATGTGAAAGAATTGATTATCTTAATGTTGAGAATCTATATGCTACTTATGGAGATAAAGGTAAAATTTTCTGCTTCCTTGGTCATACGGATGTAGTTCCAACTGGCCCAGAAGACCAATGGACTCACCCTCCCTTCTCAGGTCATATTGAAGGTGATGTAATGTACGGTAGAGGAACTGCTGACATGAAAGCATCAATAGCAGCTTTTATAGAATCACTCGAAGAATTTATGGATTCTGAGCCTGACTTAAATTACAGGATTGCAATATTGCTTACTTCAAATGAGGAAGGAGATGCTGAAGATGGCTTCATAGACAAAATTGTTGATGACATGATTGAAAAAGATGAAAAAATTGATTTATGTCTTGTTGGTGAGCCTACATCATATAAAAAAATTGGAGACAGCATCAGAATTGGCAGAAGAGGATCTCTTGGTGGCTCACTAAAAATTATTGGCAAACAGGGTCATATTGCTTATCCAGAGAATGTGGTGAACCCAATATTTTCTGCAAGTGATGTGATTGTTAAATTAAAAAATACAGTCTGGGATAACGGCAATGCTATTTTCCAACCAACAAGTTTTCAAATTTCTAATATTCATTCGGGTACGGGTGCAAAAAATATTGTTCCTGGAGAACTGGATATGTTGTTTAACTTTAGGTACTCAACTGAATCAACTCACGAAAAACTAATGAGTGAGTTTGAATCTATACTTAAAGAACTTAACGTTGAATATGAAATTGATTGGAAGCTAAGTGGTCTTCCATACCTGACAAAAGAAGATAACTTAAAAGATGTTGTGGTCGATTCTATAGAAAATATTACTGGTTATTCACCTGATTTAAATGCAAAAGGCGGAACATCAGATGGAAGATTTATAGCTAAAATGGGAACCGAAATAGTTGAATTAGGTCCATTGAATGAAACAATTCATCAAATTGATGAACATGTAAAAATTTCAGAAATAGAGCTTCTACAAAAAATTTATACAAATATTCTCAATAACCTTAACCAAAAATTAGCCTAATTTTTTATTTAGCTAGATTCTTCTTTTTTAAATAAATACGCCATTACAATTAAGGCAATTGCTATAACAACATAATATTGAATCATAAATGTAAATATAGGTTGAACAGAATTTAACCCATCAACCGTTGCATCTCCTCCTAAAAGGCCTGCAAGAACACCACCTATAGCTGAAGCTAAGAACCATAAGCCAAACATCTGACCCATATATTTTTTTGGAGAATATTTAGAGAATGCAGATAATCCAATTGGAGACAATGCTAATTCACCCCATGTCTGAAGCAAATATGTTATTAAAAGCCATTGCATGCCCACTGGGGCAGAAACCATAGCAAGCTTTACAGCATATACCATTACGATAAAGCTTAATGCCATAAAAATTAAACCGATTGCAAACTTTAATGGCAGTGATGGATCCATATTCATTCTTCCTAGATGAGCCCAGATTCCTGCAAATATAGGAGCAAAAGTAACAACAAATATTGGATTAGCAAACTGAAGCCATCCTATAGGAATTATGAAACCAGCAATTGATAAATCAGTATAGTCTCTTGCAAAAATACTTAAAGAACTTGCTGATTGATCAAAGCCTGACCAAATGCAGCGGCCCCTATAAATAAAACAAAAAGTAGTAATAAATTCTTTTTCTCAGAACTATTTAGACCTGCAAACCCATAAAGATAGATGAAATATGCACCGGCCACTATAGTAAGAAAGTATGCAAAATTCTCTGCAAAGACTCTAGGATCTATTGAAATTAAACCAAATAAACCAAGACCTATAACTATAAACATTAAAACTAAACTTCTTTTAGTCCATGAGATTAGGCTTGCTCTTCTTGAATCCAACATATCATTAGGATTCAAGCCAGCATCACCAAGTAGATGTCTATAATTTATATATTGATACACGCCAAAAGCCATACCAACACCAGCTGCCCCAAAGCCATAATGCCAACCTATTTTTTCACCAAGATAAGAACATATAAGAAATCCCAATGTTGAGCCAATATTTATGGACATATAGAAAATTGTGTAACCTGAATCTCTTCTTTGATCGTTATCTCGGTATAGGCTTCCTACGATTGTTGAGATATTTCCTTTTAACAAGCCTGTTCCTAGAACTACAAGAATCAAGCCCAAGAAAAATGTTTGCTCAATTGGAATTGCTAGTGTGAAATGCCCAAGGGCGATAATTATTGCGCCCAACAAAACAGCTTTTTGATGACCTAAAATATTATCAGCTATCCAACCGCCTGGAACGACCATAAAATAGACCATACCAACATATATTCCATAGATAGCATTAGCATCCATTGCAGAAAGACCCATTCCTGGATTAAATCCAGTCAATGATCCAGTCATATATAAAACAAGCAATGCTCTCATTCCATAGTAAGACATTCTTTCCCACATCTCAGTTAAAAATAAGGTTCTAAGACCAATCGGATGACCAAAAAATGCTGTATCTTTATCCATAATCATATATTTTAAAATTTATTTTAATTACTATACCAAAATGAATGAAAAAGCATACAAAGTCTTTCCTTTAAAAAGGATCACAGCAGGTATTTATGACTTCTTTCTTTTATTGGGTGTTTGGTTTGCTGTTGGTTCAATAGCTCTGTGGTTAAACGGAGGTGAAACATTAAATCCGTGGCTGGGCCTATCTCTTGTAATTTTAAGTAGCTGGGGTTTTTTTGCTTACTTTTGGCTTAACGGAAATAAAACTCTAGGCATGGCAGTGTGGAACATTGAAATTTATAGTCTTAATGGAGAAAAAATTACTATAAAGCAAATTTCAATAAGATTTTTGGTGAACATTTTAATTTTATTTCTAGCAGGATTGCCACTTATACAAATTTACTTTTCTCAAAAAGGTTTAGCAATCAATGACACCCTATCAAAAACAGCTTTAAAAATTATTTAGATTCTTCTATAAAAAAATATGCTCATTATCAATAAAAGCAAAGCTGGAGCAATGACACCAATTAATACCGAGAGATTTGTAGCTATTGAGAAACTTATTGTGAAGTCTTGAAAGACTTTATAAATGAAAGCTCCAACTACTGATAATACTATTCTTGATGCTGGCGTTACATCTCGCAACGAGCTAAAAATAAAAGAACCAAAGAAAACAATTAAGCACAAAATGGATATAGGCAGAAATATATTTTTATAAAAAGATTTTTCTAAATGGGCAATAAATAACTTGTCTTCTTTTTTTGAAATGGTTTCAATGAATTTTTGAGCGTTAATTATTTCAGAAGTTTTTAAATTTTCTACCCTTGCAAATGGCATCTTTGTAATCAAAGGAAATTTAAATTCTTCATAATTATTTTCTATGCCAGTTCCCTCAAAAAAATGATATTGCATTGTTTCATCAAATTTTATTTGATTTTTAATGATTTCAGCTGAATCTGCCATTTTAAAATAAAGAACTTTACCATCATCAGTTTTAATAAATTTAACCTTATAAATAAAAGAATCTTTCATATAAGAATATGTTAAAAAAGATTTTCCATCCTTAATCCAATTATTGTTTTGGCTACTTTCTTCTGCTGATTGCACAATTAAATTTTTATTGATCTCTGCGTCGGCTCTAAGATCTTTTAAAAATAACTCATTGGATGGTAAAAATAAAAATATTAACAATATTGGGCCTATTGAGCTTATTAATACTATTTTTAATGGCGATTCCCCACTCGATCTTAAGACGTTTAAGTTGCCTTCTTGATGTGATATTCCTAAAGAAATCATAACTCCAAGCAAACAAGCACCTTCTAGAAAATTTATTGCATTACTTGGAGATACGCTCAAAACATACAAAAAAACATTAGAAAAATTATATTCTTCAGATAAGTTTTCAAGTTCAGACATTAAACTAAAAACTAAATCCAGCGTGGCAAATAATATAAAAATTGATAAGGAAATTAAAAACGATCTTTTTATGAGATAACCATGAAAAATTTTAATCATGCCACCATCCATATAAATAAAATAAATATCATGATCCCAATGAAGTATCTCAAATAAATATTTTCCTGTATTGCCAGGTTTGCAAAACTTACAAAAATAATTTTTTCTCTATAAGCATAGAGAAATAAAAATAAGATAAATAAACCATGAATAAACCAAAGGTTAAAAATCGAGCCCGGGTTATCAGATATGAATTCTCTGCCGAGTATTAAAAGACTTAAATAAGAAACATATATCAACATTCCTGGCAGCATAAATGAGAATTTGCCTTCTCTCGGTTTTGAAGATGAAATATAAATGCCATAAAGTAATAGAATTAAAATTGTTATTGGTATTGATATATTCCACTGAAATGTTGCTTGGTCTGATGCTGAAGAATAATCAAATAATTTAGTTAAACTTAAATCATTGCTTTGAGACATGTTTTTATCAATTTCAAAATTAAAATTATTAAAGTTTGAAATAATTTTTGATGATTCTGAAAATAAACCGCCGTAAAAAGACCCATTTTTTAAATTTAATTCAATGGTTTTATCTTTCTCTGTAGTTAACAACTCATCAGAAATAACAATAAATGAATTATCTTCATCAACCTGAAAAAGCTTAACCCCTTTTATTAAACCTTCATCTGCAGTTTGCACATAAAGAAATCCTCCATCATCTAGTGAAACTATTTCATCAGATTGAATTGCATCAATCTGCTCTTCAAATGAGTCTATTACTAGTAAATCTTTAGAGAGATTTTTTGTGTAGGGTGCGATATATAAGCTTAAAACAAGAGTTATAAAGAAATAAATAAAAGCTTGAGGCAGCAAAAATTTTATTAAGTTAAATTTTGATAAGCCAGCTGAAAAATATCCATGAATTTCTCCCTCAGAATTCAATCTGCCAATTGTTATGAGCAGTCCTAAAAAAAAAGATAAAGGTATCAATAATGTTATAAAGTCAGGAAACCTTAAAGCAATTACACTCAATATTATTCCAGGATCTATATTTCCTTCAGCAGCTTGTTCAAAGTAGCCGACAATCCTTGATCCTACAACAAGTAGAAAGAAGATTAATAGCACACCAATTGATGATCTAAAGACCTCCATATTCAAACTTTTTGAAAGAATATTTTTTTTATACATGCCTTGAGAACTATGATGCATTACAATATTTATCTTATCAGTAAATACCATAACAGGAGAACTTAAATGGCGTATAAAGTTTTAAATAATGTTCTTGTAAAAGACGCATCAAACATATCTTCTTTATCAACAGATATGCTTGTTTTAGTTATCAATAAAAATACAAAAAATGACTCCTCTTTCAAAGAGCTCAATAAAAAATCAAAAAGTTATATTTCTAAAACTATTCAATCACATCTTGATCAATCTGGGGGCAGTATTTTACTTCCAAAAGTTGATGGAATTAATGCTAAAAATATTCTTCTAGTTAAAGGGCTTGATGCAGATACTCCTACTCATAAATGGCTATCTATGTATCAAGGTATTGCTCAAAAAGGAAATCAAAATAAGTGCAAAGATATATCAATTATGCCTGGAACAACTGCGCCAAAGGGGAAGGATGAGCTTTGGTTAATTGAGATGGTTTCTAAAACAATTGAGTCAAATGTTTATATCTTTTCTGAAACAAAAAATAAAACTTCTAAGAAGCCTAGTGTAAAAAAATTGACTATCCTTACCTCAGGCTTAACTGGAGCTAAATTAACAAAAGCTAAACAGGCTGCAAAAGTTGGATATGCTATTGGTGAAGGAGTTAATACTGCAAAATATTTAGGAGATCTTCCAGCCAATCATTGCACCCCAAGAATCATTGAGAAAAAGGTAAAAGCAATGACTAAAGATTTCCCTAAGCTAAAAGTTAAATCTTTTAACGAACAACAAATGCAAAAAATGGGTATGGGCTCATTTTTAAGCGTCTCTAGGGGAAGTGAAGAACCAGCTAGGATGATGGTTATCGAATACAAAGGCGGTAAATCAACTGACAAACCTATTGCACTAGTGGGCAAAGGTGTCACTTTTGATACTGGTGGAGTTTCGATCAAACCAAGTCCTGCTATGGATGAAATGAAATGGGATATGTGTGGAGCTGCGACTGTGTTTGGAGTGATGTCTACCCTAGCAAGATTAAATGCAGATGTTAACGTAGTTGGTGTTATGGGTTGTGCTGAAAATATGTGCTCATCCAAAGCCACAAAGCCTGGAGATGTTGTAACTTCAATGTCGGGTCAGACTATTGAAATACTTAATACTGACGCTGAAGGAAGATTAATACTTGCAGATTGTTTAACATACGTTGGAAAGTACAAACCTTCATATGTTATCGATATGGCAACACTAACCGGAGCTGTTGTCATTGCTCTTGGTAGGCATGCAAGTGGAGTTATGGCAAATGACCAGCATCTTGCAGATAAAATAATTGAATCTGGTGAAGAGTCAGGTGATAGAGCTTGGCAACTTCCATTATGGGATGAGCATCAATCATGTACTAAAACTAAATATGCAGATTTAGCGAACATTGGCGGTGGAAGAGAAGCTGGAACAATTCATGCTGCTGCTTTCCTTTCAAAATTTACCAATGATTATAAGTGGGCGCATATCGATATTGCTGCTACAGCTTCCTATAGCACTCCTGTAAAAGCTGGAACTGGAAGACCGGTTCCTCTTATTAGCCAATTGCTATTAAGTAAGAAATTAAAATAATTTTAATTAAGCTTCCTAATGGATAAACAGTATTACCCTGTAGAAATTGAAGAAAAATGGTCCAAGATTTGGGCTGAAAGAGTTATTTCTAATAAAGACTCTGAGGATTCTTTTTCTCAGGTAATACCACCTCCAAATGTAACCGGTACTCTTCATATGGGTCATAGTTTTCAATATGCCATTATGGATTTTTACACTAGGTATAACCATATGGCTGGTAAGGATGCTCATTGGCAAGTTGGATCTGATCATGCTGGTATAGCTACTCAGATGGTTGTAGAAAATAATCTTGCAAAAAAAGATATAACTAGAAATGAACTTGGAAGAGAGAAATTTCTTGATGAAGTTTGGTCATGGAAAGATTATTCAGAAGAAAAAATTACATCCCAAATTAAAAGACTTGGATGCTCGGTAGATTGGAATAAATATAGGTTTACCTTAGATGATGGATGCAACGAAGCAGTTATAAAAGCATTCGTTGAGTTACACAGAAAAGATAAAATCTATAGGGGTTACAGGTTAGTTAATTGGGATCCATCCCTTAAAACTGCTGTTTCAGACCTTGAGGTGGTAAGGCAGGAAAAAGATGGTCTCCTTTGGCATATTAAATATCCAATTGAAGATTCAGAAGAGTATGTAATAGTAGCAACAACAAGACCTGAAACTATGTTTGGAGACATGGCAGTTGCTGTTAACCCAAATGATGATAGGTATAAAAATCTTATAGGTAAAAATATCATTTTACCTTTTGTTGGAAGAAAAATACCTGTACTAGCTGATGAATATGTTGATATGGAATTTGGTACTGGTTGTCTGAAAATTACTCCAGGTCATGACTTTAACGATTACGAAATAGGTAAAAAATACTCACTTCATGAAGTAGACGGTCAGGTAAAGACTTCGGATGACGCAAGTGATTTTGAGCCTATCAATATATTTAATGAAGATGCATGGTCAAATGAAAATGTACCTGAGCCATTTTCAAATCTCGATCGTTTTAAAGTTAGAAAGGCTGTATTAGAGAAGCTTAAAGAACTCAATCTTTTGGAAAAAGAAGAAAAACATCACATAAGCGTGCCCAGAGGTGAAAGATCTAATATTGTTATTGAGCCTAGATTAAGTCATCAATGGTATGTCAAAACTGAAGAAATGGCTGCAAGAGCTAATGAAGCTGTTAACAAGGGTGAAATAAAGTTTCATCCTGGCAATTGGGTTAAAACATATTTTAATTGGATGAATAATATTGAGGACTGGTGCATCAGTAGGCAAATATGGTGGGGTCACAGAATTCCAGCATGGTATGACTCAGAAAATAATGTTTACGTTGGTCATAGTGAAAAAGAAGTTAGGCAATTTTATAAACTTGATGATAGAAAACTCTCTCAAGATGAAGACGTTTTAGATACCTGGTTTTCTTCAAGTTTATGGCCTTTTGCATCTTTGGGATGGCCAGAAAAAACTGAAGATTTTGAAAAGCATTTTCCAACCTCTTTACTGGTTACTGGGTTTGATATCATTTTTTTCTGGGTGGCAAGAATGATGATGATGAGCCTTGAGTTTACTGATCAAATCCCTTTCAAAGATGTCTATGTTACTGGCCTTATAAGAGATGAAAATGGGCAAAAGATGTCAAAATCTAAAGGCAATGTTATTGATCCGCTAGACTTAATTTATGGTATTTCTCAAGACGATTTAGTTGAAAAAAGAACTTCGAATCTCATGCAAGAAGGTATTGCTCAGAAGATTGAAAGAAAGACAAGAAATCAATTTCCAAAAGGTATTGATTCATACGGAACAGATGCTTTAAGAATGACATTTTACTCACTAGCAACACACACCAAAGATATTAGCTTTGAGATGGGTAGACTTAAAGGATATAGAAACTTCTGTACTAAAGTCTGGAATGCAGCAAGATTTATCAATGGTTATCCAGCTGGAAATGATTCATTTCAATCTTCAAATAAAACTGATGAGTGGATATATGAAGAGTTTGAAAAATCAAAAAAACAGATCGAGAGAAATATTAAAGATTACAGATTAGACTATGCTATCAACGAAGTTTATGAGTTTTTCTGGAGTAAGTTTTGTGATGTTTACATTGAAGAATGTAAAAAAAGCGGAGAGACAAATAATCTAAGACCTCTTTTAAAAGAAATACTAATTATGATGCATCCTTTCGCTCCATTTATAACCGAGGAGATTCATAGTTTATTATTTGAAAGTTCAATTATTTAATTAATAATGAACTTACTTAAGAATGGTTTATTTAATACCCTTTTGGCATCAAGTCCTTTAAGAGAAAAACAACAAAAAACCATACGCAAAGAGCTAAATACAAAATCTTCAAAAGATTTTACATCATCAAATTTTCAGTCAATTGAAATATTCAAAACAAATTTATATAAAAAGAAAGTAATATTTTTTCCAGGTTGGTTGGGTCACAAAGATTCTAAATATTTAATTCCTTTGGCTCATCTTTTGCATACTAATAATTTTGATATTATAAGAATCCATCCTGTTGATCATGGTGATACCGAGAATTTAAATAAAGATTTTTTTAGAGCTACTGATATTCAAACACTTATTGAAGCAGTAGAGTTTATTGGTAATAAATATAAAGACAACGAGATACACTTAGTTGGTTTTTCTCTTGGTGGTAATCTCTCATTAAGAATATCAGCTTCTGATTCAATTGATTTTTTGAAAAGTACTGTTGTTCTATCCCCAGTAATTGATCCTCAAATATCAATGCAAACTATGGATAATGCCTCATGGATTCTAAAAAATATTTCATAAATAAATGGCATAAGAACTTAAAAAGAAAAAAATTAGAATTTCATAAATTTCTAATTTAGAAAAAGCTTTGAAATGTAAAAATCTAATGGAAATGACTGAATTTTTTACAAAAAATTTCTCTCCACATGAAAGTATTGAGGAGCTATTTTCTGGATATGCAATAACACAGAATACTTTAAATCAGATAAAACATAAGACACTCATTTATTCATCTATTGATGATCCTTGTATACCTATTGAACCTCTGCTTAAGCTGAATCAAACTGATTATGTAAAATTTAAACCTCAACAATACGGTGGCCATTGTGGTTTTATAGATGATTTCAAGTTTTCATCTTCTGTATATGATGAGATAGTAAGTAAGCTAGATAAAGATAGAATCTAATTTTGTTTTGGAGAAAGGTACATCTGGATATGATCAATGTCATCTTCTAGATAAACTTCACCTCTAGCTGTAAATCCAAGTTCAACATAAAAATGTTCTAGCCTATGTTGAGCTGAAATAACAATTTCATGATCAGGATATTCTTTTGATAAAAAGTTTACTCCTTCTTTTGTAATTTCTTTTCCAATACCAAGGCCTCTTGAATTTATTTCTGTGACAATTCTGCCAAGTGAGGAACCATCGTATTTGATGCCTGGTCTAAAGGCTCTAAGATACCCAATTAGATCATTATCTTTATATGCCAGTAAATGGAATGCATCTTGATCGGTGTAGTCTGCATCTATGTATGGACAATCTTGCTCAACAATAAATACTTTTTGTCTCAAGTGAATCATTGCATATAGCTCATCTGAAGATAGCTCAGCAAATCTTCTCCAAATATATTTAACTTTAGTGTTCGTCATAACTTATTCTCAATAAATAATTATATAGATGCTTCAAGATAAGGTCATTTTAAGATTTGTATCTCTTTTTTGTATATAATCATATTTTTTAAAATCATATTTTTTAATCAAAACAAAGGAATCCAAAAATGAAAACAGTTTATGACTTTAATGTTAAAGATGCAGATTTAAATGAAGTATCTCTTGGTGAGTACCAAGATAAAGTTCTCTTGGTTGTAAATGTTGCTAGTCAATGCGGGCTTACACCTCAATATAAAGGCCTTCAAGAATTATATGAAAAATATAATTCTAATGGTTTAGAAATCCTTGGGTTTCCTTGTAACCAATTTAAAGGTCAAGAACCTGGTACTAATGAAGAAATTCAATTTTTCTGTACTGAAAAATATAATGTGAGTTTTAAAATTTTCGACAAGATTGATGTTAATGGTCCAAATGCTGACCCCTTTTATGATTTTCTTAAAAATGAGCAACCTGGTGTTCTAGGCACAAAAAATATCAAATGGAATTTTTCAAAATTCTTAGTTAATAAGGATGGAAAGGTTACTAAGAGATATTCTCCAACAACTAAGCCTGAAGATATTGAATCAGATATTGAAAATCTTCTTAGCTAATTATTAATGGATATATCCTTCATTGGTTGGATTCATACTTTAATAGCTATTTTAGCAATAGGCTCAGGAGCATATTCTTTAAAAAAGCATACAATCATTGAAACTAAAAATTTTTCAGCAAAAGTTTTCGTTGTTACAACCATTATTGCTGCAGTAACTGCCCTATTGATATATAAGCGTGGTTTTGGTGTCGGGCACTTATTGGCAATAGTTACACTCTTAGCTGTGATATTTGGATACATTAATGAGAAGGGTCTATTTTTTGGATTCCTTGCACCCTACTTTCAAACCATCAGCTATTCTGCGCTTTTTTTATTCCATATGGTTCCTGGCATTACAGAAGTCTTAAGAAGATTTCCACCGGACAATCCTATTGTCATAGATTCAAACGTAGATCATCCAATTCTAATAAGCTTTTACATAACATTTTTTATCTCATATTTAATAATCACAACAAATCAAATTATGTGGTTAAAAAAAAGAAATGGTTAAATTGAAAGTGACATTAACAAAGCATCTTCTGAATTGTCTGTATAGTAATTGTTCCTAATAGCATCTTTGCTAAAACCAAATTTTTCATAAAAATTAATAGCCTTTTCGTTGCTTACTCTCACTTCAAGGAATATCTTTTTATAGTTCATGACTTTGCATTGGTCTAGCATACTTTTGAGAAGCAAAGTTCCAATACCCTTTGATTGCATTTCATTTCTTACTGAAATACTTAATATATGAGCTTCTGGGCTAATTGGTGAAAAGATAATAAATCCAATCATTCTGTTGTCATTCTTGCAAATGAGACCCTTATGACCAACCTCAAAAGATGATAAAAAAGTTTCATATTTCCAAGGGCTAGGATTAACTTCAAGCTCTATCTTGTAGGCTTCTTCTAAATCATTTAAACCCATCAAGGAAATCTTATACATAAATTACTTTAAAATAATCTCTTTAAGCTTTTTCCATAAAATCTTCTTTGACTCTGTATCAGAAATCATTTTGTTGAGTGAAGATGATTGAACAAAGGGTATTGATAGATCAAGGGTGCCAATGTCAGGTATAAAACTAATTATGCCTTTAATATCTTTCATAGCTAAAATAATTTTTTTTGCATCTTCAAGATTAAATTTATTTTGAATTGTATCTTTGTTAACAGAATTAACTGCATCAACAATGGCATTGAGAAGCTTTGCCTCATCTTCACCTAAATCATCATATGATTGCTCAAGTAATGTTAGAATATTTCCTTTTTGGTAACTAAAAATTGTTTTTGAGAGGTCTGATTGCTGCTTTGAACGAAGTTCATACCTGGTAATACCCATCTCTTTAAGAATTAAGTTTGTTTTAATACTTGGAGTTATCATAGAAAGAAAATATTAACATTTACAGATAAAAAATGGATAATCCAGTAAATAAATATAAAGCTTTTAAGCCCATTAATCTTAAAGATAGACAATGGCCTTCAAAAGTAATAAATCAAGCGCCTATATGGTGTTCTGTTGATCTTAGAGATGGCAATCAGGCATTGATTGAGCCAATGGGCTCTGAAAGAAAAGACAGAATGTTTGCTTTGCTATGCAAACTAGGGTTTAAAGAAATTGAAGTTGGCTTTCCTTCTGCATCACAAACTGACTTTGATTTTGTAAGATCTCTAATAGAGGATAAAAAAATTCCTTCTGATGTAAACATACAGGTTCTAACCCAGTCTAGAAATGAATTAATTGAAAGAACTTTTGAATCTCTTAAAGGCATTCCAAGAGCTATTGTTCATTTTTATAATTCAACATCTACCCTTCAGAGAAAAGTTGTTTTTAATCAAGATAAAGAAGGCATTAAAGAAATTGCTATTAATGGTGCATTGAAAATAAAGGAATTGGCTTTAGCAAATCCTGATACCGACTGGAGTTTTGAATACTCACCTGAAAGCTTTACTGGAACCGAACTAGATTATGCCGCAGAAGTCTGTGATGCAGTTGTAGATATTCTAAAAGAGGTTTCAAAACATAAGATCATAATAAACCTTCCTGCAACTGTAGAAATGTCTACACCAAATATATACGGTGATCAGATTGAATGGATGGATAAGAACTTAAAAAATCGTAAAGATATCTCTCTAAGTCTCCATCCTCATAATGATAGAGGTACAGCTGTTGCAGCATCTGAGTTTGGACTCATGGCTGGTGCAGATAGGGTTGAAGGCACTTTGTTTGGAAACGGTGAAAGAACTGGTAATGTAGACATAGTCACGATAGCTTTGAATATGCTTACTCAAGGAATTGATCCGCAGCTAGACTTTTCGAACATAAATTCAGTTATGAGAGAGGTTGAGTATTGTAATCAGCTCCCAGTCCATCCAAGACATCCATATGCAGGAGACCTAGTTTTTACAGCATTTTCAGGATCCCATCAGGATGCAATTAAAAAGGGTTTCCAAGCTAATGAAACAAAGCAATGACCCTGAGTGGGCTGTCCCATATTTGCCAATTGATCCAGCTGACCTAGGAAGAAGTTATGAGGCTGTTGTTCGTATCAACTCTCAATCTGGAAAAGGTGGTGTTGCATTTCTTTTAGAAAAAGATCACGGGGTATCTCTTCCAAGAAGACTTCAAATTAGCATGAGTCAAAAAATACAAAAACTTGCAGATGAAACAGGTAAAGAAATTAGTAGTCCTGAAATATGGGAAATATTTGAAACAAACTTTTTAAAACCAAAAAATAATTTTGCATATCAAAGCCATACTTCATCAACCAAAGATGATGTTAACGAGTTAGAAGTAAAAATGATTATGAATTCAAAAGAAGTCACTGTATCTGGAACTGGGAATGGTCCAATAGATTCATTTGTTAATGGTCTTTCTAAAGAATTAGGAATCAATATAAAGATTTCTGACTATCATCAATCTGCAATCTCATCAGGTTCTGATGCTCAGGCTGCAGCATACATTGAACTTGAAAAAGATGGACAGACAAGATGGGGAGTTGGAATAAATCCAAATACTACAAGAGCTTCATTTGAAGCTATTATCGTAGGGCTAAGTAAAATTCTATAAAAACTAATCGAAATTTGGTTCGCGTTTCTCAAAAAAAGCTATTACAGCCTCATATTTTGAGGACTTCTAGTCAAATCATTTTGAATTTCAGCTTCATTTTTATATGTGTCCCAATATGAATTAGATAATGATTCTCGCATTAATTTTTTGGTGTTCGCAAGGGCTTGTGGTGATCTTTTAGCAAGTCTAGCAGCCCACTCTAATGTATCTTCTTTTAGCTTATCAACCGTTGTTACTTTATTAGCCAAACCAAACTGCAAACATTCTTTTGCATCAATTTTTTTTGCTTCTATTGCATATTCATATGCTTTTGAGTAACCAAGATATTTTGGTAATAGCCATGAAAGTCCTCCATCAGGTATTAAAGCAATATTACTAAATACTGAGAGAATATAGGCATCATCAGACATAACTCTTAAATCACATGCCATAGCAAATGCAGCTCCTATTCCAGCTGCTGGACCTTGTATAGATGCTATAACAGGCTTAGGCATAGAAATTATATTTTCAAATGAGGGCTTAAAGCCTCTTAACAAAGCATCCTTTGATCCATCCCAATTAGCATCAGCTTCAGATAAATCAGCACCAGAAGAAAAAGCTCTTCCTGATCCAGAAAGAACCACAACTCTTATATTGTCATCATCTTTCACTAATTTAGTTGCTTCTTGTAAATCCCAAATTAATTGAGAATTAAAAGCATTCAATACGTCTGGTCTATTTATTTCTATTGAAGCAACTTTATTTTCTTTATTTATTTTTACTGTCTTAAAATCCATAATTTAAATCTCCTAGAGTTTCATACCTAAACACTATTTCTTAGAAATAATGATACACCCATCTTTATAACAAATTTCTCCGCCTACTTGATCCTTATCAGCTCTTGTCCATGAAACTAAAGATTTAGGCCCAGGATTTGATTGTATAAAAGTTTTTATAATTTCTTCAATTACCTTTTTGCTTGGCATAGCTATGCTCTGTTTTCTTATTGAATATCTGATAATATCAACAACAAATGGTTCATCTATTTCTCTTAGATCTTTAACTTTAATTTTTTTATCAATTAAATGTTTAAATTTTTCTTCTAAAAAGAATTTCATATGATTGATTTTTAATCTTATAAACTCTGAAGTATTTGAAATTCTAGATGATACCTTCATCCATCTCTGCTCAATAGAAGGAATAATATTATTTCTTATGTAATTTCTATCTTGCTCCTGTCCATCATTAGACTCATCATTGATATAACTGATGTTGTTTTCTCTGAGGTACATCATAATTTCTTCTTTGCTTAAGTTAATTAAAGGTCTTACAAGATAACCATCTCCTACACCTCTTTTGATATTAAGGCTTTCAAGACCATCAACTCCTGTGCCTCTAAATAGTCTTAATAAAAAAGTTTCAGCTACATCATTAGAATGATGGCCAAGTAAAATCTGATCTCCCTCTTTGAGGTATTTTGTAAATATCTTGTATCTGGCTTTTCTAGCAGCTGATTCCAGACCATCCCCATCAATTTTAATTTCAACAGACTCAACATGGCATGGTATACCTAATTTCTTAGAGGTCTGTTTACAATGGTCTTCCCATTCTGCTGAATTACTTGAAAGATTATGATTGATATGGATTGCTTCTATATTAGAAATATCATTTGAATAAAGCAAATGCAATAATGCAGTAGAGTCAGGTCCCCCACTATATCCAACATAGATTTTTTTATCTAAATCTAAGTGATAAGTTAAATCATTAAAACTAATCAAAATCTAAATGCCAATTTCTACTAATCTTTTATATCTTCTGTCCAGTAGTTGTTCCATAGACATACTATTTAGAGCAGATAAATTTTTAATTAGGGAATCCTTTATGCTTGATGAAATTAGATCATAGTCCCTGTGAGCACCACCCAAAGGCTCTTCAATAATTTCATCAATAATTTTTAATTTTTTTAGTTCATTTGCTGAAACCTTCATCGCCTCAGCAGCATCTGAAGCCTTGTCAGCTGTTCTCCATATTATTGAAGCACAAGCCTCTGGGGAGGCTACAGAATAAGTAGCATATTGAAGCATTGCAATATTATCACCAACACTTATAGCTAATGCTCCTCCAGAACCACCCTCACCAGTAACTACAACTAAAATTGGAGTTTTTAGTTCTGACATTACTGCTAAATTTCTAGCAATTGCCTCACTCTGGCCCCTTTCTTCACCCTCTATACCTGGATATGCTCCGGCCGTATCAATAAAAGTTATAACTGGCATAGTAAATTGTTCAGCTAACTCCATCAGTCTCTTAGCTTTTCTATAGCCTTCAGGCTGTGGCATTCCAAAATTTCTTCTAACTTTTTCTTCGGTATCTCTTCCTTTCTCATGTCCAATAATCATGACCGGCATATTTTCAAGATATGCTATGCCTCCAATAATTGAAGCATCATCACCAAATTGTCTGTCACCATGCAATTCATCAAAATCATCAAAAATTCTGTCTATAAAATCTAATGTATGAGGTCTTTGAGGATGTCTAGCAACTTGAACTGTCTGCCAAATAGAAAGCTTTGAATATATTTTTTTTGTTTCTACATCCCTTTCTTTTCGAAGAGTATTAATCTGATTGTTCAACTCTGAAGAGTCTATAGCTGAATTTTTTAGAGCAGTGATTTTCTCAGATATGTCCTGAATTGTTTTTTCAAAATCTAAAAATTTATAATCCTCTGAAATCTCTGGGATATTCTTCGGATCAATTTCTTTATTTATCATTTTATTTTGTTCAAAAAATTATATTTCTAGAGCATTTTTTCCAAAAGTTTCATCTAACAAACTTAAATTTGATAAAGTCGGTTCAAATTTAAATTTATCACCCATGTCTATTATAGCCTCTGAATCATTTGTTATTACTTTTACATTTAAATTACATCCTGTAGATTTCCACAAATCTTTATTTAACTTTTCTAACTTTTCAGAAAGCTCTTCAAGTGAAAATAGGTCAGATTTTTCTAGATTTAAAATAACTTCCTGAATCTTTTTTGAGAGCTCTTGATCTAGATGACTTAACTTCTTTTACTCTCATCCTGAACATTGCATCACCAATTTCTTTAGATCTGTAGTCATCTATTTCAACGGCTCCCTTTACAACAAGAATTTTTCCATCTTTTAAAATTTCATGACATTCTTCAAGAACTTCACTTGGGAACAATCCATCCATAACTCCAGTACCATCATCAAAATTTATAAATGTTAAAGGTTTTCCTTTTTTGTCTTTTATTTGTCTAACACTGTTTATTAAGACTACCAAAGAAGCTTTTTTTGTATCATGGTTGAGTTTGTGAATTTTAGTTGATCTAAGACGATTTACTTTTGTTTCAATTGCATTGACAGGATGTCCAGATAAATAATATCCCAGTGATTTTTTTTCAAGCGCTAACAACTCACTTAAATTCATGTCTTGAGTATTTTTATATTTTTCATATGGATCAAAACTATCATCTAGTGATGAGAATAAATCTCCTGACATTCCAACTTGCTTAGATATATTTTTTGATCCGTCTTTCAACATATCCTCAACACATGAAATTGCTATGCTTCTTGAGGGAGCAATGCTATCAAATGCACCAGATTGAGATAAAGCCTCTAAGGATTTCTTACCTCCAAGTTTTGTGTCAACTTTCTTTGAAAAATCCCATAAATCATTAAATGTATTGGTTTCTCTTATTTGACACACATGTTTTATGAATGTATCAGCTACCCCTTTTATGGCTCCTAAACCATATTCGATATCTCCATCTTCATTTACTAAAAACATTTTGCTACTGGATAAAATATTTGGTTTTAAGACATTAATATTCATTCGCTTACATTCCTGAATTAATGCATGAATTTTATCTGTATTTCCTAGCTCAGTTGAAAGTACAGCAGCCATAAAATGCTCAGGATAATAAGTTTTAAGATATGCTGTTTGATAAGAAATTACTGCATAAGCAGCTGAGTGGGATTTATTAAAGCCGTACTCTGCAAATTGCTCTATTAGCTCAAATATTTTTTCAGCTGTTTTTGCTGGTATAGAATTTTTATCGCAGCCCTTAACAAAAATTTCTCGTTGCTCTTCCATTTCTTCAACTTTTTTCTTACCCATCACTCTTCGAAGTATGTCTGCTTGACCCATAGAATAGCCAGCAAGAACTCTTGCAGCTTCCATGACCTGTTCTTGATAAACAATAACTCCATAAGTTTCAGATAGAACTGGTTCAAGCAATTCATGCGGATAAGTAACCTGACTTCTGCCATGCTTTCTATCTACAAAAGTTGTATGCATTCCTGAGTTAAGGGGCCCAGGCCTATATAGAGCTAAAAGAGCTGTTATTTCTTCAAATTTTGTAGGTTTGAGTTTTTTGATTAAATCTCTCATCCCTGTTGATTCCAATTGAAAAACTGCCATTGTTTTACCAGATGACAATAATTCAAATACCTTGGGATCATTTAATGGAATACTATCTAGATTTAATTGCTCTTCACCATTTTGAAAAGATTTGTTGATAGATTTTACGGCTTTATCAATGACGGTTAGTGTTCTTAATCCTAAGAAATCAAATTTTACTAATCCAATTTTTTCTACATCATCTTTATCATACTGAGTCATGATTGAGGATGACTGTCGATCATTATATATTGGACAAAAATCTGACAAGCTTCCTGGAGCAATAACAACTCCACCAGCATGTTTACCTACATTTCTTGCTATGCCTTCTAATTTATATGCCAAATCCACAACTTCTCTAACTTCAGAATCATTTTTTGCAGCTTGAGCAAAAACTGGTTGTTCTTCTTTTGCTCTATCAAGTGTCATTCCTGGTGCAAACGGAATCATTTTTGAAATTCTATCTCCCAATGCATAAGGCTTACCCATTGCCCGAGCAACATCTCTTACAACAGCTCTTGCAGCCATTGTTCCAAAAGTAGCTATTTGTGAAACAGCTTCGCTGCCATATTTATTGCTTACATAATCAATAACGCTATCTCTTTTTTCCATACAAAAATCTATATCGAAATCAGGCATAGATATTCTTTCAGGATTGAGAAAACGTTCAAATAGCAAACCATGAGCTATTGGATCAAGTGTGGTTATACCAAGTGAATATGCAACTAATGAACCAGCTCCTGAGCCCCTGCCAGGCCCTACAGGAACATCATTATCTTTAGACCACTGAATGAAATCATAGACAATTAAAAAGTAACTTGAGAAGCCCATTTTTTTTATTTGATTTAATTCATAATCAAGTCTTTGCTTGTATTCTTCTTTCTTTTTATCATCAAAATTTAAAATTATTTGATTTAACTTTTTGTGTGAAAGTTCAGCAATATATGAATCAAAGTCATGTTCATCTGGAACAGGATATTCAGGAAGAAAATATCCCTCAGTATGCAGAGATACATTACATTTTTTTGCAACTTCATTTGTATTTTTTATGAGCTCATCAAAGTCTACAAATAAATTACTCATTTCATCAGGAGACTTAAAATACTGCTCACTAGAAAAAGGTTTTTCTCTATTTGGATCATTCAAAGTTCTTCCTGTATTAATACATACTTTAGTTTCGTGAGTCTCATAATCATTTTTTTCTGAAAAAAGAACATCGTTTGTAGCAATTAAAGGAACTCCTTTTGAATTAGAAATTGGGAGTATATTTGTAAAAAATTCCTGCTCATCTGGTCTATTAGTTTTTTGAATTTCTATAAAGAAATCTTCTTTAAATACTTCTAAAAATTTATCAATACGACTGGCTGCCTCATCAAATTTCTTCCTTTTTATTAGCTCAAATATGTGACTATCTTTTCCGCCAGAAATTACTATTACATCATTTCTAAATTCCTCAAGATCATTGAAATTAAGTATTGGAGTTTGATATGAATAATTATTGTGAGCTTTAGAAATCGCTCTCATTAAATTTTTATGTCCATTGTTGTTTTTAGCCAAACATAAAAGTTCATGCGATGAGTCATCACCATCAAATATAACTCTTATTGATGATCCAGATATTGGTTTGATTCCAGCACTTTCGCATTTATTAAAAAATTTAACCATTGCAAACATATTAGACTTATCAGTTAAAGCAAGAGATGGGACAGAATGCTTTTTTGCACAATCAACTAACTGATTAATTGTTAAGAGCCCTTGAGTAATACTATATTCTGATGAAACTCTTAAATGAGAAAATGTTTTTTCCATTGTGCTAAGCGATAACTCCTTTAAATGTTTTTCTGTGAATTGGTGTTATGCCATGTTTTTTTATTGCAGCTTTATGCAGTTTCGTACCATAACCTTTATGATTCGAAAAATAAAAATCTGGATATTTTTTATCAAATTGCATCATTAAATTATCCCTATAAACTTTTGCAATAATTGAGGCAGCGCTTATTTCATCTACAATAGAATCACCACCAATTATTGTTTGAGTATCTATATCTAAATCAGGTTTATGCGTTCCATCAACAAGAATCTTACCTGGTTCAACAGATAGGTTTAGTATAGCCCTTTTCATTGCTAATAAAGAAGCTTGTAGAATATTAATACTATCTATTTCTTCAACAGATGCAGATCCAAAAGAAAAATAAGAATTTTGCATTATGGTTGAAGATAACTCTTCTCTTTTCTTCTTTGAAAGCTTTTTTGAATCTGCAAGACCAGGTATGTTAGTTTTTAGAACTACAGCTGCTGCAATCACAGGGCCAGCCAAACAACCTCTTCCAACCTCATCAACTCCAGCAATAAAATTCAAAGCTTTAAAATTGCATTTGTGTGCTCGGTTTCCTCTGAGCCAATTAATAAGGTTCTCAATTGTTCTGAAAGTGAGTTTAAATGATGAAAATCATTAGATTCAATAGCCTTTAGTATTTCTTGTGGGGTACATTTTTTTTGAATTAGTTCAGGAAATTTTCTTGAGCCTAGTAATAAATTTGGAAGGCCGACATCATCAATCTTAAGCATTCTTGAAATAATAAAATAATTAATTGGATTTGTTCTATAACAAATAATTGGAGATGCACCTAATATTGCAGCTTCAAGAGTTGCAGTCCCAGAGGTTACTACGGAGCAATCAGAAATTGATAAGAAATCTTTTGCAGAGTCTATGCTTATCTTAACTGGCAATGATTTTGGAACAAGATTATCAATTGTTTCAAAAATCTTTTGATCAGATGCAGGAATTAGGTACACATAATCCTCATTTTTATTTGCATGAATATTAATAAACTCTATATAAGTAGGGAGTAAATTTTCAATTTCAGAGACCCTGCTCCCTGGAAGTATTGAAATATATCTTTTTGAAGGATCTAAATGATATTTTTTATATACATGATGTGCATCTTGTTTAAATAATTCACTAAATGGATGTCCTATATGAATACTTGGTAAATTCTTATTTTTATAATAATCATGCTCAAAATTAAATAAACACATTGTTAAATCTATATAACGTTTAATATTTTTAATTCTACCCTCTCTCCATCCCCAAACTGATGGGCTAACAACTTGAATATTTTTGCTTATTTTTTTTTGCTTGAGTATTTTGTGAATACTTATATTAAAATCTGGGGAATCAATGCCTATGAAATAATCTATATCATTTTCAATGAATAAATTTATTAATTTTTTTTGTAGTTGTCTGAGTTGCCTATATTTAATAAGAGGTTCTATTAAGCCCATTACATGCAACTTACTAAAATCAAAAATTGAACTGAGTCCTTCTTGAATTATTTTAGGTCCACCAACTCCATATAATTCGACATGATGAGTTTTTTTAAGTCCTGAAATTATTTTTGCTCCAAGTCTGTCACCGGAGTATTCGCCTGCAACAACCCCAACTTTAATAATTGGCTTTTGCAAGCTCACTTACCTTAAAATGCCACGAGATGAAGCTTTAATAGACTGAGAAAAAATATCTAGATAGGTATCATTCGTTTCAGCCAAAAGAATATCTATTTCTTTTAAGGAATCTTCAAGCTTTAATCCCTTTTTATAGATAATTTTAAAAGCTTTCTTAATAAGACTTATGGATTCTGATGGAATATTATTTCTACTCATTCCTACTGAATTAAGACCGATTACTCTTGCTGGGTTAGAGGCTACCTTAGTATAAGCTGGAACATCCATAGTTATTGATGTATTCATACCAGCAAAAGAATAATCCCCTAAACTACAAAATTGGTGTACAGCTGAATATCCGCCTATAACAACATAATTACCAACAGAAACATGGCCTGCAATACCAGCATTATTGGCAAAGATATTATTATCTCCAACCAAACAATCATGAGCATATGTGTATATGCCATCAAGAGATTACCGTTTCCAATTTTGGTAACTCCTTTGTCTTGAATAGTTCCTCGATGAACAGTAACACCTTCTCTAAAAATATTATCATCACCAATAATTAACTTAGTATCTTCGCCCTTAAATTTTTTATCAGGGGTATCTTCTCCAATAGAAGAAAATTGATAAATAGTATTATTTTTACCTATTTTAGTTGGGCCTTTAATAACAACATGACTTAGAACTCTGGTGCCCTCATCTATTTCTACATCATCACCAATAATACAAAAAGGTCCAATATTTACGCTTGGGTGAATTTTTGTTTTATTACTTATAATTGATGAGGAATCTATAGTCATTAAGCTTTCCTATCTGCGCAAAGTATTGAAGCCGAGCAAACAACTTTATTATCAACTTCAGCTCTTGTATCAAATTTCCATATACCTTTTTTTTCGCTAACAACCGTGCTGTATAAATGAACTTTATCATTTGGTCCAACACGTGATCTAAACCTAGCTTTATCTATTCCTGCAAATACATAAATTGAACCCTCTTCCGAGTGTCTTATCCATTGTTTTAAAACCCAAAATTCCAGACGCTTGAGCAAGTGCTTCAATTAATAATACCCCAGGAAAAACAGGATTACCTGGAAAATGACCTTTATAGAAATCATCATTGGCTGAATTTTTTAAAATACAATGAATGCTTTTACCCAATTCAACTTCAACAATTTCTTCAATGAAAAGAAATGGTTCTCTGTGAGGAAGAAAGTTTTTTATTTCATCAAAGTGTTTCAACATTATTTGCCTCTTTTTTTAATATATACAGAAGATTTTGCCCAATCCTTCTGTTCCTGGGCGGGCATTATACCAACATAATTTCCAGATTCTTTTATATCTTTTGTAATTAAGAGTATGTGCTCCAACAGTAACATTGTCACATATATTTAAATGCCCAAGAACACCTGACAAACCTCCCATTTGGAAAATTTTTACCAATAATAGTTGAGCCTGCAACAGCACAAGATGCCGCAATCGCTGAATTTTTTCCTATAACTACATTATGTGCAATGTGTATTTGATTATCTAACTTTACTCCTTCATGTATTTCTGTGTCTAAAATGGCGCCTCTATCAATTGTACAATTTGCTCCAATTTCTACATTTTTTTCAATAATTAATTTACCAATTTGTTCAATTTTTACATAGCCTGTTTTAGTTGGTGCATATCCCAAACCATCTGATCCTAATACGGTTCCATTATGAATAATTGAGTTTTCTCCTATTTTTACATCTTGAACAATTGAACAATTAGATTTTATTACGACATTATTACCAATTTCACAATTTGGACCTATTACAGAATTAGCTCCAATTGATACATTTTTTCCTATTAATGAATCATTTGATATAGATGCAGATGGATGAATAGATGCATTATCAAGTTCAAAATTATGTTTTTTAAATAAAGAGCTTACTTTTGCATATGCTAAATAAGGGTCAGAGCTGACTATATAATTCCTATTATCTTTTATTTCAAAAGAGTCATGAACAATTATTGCCTGTGCTTTTGAAGCGCTGATAAATTTACTATATTTTGAATTTGATAAAAAAGAGAGAGAATCTGATGAAGCTTTTCTAAAGTTGATAAATTGTTGACGATAGCCATGCTATCGCCAACAACTATAGAATCTGTATGCTTTGCTATTTCAGCTAATGAATATTCTTTTTTTTCTGACACTACTCAGATTGAGTATTAGCCTCTGAAGCTGCAACATCTAGCATTGATGTAACATCATCAGTTAGGTCTAATGCCGGATCACTAAAAAGAATAGTTTCATTTTTCTGCAAAAGCACCTTAATTTGTTTAGCTTGTATTAACTCACCAATAATTTTTTGCATTGCTGCACCATTTTCTGCAAAAACTCTTGAGCAGTTTCTTCCTGAGCTTGTTGAATTTTACCAGCTAAAAACTCAAGATCTTTACCTTTATCTTGAATATCTTTTTGCATTTGTGCAATTTGTTCTTGCGATAAAGTTTCAAGTTCTTTTTTGTAATTTTTCTGCAATAGCTTGTCTTTCAGCTTGAAGCGATTGAGCTTCTTCTAAATTTGATGCATAATCAGCATCTTCTTCAAGAGCCTTAAAAGCGTCTGCAGCTGCTTGAGTAGAAAGAACAGCAGTTCTCATATCAATAACAGCCATTCCATCAACAGCAAAAGCTGGAATAGAAAGCATTAAAACTGCAAATAAGTTAAGTTTAAATAAATTTTTCATAATTACCCCTTATTGGTGTGTGATATTTTATCTTAATTAGAATACATTGCCTACAGTGAATTGAAATTCCTTTGTTTCTTCATATTGTCCTGCATTAGTTGGTTTGGAAATAGCAAAACTCATTGGACCAAAACCAGTTATCCATGTTATTCCAACTCCATATGAATATCTAAGATCATCTATTGATGGCTTATAGCAATTAATTTGATAATCTTTGCAGTTATCTGAAAACACATTTCCAAAATCAAAAAAGAATGCTGATCTCATTGATCTTTGATCTTCAATAAATGGAAGTCTAAATATTAATTGAAGACTTCCTTCAACTTTAACATTTCCGCCAATTGAAACTCTTTTATTATATTCAGAATTTGCATATGGATTGTAATATGGTGTATCTAATTCACCATCACCATCTGTATCTATTAAATTTGGACAAGTGCCTTCTGAATAATTAAATTCATAACAGGGAGCCTCAGTGCTTCTTGGTCCCAGAGTGTTAGATTCAAATCCTCTCAGGGATCTTGGACCTCCAGCATAAAAATTTTGAAAAAATGGAGTTTCTTTTGTATCTCCAAAAGGAGCCAAAATAACCAAGCTCAATATTAAAACCAAAAACAAGATCATTGGGCAATGGTTGATAATATTTTTGTCTAATATTTAATCTTTGCATAATCAATATCTCCACCAGGAACTGTAGATGAAAGACTAAGAATGGTAGAAGCACCATCTGTTGGGAACATTCCTCTATTAAGAGTGACACGTTGCCAAGATATTTGAGCATTTAGTGTTTCAAAAATACTTCCTTCGGTATTTATAAAATCCCATATTTCTCTTGCTGGCAATGTGCCTATATCAATTTCAGTTTTATCATATGTAAGCCCAAAATTAACTCTTTGTGTGTCAGATAATGGATAGCCATATTGAACACCAAAACCCATTGAGTCACTTAAATAATTTGCAACGTTAAACTCACCGTAGTCAGTTTTTCTGTAATATAAATTGTAACCTTGGCTTACGCCATCCTTGGTTGCATATGGATTCAAATACGAAAGGTTGTAATTTTCAGAATAAATATTTTTACTTATACCTATGCCTACTGTGTTACCTGAACCCAAGAAATTTTGTTCTTGAAGGTTAAACCCTAACATCAATCCAAAATCACTGTAACCAATATTACCTCCAACTGATCCTGTTGTTTCTTCGTCAACAGAATACATCACATCGATTTGATCATCAGTATTAGGGACTGGTATTGTTTCAACTTCAACTTCTTTAAAATAACCAAGTCTTTCAAGTCTTACTTTTCCAGCTTCTATACTATTGTTTGAAGACCAAGCTCCTTCAAATTGTCTCATTTCTCTTCTTAGAACATGATCTTGAGTAACGTTATTACCAGTAAATAAAATCTTTCTTGTATAAGTTCTTTTTCCTGGGATCACAGAAAATATAATCTTTACTTGATTAGAATCTTCATCTATTTCAGAATCGCCGCTTACTTCAGCAAAGGCGTAACCTATATTTCCTAAAACATTAGTAAAAAACTCTTCAATAGATGTTATTTGAGCCTGAGAATATGTTAATCCTTTTAATAGAATCAATTATTGAATATATACCTCCTTCTTCAATAGGCACATCTCCAACAATTTCTACATCTGAGATTGAATATTTTTCACCTTCAAAGATATTAAAGTTAATAAATATACTCTTCATGTCTCTTGAAAGGCTTATCTGAGATGACTCAATAGAAAATTTTAAATAACCTCTGTCCTTGTAAAAAGACTCTAGCGTTTCAATATCGCCTTTTAGTTTTTCTCTTGAATATGCATTATCATTATTTAAAAAAGAAAAAAAAGAGCCTTCTGATAATTCAAAACCTTTCAATAACTCTTCATTATCAAAAACTTCATTTCCAATAATATTAATTTTTTTATTTTTGCACTTTTTCCTTCATCAACAGTAATATTTATATCGATTCTATTTCTAGGTTTTTTAATTTCATCAATTTCAACTCCGGCGCCATATCTTCCATTTGATGCATAAGATCGCACGAGCTCAGACTTTACTTTCTCTAAAGTGGATCTTTTATAAACCTCACCTTCTTTTATTCCAACACCATCTAAACTTTCAATTAATTGTTCAGTTTTTAATGCTTTGTTACCTGAAATATCTATTGCAGATATTGATGGTCTTTCAACAACACTAATAATAAGTGTATTGCCATCTTTAGCTATTTGAATGTCATCAAATTGTTCAGTTGAAAAAAGTGATTTTGTAATATCTATAGATTTTCGTGAATCAATCTTATCTCCAACACTAATTGGTATAACATTAAAAATGCTTCCAGTTGATACTCTCTTGAAGTCCAATGATTCTAATATCACTAACTAAAAATTCATCAAAAGCATTGAGATTAAAAATAAATAGAAAACTTAAAAAATAAAATTTATGAATTTTCAATTCTTTTTCTGCCTATAAAAAACGAGCAACATCATTAAATATTGCAAAAATCATTAATGCTCCAACCATTAATGCCCCACCCGTATAAATAAAATTTTCAGTTCTTTCTGTGAATGGCTTACCTCTTATAGCCTCTATGCCTAGCATTGTAAGTTGCCCGCCATCTAAGAACAGGTATAGGCAAGAAATTAAGAACTCCCAAACTTATACTTAATAAAGCCATCAAGTACATAAAAGGAAGGAATCCAGCCTGAGCTGTATCACCAGCCATTTGAGCAATACCTATTGGGCCACTTAAATTTTCAGTGCCCATGTTTCCAGAAATCATTTTGCCAATAAATTGAAGTGTTTTAGCACTCAAATTGTATGTTTCATATACGCCTTTAGTAAAAGATTGATAAATTGATCGACTTGTTCCAAATGAAACTCCAATAACGCCTAGTTGATTACCATTAGTATCTTTTGATTCGCCCACCTTTAATGGAAACTGGAGCAAATCTCCATCTCTATACACATCAATTAAAACCGTTTGATTTGGAATCGATGATATCTTCTCTCGAATGTCACTTGCATAGTTAATTTTTGTACTACCTATTTTTACAATAACATCATTCGCTTTTAAGTCTGATTTATCTGCAGGACCATCTTTAATAATGCCACCAATCATGGGTTTCATTTTATATTCGACATCCATTCCCAAATCTTTTAATGGGTTGTTTTGAGATTCTGATGTCGGTAAGAAATCATTGACCAGAATACCCACATTTAAGGGTTCTGAAATATCTGGCCTCCTCAAGGTTAAATTGATAGTTCCAGTAAAGCCTGCATATGAAAGCAACTCTAGATTGATGTCTTTTGAGTCAGATACACTAGTTGAATTAATTGCCACTATCTGATCACCAGGTAATATAAATTCATTCGATGAACTCATATTTATTGAGTTATCAACTTCTTTAATAACCGCAGTTGTTTGAGGATCTGGAGTATTTAAAAAAATTAATGAAAAAATAAAAATTGCTAACAGGAAATTTGCAAGCGGGCCTGCAAACATTATTAGAGCTCTTTGCCATTTAGGCTTAGAGTCAAAAGTATTTTTAATTTGTTCTTCAGTTAACTGTTCTTTAATTTCTGGTTCATGTTCAATGAGTTTATCCGTGATCATTGAAACATACCCTCCGAGAGGCAATGCTGAGATGGCAAACTCCGAACCATGCCTATCAAGGCGTTTGTATATAACTGGTCCCATACCAACTGAGAACCTTTGGACATGTACATTAAAAATTCTTGCAAAAATAAAATGACCATATTCATGAATAGTAACCAGTACACCAAGAAGTGCTATAAATGATCCTATGTATATTAATGTTGTTGTCATAATTTTAAGAGACCGATTTTACCACCTTCTTAGCCTCTATGCGTGTTTGATTATCTATTTCATAAATACTTTCTATATCCAAATTTTTAGACATTGGGATGACATCAAAAGTTCTATAAATAACTTCATAAATTTTATCAAATGTAATTTGCTCTTCTAGAAAACTTTTTACAGCAACTTCATTTGCAGCATTAAAAATTATTCCTGATGAGCCTCCATTATTACAAACATATCTTGCTATATTAAATATTTGAGTCCTATCTTTGGGAATTTCTTGAAATGTGAGATTTAATGATGAAAAATCTATTTCTGAAAAATCTACACTCAAACGCCTGTCATTAACTGATAATGCATGAGCAATTGGAACTCTCATATCTGGATTGCTCATCTGACATATGCTTGATCCATCTTTGTAAGTAACAATGGAATGAATGATGCTCTGAGGATGAACTACTATATCGAAAAACTTTTCATTCAAGTTAAATAAATATCTTGCTTCTATTAATTCAAGACATTTATTAACCAATGATGCTGAGTCAATTGTTATCTTTGCACCCATTACCCAATTTGGATGATTTAGGGCCTCATCTTTTGTAACTTTTGATAGTTCAGAAATACTTCTATTAAGAAATGGCCCCCCAGACGCTGTTATTATGATTTTTGATACATCATCTGTTTTTTTTTCTGAGTTCAAACATTGAAATATAGCATTGTGCTCGCTATCAATAGGTATGATTTGAGTATTATGTTTTTCTGCCAATGGAAGAACAATCTCTCCGGCTACTACTAAACTTTCTTTATTTGCCAATAGAATCGTTTTTCCAGTTTTTGCAGCAATAAGAGTACTTTCAAGACCAGCAAAACCAGAAACAGCAGATACAATTATGTCTACTGCATCATTATTAATGAATTCTTCTAGTTCATATTTATCGCTTAAGATATTTAATTCTGTATTATCTTTAAACTCGCGCTTGAGATATTTAGAACTATCGGTGGAATCTGAATATATATTCTTTAACTTAAATTCATTAATAATTTTTTCTGCTTTGGTAATGTTCGAACCAAACGATATACCATGAAGACTGAGTTCATTTTTTATTTTTTGTTTGATTACACTTAGAACGCTGTCTCCAATACTGCCTGTAGCACCTAATACAATAATATTTTTCATAAGATAATAATTATGATAAACAGTAAAAGCATTATTGGTGAAGCTAAAAGGTGCGAGTCTATTCTGTCTAAAACCCCGCCATGCCCGGGTAAAATGTTTCCAGTATCTTTTATTGATCTCTCTCTTTTATGAAAGCTTATTAAAAGATCTCCATAATAAGCAAGAATGCCTCCGAATAGACATATTAATACTGACCAATAACTAATATTTAAGATATAGCTTACACATGCGGCATAAATAACATTTACTACTAGACCACCAACTAGACCCTCTAAAGTTTTATTTGGACTAATAGCAGGAGCAATATGTCTTTTGCCAAAATTTGAGCCAATAATATAAGCAAAAATATCAAACAATGCTGTGTTTAATAAAATTAAAATAATTAAATAGTAAACAGATAGTGAGCTCAGTTCATATAAATTATAAATCTCTTTAAAGAATGTTGAAGGAATTGATAAAACTCCAACCATTAAGCAAATTGAGAACCAGAAATATATAAAAATTAAGCTAAAGCCCCATAATATAGGATGTCTAAAACCATTTTTAATCCATTCGTAATATCCTGCAAAAGATACAACAGATATCAAAGAAATTAGAGCCAAATAATTTTCTCACACCACTATACTAACCAATAGAATTGCAATGGTTAGACCAGTTATAGTTCGTTTTAATAAATTTGATCTATATTCTTTTGCCAAATCTTCTTCTCACTTTTTTAAAGTTATCTATACATTCTATGAAATCTTCTTTTGTGAAATCAGGCCAATATTTGTTTACAAATAAAATTTCAGTATAAGCTATTTGATAAAGTAAAAAATTACTGATTCTTTTATCTCCTCCAGTTCTAATTAATAAATCAATATTATCAACAGGAGAGCATGAAAAATTAGCAATCATTGCTTCATCAATTTGTTCTGGATTTATTTCACCTGATACTACTTTATTTGAGATTTTTTTAGTTACATTAACAATATCTTTTCTGCCACCATAACCAAGAGCAATATTTAAATTTAGAACTGGCTCATATGAATCAGTTTCTACTTCTGCTTCATTAATTTTAGATAAAATTTTTGATCCAAAATCATCAATTTCGCCAAAAAACTTAAGTTTAACTTTTTGTTTTTTTAAATCAGGTACTTGCTCATTGATAGCTTTTAAAACTAGTTTCTTTATAGCATCTATCTCGGACTTTGGTCTTGACCAATTTTCTGAAGAAAAAGCATATAAAGTTAATGATAAAACATTTTGTTTAACTGATTCTTCTACAATCTCTTTTACAATTTCGACACCTTTACTGTGTCCCTTGCTAATATTTAAAGAATTTTTTATAGCCCATCTGCCATTGCCATCCATAATAATAGCAATATGTTTAGCTATATTTTTCTGCTTTTCTTTTGATAAGTTAGCCATCTGGCTTAGTTTAAATTTCTAGAAGATCAGATTCTTTTGTTTTTAATTCTGAATCAACAAGCCCAATATATTTATCAGTCTCTTTCTGTATTAAATCTTCCATTCTTCTTAAATCGTCTTCAGAGATTTCTCCTGATGATTGAAGATCTTTGCAAGACTGATTCGCATCCCTTCTTATATTTCTTATCGAAACTCTTGAATTTTCAGCTTCAGCTCTTGCTTGCTTAATATAATCCTGTCTAGTTTCTTCAGTTAATGCTGGCATTGTTATTCGAATTAAATCTGATGAAGTGCTTGGATTTAGTCCTAAATTTGAATTAGATATTGCTTTTTCAATTTCAGGTATTAGGCTTTTATCCCATGGTGAAATCACTAAAGATCTACCATCTTCAACACTTATACTGGCTGTTTGATTTAATACTGTTAAATTTCCATAGTAGTCGACTTTTATATCATCTAAGATAGCAGGGTTTGCTCTTCCAGTTCGTATTTTATTGAATGCTTGACCTAAAGATGAAATAGATTTTTCCATTCTTGAGGTTGAATTATTGAGTATTTCATTCATTTTATGATATTAGCGTACCTATTTTTTCACCGCAAATAATATCTTTTAATGCATCATTTGTATTCACGTTGAAAACTGTAATTGGCAGATTATGATCTCTTGCTAAAGTTAATGCAGTCGCGTCCATTACTTTTAGATTTTTTGTGATTGCATCACTAAATGATAGATTTGGTAAAAATTCTGCATTTTCATTAATTTCTGGATCAGAGTCATAAACTCCATCAACTCTTGTAGCTTTTAACATTAAATCTGATTGAGTTTCTATAGCTCTAAGGCATCCAGCCGTATCAGTTGTAAAAAATGGATTACCAGTACCTGCTGTAAAAATTACAACATAACCATCGTCTAAAAGCTGTATAGCAAGCCTTCTATCATAATGTTCGACAATTCCTGACATTGAGATAGCAGACATGACTCTAGTTTTGATTCCAGCTCTTTCTAAAGCGTCCCTAAAAGCAATTCCATTCATTACAGTAGCCAACATCCCCATATGGTCACCTGCAACTCTGTCCATTCCTGCTTTATTAAGCTTTTCACCCCTAAATAGGTTTCCACCACCAATAACAATTCCTATTTGAGCACCTAGCTCTTTGCATGCAGCAACTGAAGATGCCATTTGATCTAGAACCTTTGGATCAATACCATGCTCATCGTCTCCAGCAACAGACTCTCCGCTAAATTTAACGAGAATGCGTTGGTGTTTTAGATTCGACATGTATCTATTTTAGCTGCTCAGCAACCTCATCAGCAAAGTTTTTTGTTTCAACTTCAATACCTTCACCAACTTTTAATCTTACATAAGATTCAATTTTTGCATTATTTGAATCTAAAAGACTTTGAATTGTAATTTCAGGGTCTTTTACAAAATTTTGTGATAATAAAGATACCTCAGAAAGGAATCGTTTCAACTTTCCTTCTATCATTTTTTCCATGATTTCTTGAGGTTTTCCAGATTCTTCTGCTTGAACCATATAAATTGCTTTTTCTCTTTCAAGAATTTTTGGGTCTATATCAGATTCTGATAAGCATAAAGGATTAAAAGCAGCAACATGCATTGCAATATCTTTTGCTAGTGATTCATCACCACCTGATACAACTACGACAGCTCCCAATTTTGAGTCAGAATGAAGATAAGAGCTTGCATTCATTTTAGAACTATATTCAACTGATTCTAATCTTCTTAATTGAATATTTTCACCAATTGTTTGCACAAGTGTTTTTCTTTTATCTTCAATATCAGATTCATTTAAATCTTCTACATCACTTAATTTGTTCTCTGAAATATAATTTTGAACATCATCAGCAAATTTAATGAAATTTTCATCTTTTGCTGCAAAATCTGTTTCTGAATTAATTTCAATCAAAGTTGAATAATCATCTCCAACAAATACTCTAAGAACACCATCTGCTGCAACTCTTGCTGCTTTCTTTTCTGCTTTTAATGCACTATTTGATCTAAGCAAATCTAAAGCCTTTTCAATATCTCCATCGCATTCAACCAGAGCTTTTTTACACTCCATCATTGCGACACCTGTCATATCTCTTAATTCTTTTACTTGTGATGCTTTAATTTCCATCTTTATTTTTCTTCCTCTTTCGATTCATCATTATCAGTTTGTTCTTCATCTGCAACATCTTCTTCAATTGAATCAGTTTGCTCAGTTTGATTTTCTTCCTCAGGCATGTTCTAACTTTTAATTCATCAGTGGAGGATTCTTCTGTATCACTCTTCCTTTACCTCTTGAACTGGCTCTTCTTTTTTGATTGTTTGTATAACAGGAGCTTCAGAATCTGATTTAGGCATAAAACCTTTTGAAGACTCTAAGTCCTCTTGCGCATGAGTCAGCGATAATTTTTGTTATAATCTAATTGATCTAATTGCATCATCATTACCAGGAATAACCATATCTATTCCATCCGGATCTGAATTTGTATCCACTAAGCAATAACAGGAATTCCCATTTTTCTTGCTTCTAAAACTGCAATCTTTTCGTATTTAACATCGATAACAAATATTGCATCAGGTAAACCTTTCATATCTTTTATTCCACCAACACTTGCTTCAAGTTTTGTATATTCTTTTTGAATTTCTACTGCTTCTTTTTTTATTAATTTTTCAATTCTTCCAGAGGAAATCATTTCTTCAATATCTTGAATCTTCTTATAGATCCTCTTATTGTTTTCCAGTTGGTTAGGGTTCCTCCTAGCCATCTTTTGTTAACATAAGGTAGGCCAATTGCAGATGCTTCTTCTTTAATTGTCTTACTGGCAGATCTTTTTGTACCTACAAAAATAATACTTTATTACCTTTTGAGCATATATCTTCAACTTTTGATGCAGCAGCACTTAAGTGCTCCTGAGTCAGGTCTAAATTTATTATGCTTATTTGTTTTCTGGTATCAAAAATAAATTTTTCCATTTTTGGATTCCAAAATCTTTGTTGATGACCGAAATGAACGCCTGCATGTAACAGGTCTTTAACAGAAACAATACTCAATTTAATCTCCTTGGGGTTATTCTCCAATCCTTATAAAGCTGACTCCAATTGAGCACCCCAACTTTAAGTAACTAGGATTTTCGTGTTAAAAAGTTTTTGTATTCTATAGAAAAATTAAATTAATTTAAAGTAATTTATATCTAAAAAAATCTTGTACTGAATACATTCCAGGAGATTTACTATTTAGATTTAGCAATAGATATAGCACCATCCGCAAATATATTTCTTGATAGCGCTTCATGCTTAAAGCTTAAATGATCAATATCATTGAAAAAAATTATTTCATGTATTCCAAAAACATCTAATATTCTTTTAGATTCAATTTCAATAGATGGTTATATGTTTTTGATTATTATTTAACTCAATAAATTCTTTAAGCTCAATAGCAGTTCCAGATGGCGCATCTACTTTTTCTGTATGGTGAGTTTCAGTTATTAAGCATTTAAATGAATCTGAATTATTCTTTAAGAATTGCTTAATATTTTTTTAAAATAATAAATACCTTTACTCATATTAAAAGAAAGAACTATTGGAATTTTTTTTGAAGCTTTTTCTATCAGTTTTATCTCATTTTGTGAAAAACCTGTTGTGCCTATTATTATGGGTTTTTAATGTTCTTCAGCTTCTTGGAGAAGATGCATTGTTGATTCAGGTCTTGAAAAATCAATTATACAGATCTGAATCTATTGCTGTTTTTACAATTTTAAAATTTGATTCATCTGAAACTAAGTTTTTAATGGCTGTACCCATCTTTCCAGATAAACCATTAACAAAAATAGTTTTCATTAATTAATCCTTAATTTCGTTACAAGCTTGATTAAAGGCGTCTGTGCCAGGAAAATTTTTTGATTTAGATAATGAATCGGTAAAAGATTTTAAAAGTTTTAATTGTTTTCTGTCTAAATTTGATGGTGTTTCAACTACAACTCTACATAGAATGTCACCGCGTCGACTATTTCTTACTACTGTGGCACCTTTTCCTCTAATCCTAAAGATTTTGCCTGTTTGTGTTTGTGCAGGAATTTTTAATGAAATTGAACCCTCTAAAGTTGGTATTTGTATTGATCCACCTAAAATTGATACTTCAAAAGGGATTGGAGATTCAATATATAAATCCTTACCATCTCTTTCAAATAATGGATTTTCTAATACTCTTATTGCAACATAAAGATCTCCTGATTGACCTCCTTTTTGCCATTCGCCTTCACCACTTAATCTAACCTTATCCCCATTATCAACCCCAGCAGGTATGTTAACTGATAAAGTTTTATTCTCTTTTACAGCACCAACACCTCCACAAGTTCTACACTTATCTTTGATTACTTGGCCTGTACCAGAACAGACTGAACATGTTTGTTGAACTGAGAAAAACCCTTGTTGCATTCTGACTTGACCAGCTCCATTACAATTTGAACAAGTTACAGGACTTGTTCCTTTTGCAGCACCAGTTCCATTACAATCATGACATTCTTTATGTGATGGTATCTTAATTTTCTTTTGTGTACCTAGAACTGCCTCTTTAAGATTGAGATCTAAATTATATTGAAGGTCTGAACCTCTTCTCTGTCTTCTTGATGATGACCTGGTTCCAAAAACATCTCCAAATATGTCACCAAAAATATCATTGATATTTATATCATTAAAATTAGGGCCTCCGCCACCCATGCCCTGCACTCCTTGATGACCAAACTGATCATAAGCTGATTTTTTTTGAGGGTCTGATAGAACATCATAAGCTTCTGCTGCCTCTTTAAATTTCTCAGCAGCCTCAGGATTATCTGGATTTCTATCAGGATGAAATTTCATTGCCTTCTTTTTGAAGGCTTTTTTCAACTCAGCAGCAGAAGCGTCTCGAGAGACTTCTAAAGTTTCATAATAGTCTCTCTTAGACATTTTTTTATTTACTTGTCTTCTTCTTTTACTTCTTCAAATTCAGCATCTACTGTATTGTCAGAGTTTTCAGGAGCACTGTCATCTTGAGGTTGATCATCTCCTTCTGGCGTATATAGTTTTTGCGTCAAAGGTGTCAAACATCATTTACACCCTTAGTTGCAGCTTCAATAGATTCAATATTTTCTGACGTAATAGCTTTCTCCAACTCTACAACAGCATCTTCTACTTGTGATTTTTCATCATCAGTTAACTTGTCACCTGACTCTTCAATAGTTTTTCTTGTAGCGTGCACCAGCATATCAGCATTATTTTTTGTTTTTACTAACTCTTCAAATTTTTTATCATCCTCTGCGTTAGCTTCTGCATCTTTAACCATCTTTTCAATATCTTCATCTGAAAGTCCGCTTGATGCCTTAATAACAATTGATTGTTCTTTGCCAGTATTCTTATCTTTTGCTGATACATTTAAAATACCATTAGCATCTAGATCAAACGATACCTCAATTTGTGGAACACCTCTTGTTGCAGGTGGAATATCTGTAAGGTTGAACTGACCCAATGATTTATTTTGTGCAGCTTGCGTTCTTTCACCTTGGATGACATGAACAGTAACTGCAGTCTGATTATCCTCAGCTGTTGAAAATACCTGTGATTTTTGAGTTGGAATTGTAGTGTTCTTTTCAATAAGTGGAGTTGCAACGCCTCCTAATGTCTCAATACCAAGAGTTAAAGGTGTAACATCTAATAGAAGAACATCTGTAGTATCGCCAGATAGTACAGAACCCTGAATCGCAGCACCTACAGCGACAGCTTCATCTGGGTTAAGATCTTTTCTGGGATCTTTGCCAAAAAATTCTGAAACTTTCTTCTGCACAAGAGGCATTCTTGTTTGTCCTCCGACTAGTAGAATTTCTGATATTTCATCTTTAGAAATTTTTGCATCTTTCAATGCAAGTTTTAATGGCTCTAAACTTTTATCAACTAAATCTTCAACTAATGATTCTAATTTTGCTCTAGTTATTTTATGAACAAAATGTTTTGGTCCAGAACTGTCTGCAGTTATATATGGAAGATTAACTTCTGTTTGTTCTGAAGAAGATAATTCAATTTTAGCTTTTTCAGCAGCCTCTTTAAGTCTTTGCAAAGCAAGAGGATCGCTTTTCAAGTCAAAGCCTGATTCATTCTTGAATTGTTCTACAAAATAATCAATTAATCTTAAATCAAAATCTTCACCACCTAAAAATGTATCTCCATTTGTTGATAAAACTTCAAACTGATGTTCTCCATCAACATCAGATATTTCTATAATTGATATATCAAATGTTCCGCCACCAAGATCATAAACAGCAACAGTTGAATCACCTTTATGCTTATCAAGACCATATGCAAGTGCAGCAGCAGTTGGTTCATTTATTATTCTTTTTACATCTAATCCAGCAATCTTTCCAGCATCTTTAGTTGCTTGTCTTTGTGAATCATTAAAATATGCAGGTACAGTAATAACAGCCTCTTTTACCTCATGACCAAGATAATCCTCTGCTGTTTTTTTCATTTTCTTTAAAACTTCAGCAGCTACTTGAGGTGGAGCTAATTTTTTATCAGATGCTTCTACCCAAGCATCACCATTATCTGCTTTAATAATTTTATAGGGGACCATATCAGCATCTTTACTTACGACTTCATCATCAAAAGTTCTACCAATAAGTCTTTTAATTGCATATAAAGTATTTTCTGGATTTGTAACTGCTTGTCTTTTTGCTGGTAAACCAACTAAAACTTCATCATTATCTGTATAAGCAATTACTGATGGTGTAGTTCTTCCACCTTCAGCATTTTCAATAACTTTTTGTTGTTGTCCTTCAATTACAGCAACACAACTATTTGTAGTACCTAAGTCTATTCCTATTATTTTTGACATAATTTTTTCCTCTAATTTTTAATTACTGTAACTCTTGCCGGCCTTACAATTCTTGAGTGCAGTTCCCAACCTCTTTGAAAAACATTTCCAATAGACCATTTTCTTTATTTTTATCTTGCTCCATAGTTACAGCTTCATGTTTTTCTGGATTAAATTCTTCATTAACAGGATAAATGGGTATCATTCCAAATTTATCAAGGGCAGACTCAAAAGACTTTAAAGTTAATTCAATGCCTTCTTTATCTTCTTTGGTTGCATTTTCAGAGAGATTGTTTAAAGCATGTTCTAAGTTGTCAATGACCGGTAATAATTCAACAAGAAGCTTTTCAACACCATATTTATGAGCTTTTTCAACCTCATTAACAGTTCTTTTAAGAGCATTATCTAAGTCAGCATTAGCTCTCAAAATTGATTTTTCTAACTCTTCATTAATATCAACAAGCTCTTCATATGTTGGAGAGCCAGATTCTCTTTTTGTCTGATCATCTTCAATAGACTCCTCAGAATTCAAAGCATCATTTTTAATATTCTCTTCTTTGACTTTTTTTTCTTTTGGCATATTTAAATCCTATTTGAGACATATATTGGGATTTAAATTTTCAGTTCAAGTGCTGAACTTGATTTAAGATTCTATTTTTCTTACGTGTAAAACCATACTATGATCAACTAACTCATAGCCTTTTTTTTTAGCTATTTCATGTTGCAGTTTTTCTAATTCTTCATCATGAAATTCCATAACTTTACCTGTATCAACATCAACCATATGATCATGATGCTCATCTGAGTTAATTTCATATACTGCTTTACTATTCTCGAAATGATGCTTCGTTACCATTCCAGCAGCTTCAAATTGAGTAAGAACTCTATATATAGTTGCTAAGCCAATATCTTCATCTTTAGAAATTAGCTCTTTGTATATATCTTCGGCACTAAAATGTGCTTCTTCTTGTATTGCTGTTGAAGCAAGGACTTCCATTATCTTAATTCTTGGTAATGTGGCCTTTAAACCAGCTTTTTTTAATTCTTCGTTTTGATTAGACATACTTTGCAATTTTTTTAAATTTTTTATTGTCATATTCAATTTTTTTAACAGACTTTAAACTTATAACAAAGTATAATCCAAAATAATTATGAAACAACTTACTTCAATATTCTTTTTTCAATTTTTATAATATCTATGAGCTCCTGTTCATCGCTAAGTCCATATAAGGTACCAGTTTTACAAGGAAATATATTTGAAGATGAAGACCTTGAAAAATTAGAAGAAGGGTTAACAAAAGAACAAGTTCAATTCATTTTTGGAACAGCTCTGATTCAAGATCCTTTCAGGCAATCAAGATGGGATTATTTTAATTCTGTAACAGTTGGTGAAAAGGTTGTAACTGAAAATAAACTTACAATATTTTTTTTATGAAAATGGGTTTTAGTGGAAAGTTGGATAATTGAAAAATCAGAGGCTGAAACAAACTAAATTTTCTTTAACCTTCTTTCTTTTGGGTCTTGGTGAAGAGGCCTCAATAATTCAACTCTCTCTCCTTCTTTAAGTCTATATTTTTGAGGCAAAGGCTTAAAGTTTCCATCTAACAACTCACTATTAACAGCAATTATTAAATCATGATTTAAATTTGAAATTATTTCATTTATCTTCATCAAATTTAATAAGCTCAGCTACTGTTATGCTTGATGAAACATCAAATTCATAAAAATACTTTTTATCTACCCCTTGATATGTAAAAAAAACTTTCATGAAACTCTTTTAATAAATGAATCAATAATATTCTTGGAAAAATTATCAACTAATTGCTCTGGTGTTATTGCATTCAATAAAAAAGGTAATTGATACGAAGCATTGAAGTCTATTTGACAAGAGTTTTCATCTATAGATTTTAACAGACCACTTGCCCTCAAATTTTTCAAAAGGGTCCTTTTATTTGTCTTAATGGTAATAGAACTATCATCAATAAAATTTTCAGATTCAATATGATAATCTTTACCCAAGAAATTAAATTCAAGCCTACCAATCTCTATTGGCAGCTCTCTAGAAATTAAAGTAGCCCCGGTACATCCAGGTATGAATTTTGCATAGTCATTAAAGTTTGTAACAACCTCAAGAGCTTTTTTTGAATCAACACTTAAAGTTTTTTGAAAACAAATTTTTCTTGTCATGAAGTTCTAGAAAAATTGTCTATAAAAAATATACCCAACACATAGAGGTGCAATAAACTTAACAAAAAATCTCCACATTAGGTATAAAGCATTATTAGTCTGCCCTATTTCATCTTTAATCAGAGACTCTTTCATAAACCAGCCAACAAATATAGCAATCAACATCCCTCCTAAAGGAAGCAAGATTTGATTTGCAATAAAATCCATAGAATCCAGAAAGTTTTTGTCTGGGATAATGTCAACATCTGACCAAACATTGAAACTTAATGCAGATCCAATTCCAATATCCATATAAAAAATGAAATAATTTCAGCAGATCGTTTCCTTGATAAAATTCCTTCTTCAGAAAGATATGCTACACCAGGCTCAAGTAAAGAAATTGAAGAGCTTAGAGCGGCAACTGACAATAATATAAAAAACAGCGGTCCAATTAATTGGCCAAACTGCATCTGGTTAAAAGCAGATAAGCATTGAAACAAATACCAATCCAGGACCACTATTTGGCTCAAGATTAAATGCAAAAATAATTGGAAAAATTGCTAAGCCTGCTAGCATTGCAATTAGTGTATCTAAAGAAGCAACCGTAAAGGATGAGCTAACCACTTGTTGATCTTTTGGCATGTAAGCGCCATAAGCCATTATTGAGCCCATACCAAGACTTAAACTAAAAAATGCTTGTCCCATAGCTTGCAATAAAGTGTCTGATGTAACATTTGAAAAATCAGGAGCAAATAAGAAAGATATAGCCTTAGCAAAGTCTCCATTAATCATGGAATAAGCCACCATAAAGATCATTAAAAAACCAAGCATTGGCATTAATATTTTTACCATTCTCCCAATACCATCTTTAATTCCAGCTGATACTATCAATGCTGTCATTACAATAAAAAGGTATGCCAAAAAATTAAATTAACTGGTGATGAAATTACGCTAGAAAATTGATCAGGCGAACTGAGTGCGCCGCTTGAAGTTGCAGAAATAAATATATAGTTCAAACATATTCCCGCTATAACACTATAAAAAGACAAAATAAGAATTCCAGCAAATATGCCACTCCATCCAACAATTTGCCATGAGCTGCTGCTTTTGGATTCTAAGGCAACATTCTTCATAGCATTTATAGGACTATTGCCTGCTTTTCTTCCAATGATAATCTCACTTATCATAATTGGAAGCCCGATAATTAATATGCATCCCAAATAAATTAATACAAATGCTCCACCGCCATTTGTACCTGCTTTATATGGAAACCCCCAAATATTACCAAGACCAACTGCAGAACCAGTCGCTGCTAAAATAAAAGTCCATTTTCCAATCCATGCACCATGAGATTTAAGTTGTTTTTGTATTTCCATATTTTTTAATTTAAAGGGTTGCTGTATGGATTAATCCAATAAGCCATTGATATTAAAAAACTTATTGCAACTAGTAAAGAAAGCATTCTTCTGAATTTCTTATAATCTTCATGTTTGTATTTAAAATCATGTGTTGATTTTTCAAAGTAATAAAAAGATTGAAAACTTATTACTGATATTAATAATGCAAATAGAATCATATTTAAATAAATTAAAATTAACATCAAGCAAGCAAATAAGACTATAAAAAATTCCAATTGAAAGATTTTTCTTTTGTTGAGGCTGATCATCACGCCAACCCCATGAGATACCACCTAAAAAAGTTAAAATTATTGAACCATAAGCTATTTGAAAAATAATAGCTGTTTCTCCTATATGACCACCTGTTATCCAGGGAATAATTGAAAATAAAGCAAATGGCGTAAATCCAAAGTAGCCATAAGTTGATTTAATAGTATTAATATTCAATGTAATTTATAAGTTTTTCTTGCACTAGACGTATCTAAAGACATAATAAAGATATGTCAAAAGATAAGCCTGCACTAATTGTAAGGAATAAAACAGCAACAAGAAACTATAAACTTGGAGAATCTTTTCAGGCAGGAATAGTTTTAGAAGGATGGGAGGTCAAATCATTAAGAAATGGAAAAGTAGATATTAAAGATTCTTATGTAACTTTTAAAAATAATGAAGCATGGCTAATTGGAACCAAAATTGACCCACCAGCTTCACTTAAAAATTTTGATGCAGATCCCAACTAGATCAAGAAAGCTTCTATTACATAAAAAGAAAAATATCCCAACTACAAAAATTAAAAGGAGAAAAAGGATTAACAGTTGTTCTTACATCAATATATTGGAAAGAAAATCATATCAAATGCGATATAGCTACTGGTAAAGGTAAAAAACTTTATGATCAAAGGCAAGATATTAAAAAAAGAGATTGGGAGCGAGATCAAGGAAGAATTCTCAAAAACTCTAGAAAGTAACAATAATAATGTATAATTCTGCTCCCCATGGGGGCGAACAGGGTTCGACGTTTCTACTGGACTCCGAAGCGCATGCCAAGATTGTGGTAACTCTTGTAAAACATACTACAAAAAATTTAGTTGCAAATAACGACAACTACGCTTTAGCAGCTTAATGCTAACCGATGCAAGAATTGACTATGGTTTGAAGCATCGGCAAAACACATAGTCTAGCCAAGCTGTGTTGCTTGGACGCAGGTTGGTTAAACTTAATCAAGCTCGCTTTTATACCCTGCTCTTCGGGTCATAAAAGTCAAAAGCCAATAGAATGAGCTATGCATGTAGAAGTTAGGCTGAAGGATTAGCGGACGCGGGTTCAATTCCCGCCGCCTCCACCATTGATCTTTGTTTGTGTATAATCTAAGATTGCATCATGAAAAAATATATAATTCTAGCTTTAATATTTTAACTTTCTAAATCATCAAATATAATTGGATTTGCATGTTTTTCAAACAATGAAAATTGGTGATTCTGCATATTGGTCTTCTTCAGCAATTGAACTTTTTGATCAAAAAAGATATGAGGAAGCTGTATGTTGTTGATCTTTGTTTTGATATATTTTCCTCCTGAAGCTCAAATAATGCAAAAAGAAATGCATAATAAAAGTTCCATACCCCCGAAGTTGGAAGAGTTACACCAAAAAAAAAAAGATGCAATTCAAGAAAACTTTTTAATGAATGATGTCTCAATGGCTTTTGGACTAAAGCAAGATCATTGATGAGTTGGACTAGACATGTATGCAATGGAAGCATATGTTGAATGTATTAAATGACATCACGGAAGAATATGGGATTCATGGGATCCAAAAGGTTGGTTTTGGAGCCCAGCTTTAGATTGTGCAAAGAGAGCACAAAAATATTTAAAATAACTTATAAATATAGACATATCTCTAATTCATCATTAAACTACGCACCTAATTCTTTATAATTAATATGGCTAATTCAAAACAAGCAATTAAAAGAGCAAAACAAAATGCTGAAACTTATAAGTTAAGGCATGCTCAAAGATCAATGGTAAGAACTGCAGTTAAAGCTGTTCGTGCCAGCATTGATGCTAATGATGCTGTAAAAGCTAAAGAGCTTCTTTCAAATGCAGAAAAAGTATTAGATTCTTCTGCTTCAAAAAAAGTAATTCATAAAAATGCAGCTGCTAGAACTAAAAGCAGACTTTCAAAAGCTGTAAAAGCTCTAGGTTAAATCTAACTTATTTTTTGATATCTCTTCTTCAAGAGCATTTAAGAGTTCTTGAGTGCCCTCTCCAGTTGCAGCTGAAATAAAAAAATATCCTTTTCAGATATCTTTAATTCTTTTTGAAAAGATTTTGAGAAATTTCAGATATATTTTCAGATTTTAATAAATCAATTTTATTGCATACAACCCATGAAATTTTTTGTGTTAAGTCATCTTTATATGCTGCTAATTCATTTTTTAAAAGCTCTACTTGTTTAACTGGCATAAGTTCATCTGATGGAAATAAATCAACAAAGATTAGCAAAAGACCTGTTCTTGAAATATGTTGTAAAAATTTTATACCAAGACCTGCTCCCTCTGATGCACCCTCTATAAGACCAGGGTATATCTGCAATTACAAAGCTTGAATCGTTTCCTTGAATTGTTCCAAGATGTGGTCTTAGAGTAGTAAAAGGATAACTACCAATTTTAGGTTTTGCAGATGATACTTTGTTTAAAAAAGTTGATTTTCCTGCATTTGGAAAACCAACTAAACCAACATCAGCAAGTGATTTTAATTCTAATCTTATAAATCTAATTTCACCCTCAAAGCCTAGAGTAAATTTTCTTGGTGCTTGGTTGGTGCTTGATTTGAATCGGGCATTGCCTTGACCACCATCCCCACCTTTTGCTATAACGTATGTGGCATTGTCATCACAGCAATCTAATAATTCATCATTAGATATATCATCATAAACTACAGTTCCTTTTGGGATATCTAGTATTAAATCTTCAGCAGCAGATCCTGATTTATTTTTTCCTGCTCCAGGTCTTCCATTTTTTGCTATAAAAACTCTTTTATTTTGAAAATCAATTAAGGTATTTTTATTTTGAATTTACCCTAAAGATAATATCGCCACCTTTACCACCATCACCGCCATCGGGCCCACCAAATGGAATATATTTTTCCCTTCTAAAACTTGAAGCACCGGCACCACCATTCCCTGCCCTAACTTCGAGAAAGGCCTCGTCAATAAAATTCATGAGATTAAGGAAGTGTTATTGAGGAATAACGTTTGCAGTTTTTCTGCTTTTTGGTCCTTTGTAAGTGAATTGAACAACACCAGCTGCTTTTGCAAAAAGAGTATCGTCTTTACCAATGCCGACATTGATTCCAGGATGAGTGTTGGTACCTCTTTGACGTATTAATATCTCGCCAGCTTTTACAACCTGGCCGCCAAATCTTTTAACGCCAAGTCTTTTGGCGTTGGAATCTCTACCGTTTTTACTGGAACCACCTGCTTTCTTATGTGCCATTATTTACTCTCTAATTTAATATCCTTTATTTCAACTTGAGAATGTCTAGCTCTATGACCAGTTTTTGTCATGCTATGTTTCCTTCTTCTTCTGAAACGTAAAATAGATATTTTATCTGATTTAACTACGTCAACTACCTCAGCAGTAACCTTTACATTAGATAAATAAGGTTGACCAATCTCAACATTATCATCATCAACATATAGCAAAACATTATCAAATGTTATTTTTGTTCCAGGTTCATCCTTTAACAAATCTACAGGCAAAGTCATGCCTTTCTCAACTTTATGTTGTTTTCCACCTGATTCTATTACTGCGTACATATTAATATTCCTAAAGGTGGCAAAATATACGCTTTAATGAGGAATTTATCAATAGTTATGTATAATTTTGCGTAAAATATTAAGCCATCATGAAAAATATCAATTCATTACAAAAAGAGTTAGCTCTTGTAAAAAAACTCATCAAAGATGAAATCATTGAAGAAAAGACTATTTCTGATCTTTACAAATATATTTTCAAATCTGATGGTAAAAGACTTAGAGCTAAATTAAGCCTTATAACATCTTCTCAAAAATAAGAAAAAAAAAAAAAAGACTTAAGCTTGCATCCATCATTGAACTTCTTCATACAGCAACTTTAGTTCATGATGATGTAGTTGATGAATCCCAAACTCAAGAGGAGTTAAATCTGTAAATAATCTTTGGTCTAATGCTCATGGCGTTTTAATTGGAGATTACATCTACTCAAAAGCATTTATTTTGATGGTTCAAATAGGAGATATAAAATTCTTCAAAGAACTTGCAAATGCAACTAATGACATTTCAAAAGGTGAATTAATTCAACTTGATGCATTACAAAACACCTTTCATTAAATTAAAACAACTTAGAAAATATTAGTTACTACAAAACAGGAAGATTGTTTGAAGGCTTCTGCAAAATCTGGTGCAATACTAGCTGGAGATGAAAAAGTTTTATCTAATATTTCAAAATGTGCAAAAATTTAGGTATTCTTTTTCAAATCAAAGATGATCTTTTAGATTATTCTTTGGATGAAAAAGTTATTGGAAAACCAGTTTTTCAAGATTTAAAAGAAGGCAAAATTACTTATCCATTTTATTTTGCATACAAGAAATGCAAACAAAAATGATAAAAAAAATTAAAACCATATTTAGGTAAAAATAAATTTAATATCAAATCAGCATACAATTTAATCAATCAATTAAATGGTTTCAAAGAAACTGAACTATTAGCTTCTAAATATTTAAATAAAGCAATTAACTGCATGCAAACTTAATTAAAAATAAACATATAAAGGAAGAAATGTTAAAATTAATTAATTCTGCACTTTATAGGAAAAAATGAGCTTTGTACCAGAGTCTAGTTATTCTAAAAAAACTAATAGATTGCTCCAACGGAAAACTCTTTACAAAAATAGGAGATGGTAGGCTGCCTTCAGATAAATGTTAATGTTTGATGAAATTCTTGATATTAATGATTCTGATGGGAAGTTTAATAAAGGAAGTATTGTCGCTCAATTACATGTTAATCCTGATTTATGGTTCTTTGATTGTCACTTTAAAGAAGATCCTGTAATGCCAGGATGTCTTGGCTTAGATGCTATGTGGCAATTATTGGGCTTTTATCTTTTATGGTCTGGTCTTCCAGGAATTGGGAGAGCGCTTTAGGTGCTGAAAAATTAAATTTTTGGGCAAGTTCTACCAACTGCCAAAATAGTGAGATATGAAATTAGATATTAAAAGAGTTATTAACAGAGGTGCTGTATTAGGTTTAGCAAATGGTAAAATGTTTGTAGATGATAGGCAAATTTATAGTGCTGAAAAACTAAAAGTCGGTTTATTTGATGATCCAAGTAATTTTTAAAATATGAAAAATGTAGTTATAACAGGTGTTGGTATTAAATCTTGTATTGGCAATACCTACAATGAAGTTTTGAATAGTCTTAAAAATGGAAAATCTGGAATTGTTTTTAATGAAACATACAAAGAAATGGGCTTTAGGAGTCAGGTTTCAGGTTCTGTTGATATAAATTTTGCAGAATTAATTGATAGAAAATTATTTAGATTTATGGGAGAAGCATCTGCATATGCATATTTAGCTGCTCAAGATGCCATTGAGATGGCTGGAATTTCAGAATCAGATTTGAACTCTGTTAGAAAAACTGGAATTGTTGCAGGATCTGGAGGCTCTTCTACAAGGGTAATGGTTCAAACATCAGATATTACTAGAGAAAAAGGCCCAAAAAGAATTGGCCCATATGCAGTTACAAAAACAATGGGCAGTTCTATATCTGCTATTTTAGGAACTGCCTTTAAACTAAAAGGAATCAATTATTCAATTTCATCAGCATGTGCAACAAGTGCTCACTGCATTGGACATGGAGCAGATTTAATTAAATCAGGTCAACAAGATATAGTCATTGCTGGCGGTGGTGAAGATCTTCATTGGAGCTCATCCAATTTATTTGATGCAATGGGGGCTTTTCATCTAATTTTAATGAAAACCCGCAACTAGCTTCAAGACCCTATGATAAAAATAGAGATGGTTTTGTTATTTCTGGTGGTTCAGGAATGGTAATTCTTGAAGAAGAAGAGCATGCTAAAAAAAGAAATGCAAACATTCTCGCCAAACTTTCAGGCTATTATGCAACATCAGATGGTTATGATATGGTTGCTCCTTCAGGCGAAGGTGCTTTTAGATGTATGGAGGGTGCTCTTAAAGATTCTGGAACATCGGTTGACTATATAAATACTCATGGCACGAGCACTCCTGTTGGAGATGTAGCAGAACTAAAAGCAATTAAAGAGCTATTTAAAGATAACATTCCCACAATAAGTTCAACCAAATCTATGACCGGTCATTCTCTTGGAGCTACTGGAGTTCAAGAAGCTATATACTCAATTATGATGATTAAAGAAAGTTTTATTGCGCCATCTATTAATATTGAAGAGTTATGTGATGAAGCAGATGGTATTAATATTAATACTGAAACTACTGATAAAGAAATCAATCATGCTTTAAGTAATTCATTCGGGTTTGGTGGAACTAACGCAAGTTTAGTTATATCTAAATACTAATAAAGTTTATATAAAGCTTCCTTTGTATATGGATTTATCTCATCTAATCTTTGGTCCTTAATCTTTAAGACCCATTCATGATCAGCTAAGAGAGCTCTTCCAACAGCAACTAAATCATATTTTTCTTTATTAATATCATCAATAACCTTGTTAATGTTGGTTGGTGATGCAGAAGCGCTCATATCAATAAATTCAGAATCCAACCCTACACTTCCAACGCTAATCGTTGGCAAGCCTGATATTTTTTTTGTCCAATATGCTAAATTTTCATCAGACTCTTTAAATTCACTTTCCCAAAAACGTCTCATACTTGAGTGAAGAAAATCTAAACCCTCCTCTACAGGACTTTTAATAACGTCTTTTAACTCATCGGGATTATGTGCTAATTTAGCTGCATAATCTTGCTGTTTCCATTGTGAAAATCTAAGTCCAACAATAAATTCACTACTTACCTTAGATCTAATTGCTTTAATTATTTCTGCAGCAAGTCTAGATCTATTCTTTATTGAACCACCATAATCATCATTTCTAATATTTGTTCCATTCCAAAAAAAATTATCAATAAGATAGCCGTGTGCACCATGGATTTCTACGCCATCAAATCCAATTTCTTCACATATTCTTGCATCAGATGCATATGCATCAATAGTCTCTCTAATATCGTCAATAGTCATTGCATGAGCAACTTTTTTTCCAGGCCTAACAATGCCGGATGCTGTGTATCCAGGAATATTTGGATCTGGTTCCATTCCAATCTTTCTGAAGCCTCCACAATGCCACAATTGAGCTATCACAGCACCTTCAGCCTCTTTAATTCCAAAAATAACTTTTTTCCATGCATCAACTGCCTTTTGACTATCAAGCCTAGGTACATTTGGATATGCGCTTGAGGCTTTGTGACTAACCTCTATTCCTTCGGTAATTATAAGTCCAACTTCTGCTTCAGCCCTTCTTTTGTAATATTGAGCAACCTCCTCAGTTGGTATTCCTCCCGGTGACTGATTTCTAGTCATTGGAGCCATAACTATCCTATTCCTCAAGTTTAAGCCCTTTAAATTGTATGTTTCGAATAACATATCTTTATCTAATTTTACTTTTCATCAAACTCATTAATTGACCATGGAAAAATAGAAGGCATGTCTTTAGAAATTTTATTAGGAAATTTAGCTTTCCTTTTTTCCAAAAATGATTCCACCCCCTCAAAAGCATCTGCGGATGCGCCTCTTGATTCTATTATTTGACTATCAATTTCATGTGATTCATATGGGGAATCTGTGTTTGAAAGTGTCCACATCATTTGTCTTGTCAGGGCAACGGATACTTGTGAAGAATCAGCTATCAATTTTTGTGCTATTTTTTTGGTAAATTTCATTAAATCGTTATGTTCAACAAGATAAGAAACTAGCCCAGCTTTATATGCAGTATCAGCATCTATAAGTTCCCCAGAGTATGACCATTCCAATGCCTTAGATATGCCAACAATTTTTGGAAGGAACCAACTTGAGCAGGCATCGGGAGCAATACCTCTTTTTGCAAAAGGAAAGGTAAACTTAGCCTCTGAAGAAGCAATTCGTATATCAGCTGGAAGTTGAAGTGTTGCTCCAATTCCAGCAGAAACACCATTACATGCAATTAAAATTGGTTTAAGGCATCTATACATTCTAAGGGCAAGAATTCCACCTGAGTCTCTGTTGAAACTCTCTTTGTAATCTCTTGAATTATTAAATTCAGAGTTGAATGTATTTTTTCCTGCTGATAAATCTGCACCAGAGCAAAAAGCTTTTCCTGAGCCTGAAATAATTAGAGCATTAATAGAATCTTCTCTATCAACTTCTTCAAATACCTCTAAGAGCTCATGAAGCATGAGCTGATTAAATGCATTAAGCTTTTCTGGTCTATTTAAATAAACAATTAATAGAGATTTTTCTTTTTTATATAAGAGAGTTTTAAACTTCAAGAGTTAGATGACTTAAAACGGGATATCATCGTCAGTTAAACCTTCTCCAGCATCATTATCAGGGAAAGGTGACTCAGATTGGTCAAAATCAGAAGAATTATTTGTGTTTGTTGATCTTGAACCAAGCATAGTCAGCTCACTGCCTACAATTTCAGTAGTCCATCTGTCAGCTCCATTTTTATCTTGCCATTTTCTTGTCTGCAGTTTTCCTTCAATGTAAACACTGGAGCCTTTATCGAGGTATTTTTCTACAATTTCAGCAAGCTTTCCAAAATAAACCACTCTATGCCATTCAGTCTTATCTCTCATTTCGCCGCTTTCTTTATCTTTCCATGACTCTGTTGTAGCAACTGAAAGATTTGCAACAGCTGATTGAGTTGCTGTGTACCTCATTTCAGGCTTTTGACCCAAATTTCCTACTAAAATTACTTTATTTACGCCTCTACTCATAATTACCTCTTATAATGAATCTTAGAAGTTTAACCTAATTTAATTTTTTCATCACGGTATTTTTATTGTAAATGAATAGTATTTTTATCAAAGGAGCTCGCACTCACAATCTAAAGAATATAAGTATTGAGATACCAAGAAATAAGATAGTTGTTATCACTGGTTTATCGGGTTCAGGTAAGTCCTCTTTAGCTTTTGACACTCTTTACGCCGAAGGTCAGCGAAGGTATGTTGAATCCTTGTCTGCATATGCTCGACAGTTCCTTTCAATGATGGAAAAACCAGATGTTGACCAAATCGATGGTTTGTCACCAGCTATTTCAATTGAACAAAAGGCTACATCACATAACCCAAGATCAACTGTTGGAACAGTAACAGAAATATATGATTACCTAAGGTTGTTGTATGCAAGAATTGGATCTCCAATATGCCCAGATCATAATGAAGAATTAAAAGCAAAAACTGTTACTGAAATCTGTGATGAAATATATAAATTAAAAGAAGGATCAAAAATCATGATCCTCTCTCCACTAGTAAGAGGTAAAAAAGGAGAGCATCTTGCTATCTATGATGATTTAAGAAAAAGTGGATACGTAAGAGTAAAAGTAAATGGGGTTATATATCCTATTGAAGAGTTTCCTGAATTAGAAAAAAATAAAAAACATGATATCTCTGCAGTTGTTGATAGGTTAGTTATAAAAAAATCAGAAGAAGACAGGTCAAGGTTAGCTGAGTCACTTGAGACATCATTAACATTATCTAATGGCCTTGTAGAAATAGAAAATATTAATGATGGTAAAACTGAGCTATTTTCATCAAATTATTCTTGCTCTCAGTGTGGTTATGCAATCGCTGAACTCGAGCCAAGAATGTTCTCATTTAACAATCCGTATGGAGCTTGTACAAGATGTGACGGTCTGGGAGTAATTCAGTATTTTAATGAGAAAAGACTAATTCAAGATGAGGATGTATCTATTTCAAATGGAGCTATCAAGGGCTGGACAAGAAGAAATAGATTTTATTTTTATCAATTAAGATGCCTTGCAGAACATTATAATTTCAGCCTAACAACAAAATGGAAAGACTATCCCCAAGATATAAAAGATATTATCTTATGGGGTTCTAAGGACAAAGTAGACTTCTCTCATAGGTTTAGAAGTGGCAGTAGAATTGTTAGAAAACACAAATTTGAAGGGATTATTCCAAGCACTGAGAGGAGATTTAAGGAAACTGACTCAGATTTCATAAGAGATGAATTATCAAAATTAATGTCTAAAAGTTCCTGTGATGAATGCAATGGCTCAAGGCTAAATACAAAATCGAGAAATGTTTTCATAAATAAAACACAAATTCATACTATAACTAGTATGAGAATAAATGAAGCTTTGAACTTCATTAAGAAAATGAGGCTAGATGGCGCAAAAAAGAAAATAGCTGAGAAAATTCTTAAAGAAATTACTGAAAGATTAACTTTTTTAGAGGATGTTGGATTAAATTATCTTACTTTAGATAGAAGCGCTGAAACACTTTCTGGAGGTGAAGCTCAAAGAATAAGACTTGCAAGCCAGATTGGATCAGGTTTGGTCGGGGTGACTTATGTTCTTGACGAGCCATCTATCGGCCTTCATCAAAGAGATAATGCAAAACTTATTAGAACACTGAAAAACCTTAAAGAACTTGGCAACACTGTAATAGTAGTTGAGCATGATGAAGAAGCTATAAGATGTGCTGATTATATTATTGATATTGGTCCAGGGGCTGGAAAACATGGAGGAGAAATTTGTGCCCACGGAAGTTTGGATGATATTTTAAGTAACAAAAAATCTATTACTGCTCAATACCTATCTGGCAAAAAAGAAATAAAAACACCAAAGAAAAGACTTCCTTTAAGTGATAAGTTTATTAGCATTATAAATGCCCATGAAAATAACTTAAAAAATATATCTGTTGAAATTCCTGTTGGATTATTTACATGTATTACAGGCGTATCAGGATCAGGAAAGTCATCTTTAATTAATCAAACACTTCTTCCTTTGAGCTCATTTATGCTCAATAAATCAAAATTAACAAAAGAGATTAGTTGTGAAAAAATTGAAGGTTTAGAGCATTTAGATAAAGTAATTAGCATTGATCAATCTCCCATAGGAAGAACTCCTAGATCAAATCCTGCTACGTATACTGGATTGTTTTCATATATAAGAGATCTACTTACTCAGACTATTGAAGCTAAATCAAGAGGATATAAGCCAGGTAGATTTAGTTTTAATGTTAAAGGAGGAAGATGTGAAGCATGTCAGGGAGATGGCATGATAAAAGTTGAAATGCACTTCCTTGCAGATGTATATGTCAAATGTGATGTCTGTGATGGACATAGATACAATGAGCAAACATTAGAAGTTAAATACAAGGATAAAAACATAAGCGACATTTTAAATATGACAGTTGAGGAGGCCTTAGATTTCTTTGATGCTCTTCCTGCAATTAAGAAAAAACTAATTACGCTTAACGATGTTGGTCTTGGATATATAACATTAGGTCAGTCAGCCATTACATTATCAGGAGGAGAGGCTCAAAGAATAAAATTAGCAAAAGAGTTGTCTAAAAGAAGTACTGGAAAAACTCTATTTGTTTTAGACGAGCCTACAACTGGTCTTCATTTTGCAGACATAGAATTGCTTCTTAATGTACTAAATAGACTTAAGGAACAAGGCAACACTATTCTGGTTATAGAGCATAATCTTGACGTAATAAAAACATCTGACTGGATAATAGATTTAGGTCCTGAAGGTGGAAGTGATGGAGGTAATATTGTAGCCACAGGAACACCAGAGTCAGTAGCTCAAATTAAAAAATCTTTTACAGGTCAGTTTCTAGATAAAATACTTTAAATACTATGCTGCTGAATCTTCTTTAAGTTCTGGCTCTTGGGTCAAAGAATCTTCAGTTGTATTTCTATCAACCAGCTCGATATAAGCCATATCTGCTTTATCTCCAGGCCTAAATCCAGCTTTAATAATTCTTGTATAACCACCATTTCTATCTTTTGAATTTACAGAGATTTCTGTAAATAGTTTAGCTACAGCAGCGTCAGATCTTAATCGATTAAAAGCAAGCCTTCTGTTAGCAACAGAATCAACTTTTCCAAGAGTAATTAAAGGCTCAATTACTTTCCTTAACTCTTTTGCCTTAGGCAAGGTCGTTTTAATAATCTCCTGCTCAATAAGAGCAATAGCAAGATTTTTTAGTAATGCTTTTCGATGAGAAGAGTTTCTGTTTAGTTTTCTTCCTGCTTTTCTATGTCTCATGATTTATCCTACTGGTGGCCAATTTTCTACATTCATTCCTAAAGAAAGATCTTTAGAAGCTAATACATCTTTAATCTCATTAAGAGATTTCTTTCCAAGGTTAGGAGTTTTTAATAAATCGAACTCAGATCTATGAATTAAATCACCTATAAGAAAGATACTTTCAGCTTTTAAGCAATTTGTTGATCTAACAGTTAATTCTAATTCTTCGATTGATCTTAATAAAATAGGATCAAAATCATTTTGATCTTTCTTGGCTTCTTGCTCAGCAATCGCATCAAGATCAACAAAAGCACTTAATTGTTGTTGAAGAATAGTTGCAGAGTGCTCTATAGCCATCTTTGGATCTAGAGTTCCATCAGTTTCAAGCTCAATTACTAATTTATCAAGGTCAGTTCTTTTTTCAAATCTTGCATTATCAACAGTATAAGAAACTCTCCTAACAGGACTATAAGAAGCATCAACTTTTAGTGCTCCAACTACTCTATCTTCATCATCTCTTAGGTCTGCCGGCTCGTATCCTCTCCCAGTCCTAACAGTTAGTGTCATTTTTAAATTAACTTTATCTACAATTGTTGCAATATGAAAATCAGGATTCACAAGCTCAACATTACCAGGAACCTCGAAAGATGAAGCTAAGACATCACATGGGCCAGTTACGTCAAGAGTAATCTCTGCTTGATTACCCTCAATAACATTGACAGGCATATCTTTTATATTTAATAAAATATCAATGACATCTTCTCTAACACCTTCTATAGTGCTGTATTCATGTGAAATTCCATCAATAGCAACATCTGTGACCGCAGCACCAGGCATTGATGATAATAAAATTCTTCTTAGAGCATTACCTAAAGTATGTCCAAAACCTCTTTCTAGGGGCTCTAACGTAATCTTTGACAGATTTGGTGTTACGTCATCAACTTGAATTTCAGTTGGGACTAAAAGATCTATAACTGATATTTGCATAATTTTCTCCGTCTTTAATATTTTATTTTGAGTAAAGCTCAACTATGAGATTTTCATTAATTTCTGTGCTTAAATCTGTTCTATCTGGAACTGATTTATAAACACCCTTCAAATTAGCTTCATCTACTTCAATCCAATCACACTCTTCTCTTGAAGCAGCAATTTTTAAAGCAAAAGCAATTCTTAATTGACCTTTTTTTCTTTCTCTAACTTCAATCTCATCACCAGGTTGTATTTGATAAGAAGGAATATTAACTACATTACCATTTACTTTAAAAGCTTTATGGGAAACCATTTGTCTTGCCTCAGCTCTTGTTGAGCCAAAACCCATTCTATAAACAACATTATCCATTCTTGATTCAAGCAAGCTAAGTAAGTTTTCTCCAGTATTGCCTTTTGAAGATGCAGCTTTTTTATAATAATTTCTAAATTGTTTTTCTAAGACGCCATACATACGTCTAACTTTTTGTTTCTCTCTTAACTGAAGTCCATAATCAGACAATCTTCCTCTTCGTGCACCACCTGCAGCTCCAGGAGGAGAATCCATATTACATTTTGATTCAATCGCTCTAATACCACTTTTTAGATAGAGGTCTGTACCTTCTCTTCTTGAAAGCCTTAATCTTGGTCCTGTATATCTTGCCATTTAATACTCCCTTAAACCCTTCTCTTCTTAGATGGACGGCAACCATTATGTGGGAGCGGAGTCACATCAGTAATACTTTTTATTTTTAGTCCACATGCATTCAAAGCTCTGATAGCAGATTCTCTTCCTCCACCTGGTCCTTTAACCTTTACATCTAAATTTATCATGCCAAACTCTTTTGCAGCATTTCCTGCCTTATCAGCAGCAATTTGTGCTGCAAATGGTGTGCTTTTTCTAGAACCTTTAAAACCAGATCCACCAGATGTTGCCCAGCATACTGTATTACCTTGCTTGTCAGTTATTGTAATAATTGTGTTATTAAAAGATGAATGCACATGCGCAACACCATCTGTTACTATTTTCTTTCCTTTTTTTCCTTTAGCTGCCATCTAATTAACCTCTCATTGGCTTTTTAGGGCCTTTTCTAGTTCTAGCATTATTCTTAGTATTTTGACCTCTTGTAGGTAGCTTTCTTCTATGTCTTATACCTCTGTATGTCTTAAGATCCATTAATCTTTTAATGTTTGTACTAATATCTCTTCTAAGATCTCCTTCAACAACAAGCTTTCCTACTGCTGTTCTAATGCTTTCAATTTCTTCCTCAGATAAATCTGATATTTTCCTTGTATAGTCAATTTTTAATTCAGTACAAATATTCTGTGCTGTCTTTCTTCCAATTCCAAAAATGTGTGTTAAAGATATTTCAACGTGTTTATTTTCTGGAATATTTACTCCTGCGATTCTAGCCATAAATTAACCTTGCCTCTGCTTATGTTTTTGATCTGTTTTACAGATTACAAATAAGACACCATTACGTCTTACAATTTTGCAATTTCTGCATATTTTTTTTACTGATGCTTTAACTTTCATATTACCTTTTATAATTTTTTAAATTAGCTTTCTTCATTAATGATGCATACTGTGATGACATCATGTGAGATTGAACTTGTGCCATAAAATCCATTAAAACTACCACAATAATTAATACAGAAGTTCCACCCACTGCAATAGTTTGCGATATGCCTGCGAAATTAATTAGAGCTAAAGGAAGTAGACAAATAAGTGTTAAATAGATTGCTCCAAATACTGTCAGTCTTGCTAAAACTGAATCAATATAATTTGCTGTTTGCTCACCAGGTCTTATTCCAGCAATATATGCTCCAGATCTTTTTAAATTATCAGAAACCTCTCTAGTATTAAATGTTAAGGCAAGCCAAATAAAGCAAAAACTTATTATTAATCCTGCAAAAACTAGAATATATAAAGGTTGCCCAGGATTTAATGCTAAAGAAAAGCTCTGTAAAAATCCTAATGATTCACTTTGTCCAAACCAAGTAGATAATGATGCTGGGAATAACAAAAATGTACTTGCAAAAATAGCAGGAATGACGCCAGCCATATTAACTTTAAATGGTAAATGACTTGTTTGGGCTTGCATTAATTTTCTGCCTTGTTGCCTTTGTGCATAATTTACAGTGATTCTTCTTTGACCCCTTTCAATGAAAACTACTACAGCTATAACAGCCATTGATAAAAGACCAATAGCTATCAAAACAAGAACACTTATATCACCCTGTCTTGATTGTTCAAGAGCTTGTCCTATGGCTCCAGGTATACCAGTAAGAATGCTTGTTGCTATGATAATAGATATTCCATTACCAATTCCTCTCTCAGAAACCTGTTCACCCAACCACATTAAGAACATAGTTCCTGCTACAACTGAAAAGACAGCTGATACAAAAAATGAAGGACCAGGAGTATAGGCCAAACCGCTTGCAGATAGAGTAACAGCGAGAGCTGATGCTTGTATAAATGCTAAAACAGCAGTTCCGTATCTAGTGTATTGAGTTATCTTATTTCTACCAGCCTGACCATCTTTTTTTAGTTCTTGTAAATATGGTATAGAGTTTGAAAATAGTTGCATAATAATTGCTGATGAAATATATGGCACAACATTTAATGCAAATATGCTCATTCTCTCTAGAGCACCACCAGAAAATAAATTAAACATTTCTATAATGGTTCCCTGATTTTGATCGAATAATGCAGCCAATCTATCAGGATCTATTCCAGGAATAGGGATATGTGTTCCAATTCTATACACAAGAATTGCAACAAATACGAATCGTAATCTTTTCCAAAGATCACTCATGCCTTTTCCCTGTTCACTCATTTATTATTTTGACTCCTGGGTAACATCTTTTGAAATTTCTGAAACAGTACCGCCAGCTTTTTCTATTGACTCTTTGGCTCCTTTAGTAACCTTAATTCCTTCCACATTTACTTTTGATCCAAGATCAAAAGTACCAAAAATCTTAACTTTTTTGACAGACTTAGGAATAATCTTGTTTTCCTTTAATGTTTCTAAAGTTACAGTTTTTAGGCCGTCGATGTTTTTAACGTTCACTTCTTTTAAATAATTATTTTTTCTTGAGGAAAAACCAAACTTTGGTAATCTCATTTGTAAAGGCATTTGACCACCCTCAAAACCTAACCTGACTCCTCCTCCAGATCTTGACTTTTGGCCTTTATGACCTCTGCCAGCCGTCTTACCGTTTCCAGAGCCCATGCCTCTACCCACTCTTTTTCTATTTTGGGCTGTGCCTTTATTAGTTAGACTGTTTAATGACATGACGTTTGTATTATTCTCACTCATCTTAACCTTCCTGAACTTCAATCATGTCAGCTATTTTATTAACCATGCCACGATTGCTTGGTGTATCTAATATAGTTACAGTTTGATTTAATTTCTTAAAACCTAAGCCTTTAATGCATAGCTTATGTTTCTCCATTCTTCCAATACCGCTTTTAACTAATTTAATAGTCATTGTTTTATCTTTACTCATGATGCTTGCTCAACCTTTTTTCCTCTTCTAGCAGATACAGTTTCTGGAGACTCCATGGAACTTAATGCATTGATGGTAGCTCTAACAACATTAACTGGATTTGTTGATCCATAACATTTTGCCAATACATTTTGAACACCCGCCAACTCTAAAACAGCTCTCATTGCACCGCCAGCAATAATACCGGTACCCTCAGAAGCAGGCTGCATGTATACATTTGCTGATCCGTGTTTTGCTTTAACTGGATACCATAAAGTTGTATTGTTTAACTCTACCTCAACCATGCTTCTTCTAGCATTTTCCATTGCTTTTTGTATTGCTATTGGAACTTCTTTAGCCTTTCCTCTTCCAAAACCAACTCTTCCATTCCCATCACCAACTACTGTTAATCCTGTGAAACCAAAAATCCTTCCGCCTTTTACAACCTTAGCCACCCTGTTGACTTGAACTAACTTTTCTTCAAGCGTATCTACTTGTTGGTTATTTGCTATATTATTTTCTTTCATAATTTAATTAAAACTCCAGTCCAGCTTGTCTAGCAGAATCAGCCAAAGCTTTTATTCGACCATGATATTTATATCCTGATCTATCAAAAACTACTTTCTTAATTCCATTTTCTATTGCTCTTTCTGCAACTTTTTTTCCAACAGCTTCAGCTCCAGCTAAATTGTTAGATTTGGTACCTAAATCTTTCTCAGTTGTAGATGCAGAAGCAATGACTTTAGCGCCTAAACTATCAAATACTTGAGCATAAAAATGTTTTGATGATCTATAAACACTCAATCTGGGTGTTTCCTGATTCTTAATGTTCATTCTCGTTTTTTTTGCTCTTCTTAATCTAGATAAATTTTTAATGCTCATTTTTATGCTCCAGCAGCTTTTTTAGCTTCTTTTCTTCTAACATTTTCATCAGAGTATCTAACACCTTTGCCCTTATATGGCTCTGGTGGTCTAAAAGCTCTTATTTCAGCAGCAGCTTGACCTAATATTTGCTTATTGTGACTTTTTAAAACAACTTCCGTCTGAGAAGGCGTTTCTACTTGAACCTCTTCAGGCAGTTGATACTTTACAGGGTGAGAAAAACCCAGAGTGAGCTCAAGCAGTTTTCCGGATGCTTTTGCTCTATATCCAACACCTTTTAATTCAAGTTTTTTTTTTCAAAACCCTGAGAAACACCAATAATCATATTATTAACTAATGCTCTGGTTGTACCAGCAAGGGCAACTGATTGTTGATCGTTCTCGTTATATCGAACATTGATGATATTGTCATCAATTTCTAAAGAAACGGTTTCTGGTAAATCAAATTTTAATTCACCAACCTTACCTTTAACCTCAATACAAGAATCTGTAAGGTTTACTGATACACCTTCAACTATTTCTATTGGGCTCTTTTGCTACTCTAGACATATTAAAATACCTCACACAAAATTTCGCCACCAACATTCTTTGATCTAGCTTCTGTATCAGTCATAAGGCCTTGATTGGTAGAAACAATATATGCTCCTAAACCATTTTTTACTGCCTTAAGTTCATTTGAGGGTGAATATTTTCTTAAGCTTGGTTTGCTTATTCTCTTAAGAGTTTTAATTACAGGTATGGCGTTATGGTACTTTAATACCACTTGGAGAACAGGCTTACCATCATGCTCTGTCTTTGCACAGCTTTTTACATAGCCTTCTGCAACTAACACATTAACTAACTCATGTTTAAGTTTTGAATAAGGAACGTCCACATCTACTTTTCCACGCATTAGGCCATTGCGTATTCTTGTTAAACAATCTGCTATAGGATCTTGAAAACTCATATTATTATTACCAACTTGATTTAACTAAACCTGGAATGTCGCCTCTCATGGCTGCTTCTCTAAGCTTGATTCTACTTAAGCCAAACTTTCTGTATACAGCATGAGGTCTACCAGTCACCTGACATCTTCTAACTACTCTTGAAGGACTAGAGTTTCGTGGAAGTTTCTGAAACTTTATTGAAGCCTCATACCTTTCTTCACTGCTTGCATTTTGATCATTCATGATTGCTTTTAAAGCTGCTCTTTTCTCAGCATACTTAGCAACCATTTTGATTCGTTTTTGCTCTCTAGCGATCATTGATTTCTTTGCCATATTATTTACCTATTTCTTAAATGGAAACTCTAAAACTTCTAATAGAGCTTTAGCACCTTCTTTGTTAGTTGCAGATGTATTTATACAAATATCCATACCCCTGATAGTGTCAACATTATCAAACTTAATCTCAGGGAATATTATTTGTTCCTTGATACCAAAATTATAATTTCCTTGGCCATCAAAAGATTTTGGACTTAAGCCTCTAAAATCTCTTTCCCTTGGAATTGCTATGTTGATAAGTCTTTCCATAAACTCATACATCTTGTTGCCACGAAGGGTTACTTTGCAGCCCAAAGGCCAGCCTTCACGAATTTTAAAGCTTGCTACTGATTTTCTTGCTTTTGTAATAACAGGCTTTTGACCAGCAATAGCGGTAAGATTTTGCACAGCAGATTCAAGGTGTTTTTTGTCATTGGCCGCCTCACCAACTCCCATATTAATGACTACTTTTGTTAGTCTTGGGACAGCCATAACATTCTTAATGCCAAGCTTTTCTTGAAGCACAGCCTTAAGTTCTGAATTATATTTTTCTCTTAAATTTGACATCTACTTTATCTCTTTATTATCAGATTTAAATAATCTAATTTTTTTCCCTTCTTTGTTTGTTGAGTATGAAATCTTATCTTTAGATTTTTTACCTGGATTCCATATAGCCAAATTTGATAATGCAATTGCAGCTTCTTGTTCAACAACTCCACCAGTAACACCCATTTCTGGATTAGGCTTTGTATGTTTTTTTACCATATTGATTCCAGTAACAATACCTTTGTTTTTTGCTTTTAATATTTTTCTTAAAGTCCCCTTTTTTCCGAGATCTTTACCAGCAACCACTATTACTTCGTCACCAGTTCTTAATTTTGTTGGAGTAATCATTGTTATAAAACCTCCGGAGCTAAAGATAGAATTTTCATGTGCTTGCCATCTCTCAGTTCTCTGGTAACTGGACCAAATACACGAGTTCCAATAGGAGCTTTTTGGTTATTAATAAGAACAGCTGCATTTTCGTCAAACTTAATTAATGATCCATCTCTTCTTCTAACACCTTTTTTTGTTCTTACTATTAATGCATCGACAACTTGTCCCTTCTTAACTTTTCCAGTTGGGATAGCTTCTCTTACTGCAACCTTAATAATGTCACCAATATTTGCATATCTCCTTTTTGATCCCCCAAGAACCTTGATACACATAACACTTCTTGCTCCGCTGTTATCAGCAATTTTTAATAAAGACTGCATCTGAATCATTATTCACTCTCCTCAACGGTATTAGCTTCATTTGCATTTGCAGCTACATTTTCTTGAACAAGAACCCAAGTCTTATTTTTGGAAATCGGTCTACATTCTTTAACAGTAACAACATCACCAATTGAAGCTGAGTTGTTTTCATCATGCGCATGAACTTTTGTCGCTCTCTTCATAACTTTTCCATAAAGAGGATGCTTTACTTTTCTTTCTATTCTTACAGTAATTGTTTTGTCAGCCTTATCGCTGATAACAACTCCTGATAGAACTCTTGGATTAGTTGTGCTCATTATTTGCTATCCTGTGTTTTTAATTCATTCATTAATGTTTTTATTCTTGCAATTTTTTTTCTTGCAGATCCAAGTTGATTGGTCTCATTTAACTGACCAGTCTTATGTTTTATTCTTAAATTAAATTGCTCTTCTCTAGTAGCCAATAACTCTGCATCTAGCTGTTCTAGATTTTTCTTTCTAAGGTCTTGTAATTCTTTATTCATCTATACGTCCTTACTTAAAAAGTGAGTTTTAATAGGAAGTTTTGCTGCAGCAAGCTTAAAAGCTTCTCTGGCAAGTGCTTCTTCAACTCCTGCCATTTCAAACATAACTTTTCCTGGCTGAACAAGGGCTACCCAATATTCAACATTTCCTTTACCTTTACCCATTCGAACCTCTAAAGGTTTTTTTGTTATAGGTTTGTCTGGGAAAATTCTTATCCAAATGTTTCCACCTCTTTTAATGTGTCTTGTCATTGCACGTCTTGCCGCTTCTATCTGACGAGCAGTTATTCGACCTCTGCCAGAGGCAACAAGACCAAATCTACCAAAAGCAACAGTATTGCCATTTTGCGCTAGGCCTCTATTTCGGCCTTTGTGCATTTTTCTAAATTTAGTTTGTTTTGGCTGTAACATTCTTAATTAACTCCAACTTCAGTTTTAAATGGATCTTCTGTGATTTCACCTTTGAAAACCCAAACTTTGACACCAATAATTCCGTAAGTGGTTAATGCTTCAGCTGTTGCATAATCAATATCAGCTCTTAGAGTATGTAAAGGAACTCTACCTTCTCTGTACCACTCTGTTCTTGCTATTTCAGCACCATTTAACCTTCCAGAGACTTCGATTCTTACACCTTTCGCACTTTGTCTTAAAGCGCTCTGAACAGTTCTTTTCATTGCTCTTCTAAACATGACCCTTTTTTCAAGCTGTTGAGCAACGCCTTCTGCAAGAATCTGAGCATCTAAATCAGGTTTCTTAACCTCTTTGATATTAATTTGAGATGGTCTTTTAACAATTTTTTCTACAGCCTTTTTTAAATTATCAATTTCTTCGCCTCTTTTACCAATAATTATTCCAGGTCTAGATGTGTATATAGAAACTACAAAATTTTCTGCTGATCTTTCAAGCTCAATCCTGCTAATAGAAGAATTTTTTAATTTCTTCTTAAAATAATCTCTAACTTTTAGATCTTGAATTAAATTAGTTGAAAAATCTTTACCTTTTGCATACCAATTTGCATTTTGCTTTTTTGAAGTACCTAATCTAAAGCCATTTGGATGTACTTTTTGTCCCATTATTTGTCCCCTTCAGCTAATATGATTTCAATGTGGCATGTAGGTTTGATAATTCTGTCTGCTCTTCCTCTAGCCCTTGGTTTCATTCTTTTTAATCTCATACCCTGATTAACAATAATCGATTTAACATTTAGTAAATCAATATCAGCTTTATCATTATGCTCAGCATTTGCAATTGCTGATTCAAGTAATTTTTTGATAACAGCAGATCCTTTTTTTGTTTGTTGAATGTAAGAAAATCCATAGCATCTTGAACGGACTTACCCCTTATAGCATTAGCTACCAAGCCTGCTTTTTGTGGAGATAGCCTAGTTCCTTTTAAATAAGCTCTTGTTTCCATTATTTAGCCTTCCTATCGCCAGAATGCATTTTAAAGGTTCTTGTTATAGCAAACTCACCTAATTTATGACCTACCATATCTTCATTAATATAAACAGGTACATGCTGTCTACCGTTATGAACTGCTATAGTTAGTCCAACCATTGATGGATTTACCATAGATCTTCTTGACCAAGTTTTAATTGGCCTTTTGTCGTTTGAAGCCAATGCAGCTTCAACCTTTTTTCAAGAGATAAATCTATGAATGGTCCTTTTTTTAATGATCTTGGCATATTTATTACTTCCTGCTTCCTCTTCTTCTGATGATTAAATCATCTGTTCTTTGATTTTTTCTAGTTTTATATCCTTTAGTTGGTACACCCCAAGGAGTTGAAGGATGTCTACCTCCTGAAGTTCTTCCTTCACCACCACCATGAGGATGATCTACTGGGTTCATAGCAACACCTCTGACTGTAGGTCGAACACCTCTCCATCTTTTAGCTCCAGCCTTACCCAATGATCTAAGATTATTTTCTTGATTAGAAACTGTTCCAAGAGTTGCTCTACATTCCCATAAAACTTTTCTAGTTTCACCAGATTGAAGTCTTAAAGTTGCATAAATTCCTTCTTTTGCAACTAAACGCGCTGATGTTCCAGCACTTCTAGCCAATTGAGCTCCTTTTAGTGGTTTTAATTCAACACAATGAACATTTGTACCTAGTGGAATATCCTTAAGCTTCATGGAATTTCCGACTTTGATCTCACAATTTTCAGCAGATATTACTTCGTCTCCAACCCTTAGTTTTGATGGAGCAATAATGTATCTTCTTTCCCCATCTTTGTATAAAAGTAGAGCTATATGAGCTGATCTATTTGGATCATATTCAATTCTTTCAACAACAGCGGGTATATCAAACTTATTTCTTTTAAAGTCTATAATTCTATAATGTTGTTTATGGCCTCCGCCTTGATGTCTAACAGTAATCCTACCATTGTTATTTCTGCCGCCATTTTTTGACTTAACACGAGTCAAAGATTTTAATGGCTTGCCTTTATAAAGGTCAGCCTTTACAGATATGACACCACGTCTTCCTGGACTGGTTGGTTTTGCTTTTATAACTGCCATGATTAATTCATACCCTCAAACTGAATATCTGAGTCTGCACTTAGAGATACAAAAGCTTTTTTATAATCTGATCTTTTGTACAACCCAAATCTATTTCTTTTTCTTTTTACCTTTAACAACTGAGGTAGTAACTTTAGTAACCTCAACTTTAAAAAGCTCTTCAACTGCTTTCTTAATTTCTCTTTTATTGGCATCTAAATCTACTTTAAAAACTATTTGTTTTAGAGATTCACCAATTCTTGCAGACTTTTCAGTAACTATTGGAGATTTTATTAATGTGTATAATTTTTCGTTACGCATCTATCCATTCCTCAATTTTTTTGAATGCATCTGCAGTCACAGCGACTTTTTGAGCTTTAAGAAGGTTAACAGGATTGATTTCTCTTACCGTAATAATATCTACATTAGGGATATTACGAGCAGACAAGTACAAATTTACATCTAGCTCATCTGTAATGATTAGAACTTTACTTAATGAGAATTCTTTCAAGAAATTTGCAATTTCTTTTGTCTTAGGTTTTTCAAGAACAGGTTTCTCAATTGCGACAAGCCTACCCTGACGTAAAAGTTCAGAAAATATTGACCTAATGGCCGCCCTATACATTTTTTTATTGATTTTTTTACTATAGTTCCTTGGTGTAGCAGCAAATGCTATTCCACCACCTCTCCACAGTGGGCTTCTGATAGTTCCAGCTCTAGCTCTACCAGTTCCTTTTTGTCTATATGGTTTCTTTCCGCCACCTCTAACTTCAGATCTTGTCTTTTGTTTGGAAGTTCCTTGTCTTGAACCAGCAAGAAAACTTACTACAGCTTGATGTACTAAAGATTCATTAAAATCTTTACTAAAGGCATTCTCAGATATATTTATATCTTGATTCTTTGTTGATGATAATAATTCTATTTTCATGATTTTTTCAGAGCTGGTTTGATTTTTAAGTCAGATCCATTGAATCCTGGAACTGCACCTTTGATATAAATAATATTGTTCTCAACATCAAGCTCTACTATCTTTAAGCTTTGTACGGTTTTTTGAACGTTACCCATGTGCCCGGACATTTTTTTCCTTTCCACACTCTCCCAGGTGTCTGACATTGCCCAATAGACCCATGAGCTCTATGTGACAATGAGTTACCATGAGTAGCATCTTGCATAGAAAAATTATGACGTTTAATAACACCCGCATACCTTTTACCTTTTGATGTTCCGGTTACATCAACATACTGTCCAACTTCAAAAATATCAGCAGTTAAATGTTTTCCAACCTGGAATTCCTCTGATATTTCATCTCTAGACCTAAATTCTGCTAAGATGCCTGGCTCAAGGTTAATTTTTTTATAAAATTCACTTTTGGCTTTGTTAACGTTATTAGACTTGGTAGTTTTAGATACAACATAAGCGTTATATCCATCTCTTTGAGATGTTTTTATGTCTGCTATAAAGTTACCGCAAACAGAAACTGCAGTAACTGGGACTGACTCTCCGTCTTCTAGGAAAAGACGAGACATTCCTGATTTTTTTCCTATTAAGCCTATGCTCAATTTAATCTCCTTTTACGGGGCTTTTACCCTCTATGGCCGCTAATTGCGTTAAAAATAGGATTAGCCCAAGCTTATCTGAACATCTACCCCAGAGGATAGATCTAATTTCATTAAAGCATCAACTGTTTTATCAGTTGGCTTGACTATATCCATTAATCTCTTATATGTAACAATCTCATATTGGTCTCTTGCATCTTTATCTTTATGCGGAGATTTTAATATTGTTGTTCTCTCTTTTTTTACAGGTAATGGGATTGGCCCATTAATAACTGCGCCTGTTTTTTTTACAGTCTCAACTATTAATTTAGCCGAAGCATCAATCAGTCTATAATCAAAAGCCTTAAGCCTAATTCTGATTGATTGATTCTCCATTTTTTTCCTTATTACCCTTTATTTTTAAATTCTATTCTTATTTCACTTATCGCAAAATGTGGCGTATTCTACGCCCCTTAGAGCTCAACTGTCAACATTATTAAACAGTTTTATAGGCTCTGTTTTACGATGTTTTTAAAGTCTCAGCTATATTACTTGGAACCTCTCCATATTTAGTAAATTCCATAGTAAATGTTGCTCTACCTTGAGTAGCTGATCTTAAATCTGTTGCATACCCGAACATTTCTGCTAGAGGTACTTCAGATGACACTTCTTTCCCTGAGGTTATATCCTCCATACCTAATATAATTCCTCTTCTTCTATTTAAATCACCAACAACGTCACCCATATGCTCTTCAGGTGTAACAACTACAACTTTCATTATTGGTTCTAATATAGCTGGTTTAGCTTTGGTAGCTCCTTCTTTAAGGCCATAGATCCAGCAATTTTAAATGCCATTTCATTAGAGTCTACATCATGAAATGAACCATCATATAAAGTTGCTCTTAATGCTAATAAAGGATATCCAGCGATTACACCATTTTGCATTTGTTCCTGGATACCTTTATTCACTGCTGGTATATATTCTTTTGGAATTACACCACCTACAATCTTATCTACAAATTCATATTCATCATCTAAACCTAATGGTTCAAGTTTCAACCAAACATGACCGTATTGACCTTTACCACCACTTTGCCTTACAAACTTTCCTTCAACCTCTACAGATTCTTTAATTGTTTCTCTGTAAGCAACCTGAGGTTTACCAATGTTAGCCTCCACAGAGAACTCTCTTCTCATTCTATCTACAAGAACATCTAAATGAAGTTCACCCATGCCTGAAATAATTGTTTGGCCAGACTCTTCATCACTTGCAACTCTAAAAGAAGGATCTTCTTGTGCTAATTTACCAAGTGCTAAAGACATTTTTTCTTGATCAGGCTTAGATTTTGGCTCTACAGCAACAGATATAACAGGCTCAGGAAAGTCCATTCTCTCAAGGACAATTGGCTTATCAACATCTGATAGAGTATCACCTGTTGTTATATCCTTTAATCCTATACAGGCAGCAATATCGCCGGCTCTGACTTCTTTTATTTCCTCTCTATTATTTGAGTGCATTTGTACCATTCTTCCAATTCTTTCTTTTTTTGATTTTGTAGAATTAATAACTGCATCTCCAACAGACAAAACTCCAGAATAAACTCTGATAAATGTAAGTGTTCCTACAAAAGGATCCGTAGCAATCTTAAAAGCTAGAGCTGAGAAAGGCTCATCATCTGATGATTTTCTTGAATCAGCAACTTCATCTTCTTGAGAATTATTTGGTATAACTCCTGATATAGCCTTAACTTCATCTGGAGCAGGAAGAAAATCAATAACAGCGTCAAAACTGCTTGAACACCCTTATTTTTAAATGCAGATCCACATAAACCAACAATCAATTCATTTGCTAAAGATCTAATCCTTAAGCCTTCTTTGATCTGTTCAACGGTTAGCTCTCCTGATTCAAGATATGCATCCATCAGTTCTTCATTAGCTTCTGCTGCAGCCTCAACCATCTCTTCTCTTAATTGAGAACATCTATCAATCAAATCTTCAGGTATATCTTTTGAATCAAAAGTCAAACCTTGATCGTCCTCATTCCAATAGATTGCACGGTTATTGATTAAATCTACAACCCCTTTAAAATCGTCTTCTGTTCCAATGTTATATTGAATTGGAACAATATTAGCATGCAATCATGTTTTAATATGGTCTATAACTCTATCAAAATTAGATCCAGCTCTATCCATTTTATTAACAAAAACAATTCTTGGGACTTCATATCTATTAGCTTGTCTCCATACTGTTTCAGATTGAGGTTCTACTCCTGATGTACCACAAAAAACAACTACAGCACCATCTAGAACCCTAAGAGATCTTTCGACCTCAATAGTAAAATCAACGTGACCAGGTGTATCAATTATATTTATTCTGTGCTGTGGATATTGTTGCTCCATTCCACTCCAAAAACATGTTGTTGCAGCAGATGTAATAGTAATTCCTCTTTCTTGCTCTTGCTCCATCCAGTCCATGGTTGCAGCACCATCATGAACCTCACCAATTTTATGAGAAAGACCAGTATAAAAAAGAACTCTCTCAGTAGTAGTTGTCTTACCAGCATCAACGTGAGCACATATACCAACATTACGATATTTATTTAATACAGTTTGTCTTGCCATAGTCTTTTTATTTAGTTAATTAAAATCTGAAGTGAGAGAAAGCTTTGTTAGCCTCAGCCATTTTATGAACATCTTCTCTTTTTCTTACCGCTGAACCTTTTTTTTGAGAAGCATCTAATAATTCACCGGCCAATCTTAAATTCATAGATTTTTCATTTCTTTTTCTAGCGGCGTCTACGATCCATCTCATTGCAAGAGCCTGTCTTCTCGCTGGTCTAATTTCAATTGGAACCTGATAATTTGCACCACCAACTCTTCTTGATTTAACTTCTACAACTGGACTAACTTCTTCTAAAGCCTTCATAAAAACTTCTAAAGGCTTCTTCTTTTGAAGTTTTTGAAATTTGATCAAAAGCTCCATATACAATTTTTTCAGCAACAGACTTTTTACCATCTTTCATGAGATTATTCATGAACTTTGCAAGAATTACATCTTTGTATTTTGGATCCGGTAATACTTTTCTTTTCTCAGGACTTCTTCTTCTTGGCATAATTATTTACCCTTTTTTGCTCCATATTTTGATCTTCTCTGCTTTCTATTTGCTACTCCAGAAGTATCAAGTGTTCCTCGCACAGTATGATATCTAACACCAGGTAAATCTTTAACCCTTCCACCTCTTATAAGTACTAAAGAGTGTTCTTGTAAATTATGACCTTCCCCACCAATATATGATGTAACTTCAAAACCACTTGTTAATCTAACTCTGCATACCTTTCTAAGTGCAGAATTAGGTTTTTTTGGTGTTGTTGTATATACACGTGTGCACACTCCTCTTCTTTGAGGGCATGCATTAAGTGCAGGAACGTCAGTCTTTCTAACTTTTGGTTTTCTAGACTTTTTAATAATTGATTTACTGTTGCCATAATAATTTATTTTAGTTAGGCCGCGATTTTATAGAGCAGATAAGCCGCGGTCAACACTATTCCTCATTTTCTTGAAGTTCTTGTCTTAATGCTGCTTCTATATCATCAGCAGAAAGCGTTTGTTCCTCAAGGTCATATTGTTTCTTATTTTTAAGTCTGTCATGGAATTCCATACCAGTTCCAGCAGGTATCAGCCTTCCTACAACAACATTTTCTTTAAGACCTCTTAAATGATCTTTTTTGCCAGTCACTGCTGCTTCAGTTAAGACTCTTGTTGTTTCCTGGAATGATGCAGCTGAAATAAACGAATCAGTAGCAAGAGATGCTTTAGTAATTCCTAAAAGCACTCTTTCAAATTCTGCTGGTGTCTTTCCTTCAGACTCTATTCTTTCATTCTCTTCTTTAAGTTCTGCATAACTTACTTGGTCACCCTGAATAAACTTAGTATCTCCACCATCTATAACTAGTGCCTTTCTGAGCATTTGTCTAAGAATAGTTTCAATATGTTTATCATTAATGGATACACCTTGAAGCCTATAAACATCTTGGATTTCGTTAACAATGAAATTAGTAAGCTCAGGTATGCCTTTAAGTCTTAATATATCATGTGGACTTAATGGGCCATCTGAGATCATATCTCCTTTAGTAATTCTTTCACCCTCAAAAACTGAGAGAGTTCTGTGCTTTGGAATAAGCATTTCCTTATTTTGAGACTTCTTAGTTGCTCCTTCTGGAGTAATTACTAATCTAACTTTACCTTTTGTTTCCTTACCAAAAGAAATAATTCCTGTTTCTTCAGATAAAACTGCTGCATCTTTTGGAGTTCTTGCCTCAAAAAGGTCTGCTACTCTAGGAAGACCACCAGTAATATCTTTTGTTTTGGATGCAACAAGTGGCATCCTAGCAATAACTTCACCAGCATTTATTTTTTGCCCATTAGCAATATTCACAAGTCCACCAGCTGGCAACGGATATTCAGCAGGAGCTTTAAACTCACCCATCAATAAAGTTTTACCTTTAGAATCTTGTATTAAAGCTTTAGGTGACATATCCCTTCCAGCTGTAGGTCTATCAGAAACTTCAATTATTTCTATACTTGAAAGTCCTGTAAGCTCATCCATCTGCTCTCTTACGGTAACTCCATCTTCGATATCAACAAATTTAACTTTACCTGATACTTCAGCAATAATTGGTCTTGTATAAGGATCCCATGAAGCGATTTTTACACCGGCATTAAGCTCTGCCTTGTCTTTTACTTCAATAGTGGCACCATATGGAATTTTATATTGTTCAATGATTTTTCCACTAGATTCTGTAATAGTTGCCATTGCATTTCTTGAAACTACTACTTCTAATTTGTCTTTATTAGTTACTGTCTTTATATCGTCACTAAATGAGACAACACCAGCATTTTTATTAAAGATAGCATTATCTTCTGATGAACTTGATGCAGCACCTCCTATATGGAAAGTACGCATTGTTAACTGAGTGCCTGGCTCTCCAATTGATTGAGCAGCAACAACACCAACAGCTTCACCACGGTGAACTAAGTGACCTCTAGCGAGATCTCTACCATAACATTTGGAACATACTCCAATTGAAGCCTCACAAGTCATTGGTGATCTAACTTTTAAAGAAGCTAAATTTAATGCTTCAATGTTATCAACTGCATCTTCATCAAGCATAGTGTCTTTTGAATAAAACTCTTTACCATCTGCATCTAAAATAGGTTCTGCAATAACTCTTCCCAAAAATTCTATCAGTCAAGGCTTGTATAATTTCACCACCATCAATTATAGAAGTTACTGTTATAGAATTTTCAGTACCACAATCATCAATATTAATAACTGAGTCCATTGATACATCACATAACCTTCTAGTTAGATAACCAGAGTTAGCAGTTTTAAGAGCAGTATCAGCTAGACCCTTTCTTGCTCCATGAGTTGAGATAAAGTACTGAAGAACTGACAATCCT